>NZ_CP051240.1:3047589-3352348 GCF_017794965.1 Alcanivorax sp.
TCGATCCGCTCGCCACGACGGGCAATATCCAGGGCGTCATAGCTGATGCCGACCCGGGCCGCCATCTTGTCCTGCAACTGCTTTCTGGCGCGCCCACCCAGCTTCAGCATGACTGCCATCCTGCCAACCACACCACGAAAGTCCGTGGGCGCCGCGATCAGCACAGCCCTGGCAATATCCCCGCGCTCTGACAGCACATAGGCCGCCGCCGACGCTCCCATGGAATGACCAATCAGCACCTCCACCGGCTCGCCAATCACATCCAGCGCCTGGCGCAGTGTGGCAATGAACTCCCCCACATGGCTGCCACCATCGGCTTCACTGCCGTGGCCGGGCATCTGCAGGGCATAAAACGAAAAGTCGTCTCTGCCCAGAACCTTCATCATGGTCTCAAACTGCGTCCAGTGCCCTGACCAGCCATGGACCAGCAGCACCCGTTTCGGGCCTCCGGCCCAGATGTTCAGGCGGGCACGCTCGCCCACCGGTAACTGACGGTCAGGCGCAAACTCGGCCCGCCCCCGCCAAGCCAGTGGCAGCCTCGGCCCGGTCATCATCTGTAGCGCCAGGTCACTGGCCCGGCCAGGGAAAAGGCGACTGAACAGTGCCATGATCCATTGGAATGCTTTCATGATTCACCTCTTTTGATGTACATACACTTTAGTGTCTCCAGATTTCCGCATTTCTGAAGATGGACATATATTTAGTGTATTTACACTTAACAACCAAAAGCAAGGACTCTTGCGTGCAAGCGAAAGGCTCCTCCCGTCAAGCCAAACCCTTCGCAAGCAAGCTCCCACAAAAAAACAGCGGCCGGGTTTGTTGATATTGAGGAATATGACGAGGTTGCCTTTCCCTTATGTCATTACGTCAGACCCGCAGACCCACAAAAAAGCCGGCGCAAGCGCCGGCTTTTTTTCAACTTGCCTACTATCAGAAGCGATAGCGGGCGTTGGCGGTAACGGTACGGGTTTCACCGTAGCCACAGTCAAACACGGAACCATTCAGTTCCCCGCGACACCAGGACACATATTCCTTGTCGGTCAGGTTCTGAACATTGACGCTGAAGTCCCATTGCTTGATGCCATAGCCAAGCATGGCATCGTACATGGTAACAGAAGGGACTTTCGGGCCAGCACCACTGCCATAGTCGAAGCCCACATTGTCGCCAATGTAACGGGCGCCGGCACCAAAACGCAGACCATTCTCCAGCTCGTACTTGGCCCATGCAGAGGCGGTTTGATCAGCCAGATAAGGCAGACGTTCGCCACTGCCATCATTGACCGCACGGATATCCGTGTAGCTGGCCAGCACTTCCAGGTTGCCCAGCTGTTTCTTCATTTCCACTTCCCAGCCTTCTGACTTGGCGCCGATCTGGTCAATCGTGTTGGGGCTGGTGCCCTGCACCACACGGTTGGTTTCTTCGATGTAGAAGTAAGCAGCCCCCACAGAGAAGTCACCAGCATCGTTCAGGTACTTAATACCCGCTTCCTGTTGCTCACCAGTGGTCGCTTCAAGGCCAGAGCCGGTATTGGGGTTGTTACCCAGATTGGGAACAAAGGCTTCAGAGTAGCTCACGTACGGAGACAGCCCGAAATCAAACTGGTACATCAGGCCCAGACGTCCTGTTGTTTCACTGTCCCGGCTCTGAGTGTTACTACCGCTGACCACATAAACAGTATTGGTGGATTCGTCATGACGCAGCGCGCCGGACACCACCACATTACCGATGTCCACGTGATCAATCAGGTAAACCCCGGTTTGACGAATACCGTTGTCATTGCGGTCCACGGGCGCCAGAGAAGCGTAATTCACATTTCCGTATACCGGGTTGTACAGGTTCAGCTGAGACCCTGTCGCGGAGGAATAATAGTTACCCTCTTCCCACAGCGCATCCTGATAATCGACCCCGAAGGCGAAAGTATGCTCAGTACCGAACAGGCCAAAATCACCCTCAAGCCGCACATCAAAGTTGCTCACATCGGTAGAGCGATCCGCCATGTGCATGGTACGGAAGATGTCACCGTTCGGGCTGATCGGGAAGCCAATGGCAGCCCAGTGTTCCCGGGTTTCCGTTTCGGTTGAGGTATGACGAGCCGTCAGTGCCACAGCCCATTGATCATTCAAACGCTGATCCACAAACAGGGTCACTTCATCCATGCTGCGGTCATAGCGGTCCCAGCTAGGCTCACCCACAAAGGTCTCCACCGGAATATCCCCTCTCACACCCGGCAGCAAGGTACCTTCGGCCGGGAGAAACTGGGCAGAGATGCCGCCATTATTTTCCTGGAAATTGAACAGCAGGGAAATGGTGGTGTTGTCCGTGGGCAGCCAGGTAAAGGACGGCGCAAACAGGAAGCCGTTGTCATCCACGTAATCCACCTGGGTGCCACTTTCCCGCTTCAGCGCCACCATGCGGTATAGCAGCTTGCCATCTTCCGACATGGGACCGGTCACATCCGCCGCCAGCTGCTTGCGGTCGTAGGAACCCACCTGGGCCCAGACCTCACCTTGCTGTTCTGCTTTCGGCAACTTGGAGACCGTATTGACGATCCCGCCCAGTTCAGCCTGTCCGTACAACACGGAGGACGGACCTTTCAGAACCTCGATGCTTTCCATGGCATAGACATTCGGACGGACACTGTTATAGCTGCCATAAAGAGACCGCAGTCCATCCTTGTAGAAGGACGCATCCAGTCCCCGCACTTTCACCCAGTCACCGCGGGTATCAAAACCGAAGGCCCCGGCATAGACACCGGAGGAATACAGCAACGCGTCCTGCACGTTCTTGGCCCCGGTATCCTTGATGAATTCCTCATTCACCACCGTGATGGCGTAGGGGGTTTTCTCGACAGGCACCTTCAGCTTGCCGGTTTTTGCAGGCTCACCTTCGGTGATGTAGCCCTCACCCTCTTCCACGTCAGCACCCACCTGTACAGCCGGGATAACATTGACAGATTCAGCCTCTTCGGCCTGAACAGACAGCGGCAACAGCAGGGAGACCCCCACCAGCGGCGCGCCCCAGATCGCGCGGTTTCGGCAAGTCATTGGCAAACTCCAAGAAAAACAATGCTAATAATGATAACGATTCGCATTATATATGCTATCTGCCCCGCTGAAAAGTAAGCAATGTATGCAGGCCAGCGTCGTCTGATACCGCCTGGCCAGACGAACGTCTTTTTCCGGGCGGCCAGCAGGATTAAGCTGAATGAACGGGCAGTTTCTTCTGCCTTGTCATTCTCATGTCACATTTATGTCATGGAATAGAGGCCCTTCCAGCAGTGCCGGTCAGGACGACACCATGAATGATATCGCCAGCGAACACAGCGCCATCGACCTCAACACCCCGGACTATTACTTCAACCGGGAATTAAGCCTGCTGCAGTTCAATCTGCGGGTTCTTGAACAGGCCATGGACGAGAATCATCCGCTCATGGAGCGTCTCAACTTCCTGCTGATTTTCTCCAGCAACATGGACGAGTTCTTCGAGATCCGTGTGGCCGGGCTGCGCAACAAGCTGGAAACCGGCACCGGCCAACCGGGCCCGGACGGCATGCTGCCGGATGAGCTGCTCAAGGAAATCAGCCGTATCACCCATGAAGCGGTTGATCGCCAATACCACATTCTCAATAACATCCTGCTGCCGGCCCTGCGCGAAGAAGGGGTGGACTTCCTGCGCCGGGAAGACTGGACCGAAGCCCAGGCAGAGTGGGTGAAAAAATATTTTCGCGAGCAAATCTACCCGGTACTGACCCCGATCGCCCTGGACCCCTCACACCCCTTTCCACGGCTGGTGAACAAGAGCCTCAACTTTATCGTACCCCTGGATGGCAAGGACGCCTTTGGTCGTTCCACAGGCCTGGCCATTGTCCCTGCGCCCCGCTCTCTGCCCCGCCTGATTCGCATACCTGATGAGATAAGCGGCGACGGCGATGACAACTTCGTGTTTCTGTCCTCAATGATTCATGCCCATGTCTCTGACTTGTTCCCCGGCATGAAGGCCACCGGCTGCTATCAGTTCCGGGTAACCCGGAACGCGGATCTGGAAGTGGACGAGGAAGCGGAAGACCTGGCCCTGGCCCTGAAAGGCCAGTTGCTGTCCCGCCGTTACGGTGACGAAGTGCGTCTGGAAGTGGCGGACAATTGCCCTCGCCATCTGATGCACTATCTGCTGGAACAGTTCGAACTGGGCGAAGACGATCTGTATGAAGTGAATGGGCCGGTAAACCTGGCGCGCATGTTCACCAGCGTAAACCGTCCGCGCCTGCACTATCCGCCGTTCACCCCGAAAGTGCACCCCACAGTGAAAAAGTCCGAATCGATCTTTGATGCCATTGATCAGGAAGACCTGCTGCTCCATCACCCCTATCAATCTTTCCAGCCGGTAATTAACCTGCTTGCAGAGGCGGCGCGTGATCCCAAGGTGCTGGCCATCAAACAAACCCTGTACCGCACCGGCACCAAGTCAGAAATCCTTGATCATCTGGAAACCGCCGCCCGGAACGGCAAGGAAGTCACCGCCATTGTGGAACTGCGCGCCCGGTTCGACGAGGAATCCAATATTGAGGGGGCACGTCGGCTGCAGGAAGCCGGCGCCATCGTGGTGTACGGGGTGGTGGGTTACAAGACCCACGCCAAGATGCTGCTGGTGGTGCGCCGCGATGGCGACGGCATCAAACGCTATGTGCATCTGGGCACCGGCAACTACCACACCAAGACCACCAAGCTATACACCGACTACGGCCTGATGACCGCGGACAAGGCGATCGGCCAGGATGTGCACAAGATCTTCCAGGAGCTCACCGGCATGGGCAAGGCGGCGCGGCTGAAACAGCTGAAACACTCGCCATTCACCCTGCATCCGTCACTGATCGAGTGGATTGAATTCGAAACCGCTGAAGCGGAAGCCGGGCGCCCCGCGCGCATCATCGCCAAGTTCAATTCCCTCACTGAGGAAAAGATCATCCAGGCGCTCTACCGGGCCAGTCAGGCCGGCGTGGAAATTGATCTGATCGTGCGCGGCATCTGCTGCCTCAAACCCGGCATACCCGGTGTCTCGGACACTATCCGGGTACGCTCCATCGTCGGTCGTTTTCTGGAACACACCCGCATCTATCACTTCCATCACGGTGGTGAGGATCTACTGTATTGCTCCAGCGCCGACTGGATGGACCGCAACCTGTTCAACCGGGTGGAAACCTGTTTCCCGGTAAATGATCCGGCCCTGAAAGCGCAGATGCTGGAAGAAGGCCTGCATTATTATCTGCGCGACAACAGCCGCGCCTGGCTTCTGCAGAGCGATGGCAGCTACCGCCGAGCTGAACCGGCAGAAGGAGAAGAGATGTTTATTGCCCAGCAGACGCTGCTGGACACGTTGGGGTAGTTGCGGGCGACGCCTGACGCCTGACGCCTGACGCCTGACGCCTGACGCCTGACGCCTGACGCCTGACGCCTGACGCCTGACGCCTGACGCCTGACGCCTGACGCCTGACGCCTGACGCCTGACGCCTGACGCAAAAAGGCCCGCCCGGTAACCCGGGCGGGCCTTTTTGCGTCGGTAAAACCCTCACTATACCCCGCTGCAGGAACGTAGCGCAGCGGAGTAACGCACGGAGTGCGGCCCCGAAGGGGTGAGCGAAGCGAATAACTTGCCTGCTCGCGATCCGAGCCTAAGCGAGGAAATGAGTGAAGCGAGTTTCGAAACGCAAAACCCGCATAGAGGATTCGGGTTTGGGTTTTGATCTTCGAAACTCGTGACTCGAAACTCGCCTCTGGAATCCTTACCTCGCTTGGGCTCGGATCGCTTGCAGGCAAGCTCCTACAGCAACCTTCAGCGTTTGCGCGATGAAAGCGCACCAGCGACATCCGCACGGCATCTTCCCCGTTAGAGTGAGTCGAGGAACGGAGCCCTGTGACGGCGCAGAGCAAAAAACCTGTCTGAGCGGAGCGAGTCTTTTGTGCGTCCGGCACAGGGCGAGTACCGGAGTGTGCCTGCGGAGCAGGCCGAACGGAGTCGGGGCAAGGGGGGCGTAAGCGGGGGTTTGCAAAACATGTTTTGCCCGCTGGAGCGCCATTCCCATACCGGGGAATGGCCGGAATGCCAGAGGGGGAGCCTGTTCCCCCTTTGGGTCCGTCCGGCGAGGACAAGCACGTGTCATGGTGCGATGGCATATCAGCCAATGCCAAGTCTCGCAGGCCGGGACCACCATCACCGCAATATTCGCGCCTCACCGAAGCGAAGGATAGTCTGCAAGCTCCTACAGCGGCTTCGTAGCATGTGATCTTTATGTAGGAGCCCAGCTTGCCTGGGCGAATTCGGCCTATCCCCAAAATACATAGCCTCGGGAACCTTTTGGCCTTCCTTAATCCAACCAGCGTAGCTCGTAGCTCGTAGCTCGTAGCTCGTAGCTCGTAGCTCGTAGCTCGTAGCTCGTAGCTCAGCTCAATTTCAGCTCACACCCGGCCGCCTGAAAGTACTCCTGCTCCTGTTCCAGATCCGCCAGGGTCAGGGGGTGCTCTTCCAGCCAGCCTGACGGGAAGGTCAGGTTGAGCACATTGTCTTTCACTTTCAGGCTCATGGCCGGGATCAGTTCATCACAGCGGGCATGATGCAGGCGTGCCGCAATGCGCAGCACCAGGCACAGGCGCAACAACGGCTCACGCTCATCTCCCGGCAGCTCTTCAAGGGACGAAAGCGGAATCTTGCGCCGGTGACCACGCACCAACACCGCCACTGCCTCCTGTTCCTGGCGGGAGAAACCTGGCAGGTCAGAATTCGTGATCAGGTAGGCGCCATGCTTGTGGAACTGGCTGTGTGACACTGCCAATCCCAGCTCATGCAGCAGTGCACCCCAGCGCAGGGTGTCGGCCATTTCTTCGTCATCAAGCCCCCAGTCATTGGCCGCCTGCGTAAACAACGACATGGCGGTTTCGCACACCCGCTCAGCCTGGCTGCGCTCCACATGATGGCGGTTCATCAGCGACTGAATGCTGCGATCGCGCACGTCCTCATGGCCGAAGCGACCCAACAGGTCATACAGCAAACCTTCACGAAGCGCCCCGCTGGACACCTCCATGTACTCGATATTCAGCTGTTCGAAGATGCCGTAGAGAATGGCGAGCCCGGAAGGAAAGATGGGCCGGCGATCTTCGCGCAGCCCCTTGAGATCCAGCTTGGCCACACTGCCAGCCTTGATGACACGCTTGCGTGCTTTCTTGAGCCCCTCAAGGGTAATGCCGGCATCACACCAGCCATTTTCCACGCAGACCTGGCTGATGGCCTTGATGGTGCCGGACGCGCCGACGCTTTGCTGCCAGCCAATACGCCGGTAGTTGGCATGGATGGACAGCACTTCCTGACGGGCTGCGGTGACCGCCTTGTCGAAGGCTTTCTCGCTGATATTGCCATCCGCAAAGAAGCGCCGGGCAAAACTGACGCAGCCCATGTGCAGGGATTCCGTTTCCGAGGATTCAAACCGCTCGCCGATGATCAGCTCCGTGGAACCGCCACCAATGTCCACCACCAGCCTCTGCCCGGCATCATCCGCCAGGGTATGTGCCACCCCCAGATAGATCAGCCGTGCTTCCTCGCGCCCCGCCACGATCTCGATATCATGGCCGAGCACCTCCTCCGCCCGGTCTATGAACTGCCGGGCATTGCGGGCCTGACGCAGGGTATTGGTACCCACCACCCGCACACTGCCACGGGGAATGCCGGCAATGCGCTGGGCGAAACGCCCCAGGCATTCCAGCGCCCGTGTCTGGGTCTCGTCATCAATGCAGTTGTCCTTATCGAGACCTGCCCCCAGTTGCACCTTCTCCGACAGGCCGTCCATAAGCTGAATTTCACCGTGCACCTGACGTGCCACGACCATATGAAAGCTGTTTGACCCCAGATCAATGGCGGCCAGATGTTCGCCGTGCTCCATGCATACTCCTGTCTGCGAATTGGCCGATAGTACCCTGAAATCATGGCGTTAGGATGTCAGCGGCAGTGCATTTCCCATGCTTTACTTTGCCGGCTATCCGTCGTGATAGGCAAATCCACTAACGATTATTCATTCACTCGCTTGAAAATGAGTGCCTGCAACCTGATATTATTGCCCAGTGCGACGACCCCAGCGGTCAGCCAAACCCTTTATATCAGGAGAATTCGATGAGCGGCGAGATTATCAATGTGACCGACGCGGACTTTGAAGCCCAGGTCATCAATGCAGACGGCCCGGTGCTGGTAGACTACTGGGCACCCTGGTGCGGCCCCTGCAAAATGGTCGCGCCGATCCTGGAACAGCTGGCCGGCGAGTACGAAGGCCGCCTGACCATTGCCAAGATCAACATTGACGACAACCCGGACACCCCGAAAAAGTACGGTGTTCGTGGTATTCCGACCCTGAGCGTGTTCAAGAACGGCAACGTGGAAGCCACCAAGGTGGGCGCCCTGTCCAAGAGCCAGCTGAGCGCTTTCCTGGACAGCACGCTGTAACGCCGGAAACACCCTGTAACGCCCCGGTCTACCGGCCGGGGCATTACTATACCCAATACCCTAGACAGCCCTTCCCCATAGTGGTAGATTCCAGAACAGCTTTAAGGAACCTCCTTACAAGCACCCCCTTTTAGTTAGTCCTTCGGAACCTCTGGTTACCCTATTTTCCTGTGGCCCCCTTTCAGGCTTGCCGGCCCAGATTCCGAAAAACCGGATTATCAAAACAACTGTGGCACCGCAGGCGGTGCAGCCTCTCAATTCATTCAAACCAAAACATACGCCAATGAATCTTTCTGAACTGAAGCAGAAGCCGATTGGAGAACTTCTGGACATCGCCAAGGAACTCGGACTCGAGAACCTGGCAAGAACCCGCAAGCAGGACGTCATCTTTTCCATCCTTAAACGCGCTGCCAAGAATGGCTCCGACATTTACGGCGACGGCGTACTGGAGATCCTGCAGGACGGCTTCGGCTTCCTTCGTTCCGCCGAAGGTTCCTACCTGGCAGGCCCGGACGATATCTACGTTTCCCCGAGCCAGATCCGCCGTTTCAACCTGCGTACCGGTGACACCATCGCCGGCAAGATCCGGCCCCCGAAGGATGGCGAGCGCTACTTCGCCATGCTCAAGGTCAACGAGATCAATTTCGACAAGCCGGAAAACGCCAAGAACAAGATCCTGTTTGAAAACCTGACGCCCCTGTTCCCCACCGAGCGTCTGGTCATGGAGATCGGTAACGGCTCCACCGAAGACATCACCACCCGGGTGATTGATCTGGTGGCCCCCATCGGCAAAGGGCAACGCGGCCTGATCGTGGCCCCGCCGAAAGCCGGTAAGACCATGCTCCTGCAGAACATCGCCCAGTCCATCGCCCGCAACAATCCCGAAACCCACATGATCGTGCTGCTCATCGATGAGCGTCCGGAGGAAGTGACCGAGATGTCACGGACCGTGCGCGGTGAAGTGGTGGCATCCACCTTTGACGAGCCGCCGGCCCGTCACGTGCAGGTGGCCGAGATGGTGATCGAGAAAGCCAAGCGTCTGGTGGAACACAAGCAGGACGTGGTGATCCTGCTGGATTCCATCACCCGACTGGCCCGGGCCTACAACACCGTACAGCCCAGCTCCGGCAAGGTACTCACCGGTGGTGTTGACGCTCACGCCCTGGAAAAACCCAAGCGCTTCTTCGGTGCCGCGCGGAACATCGAGGAAGGCGGCAGCCTGACCATCCTCGCCACCGCCCTGGTCGACACCGGCTCCAAGATGGACGAAGTGATCTACGAGGAATTCAAGGGCACCGGCAACATGGAACTGCATCTGGACCGCAAGGTGGCAGAGAAACGCGTGTTCCCGGCCATGAACATCAAGAAGTCCGGCACTCGTCGCGAAGAGCGACTGGTGAGCGAGGACGAGCTGCAGAAGATGTGGATCCTGCGCAAGGTCCTGCACCCCATGGACGAAATCGCCGCCATGGAATTCCTCATCGACCGCATGAAGCAGACCAAGACAAACCTGGAATTCTTCGATTCCATGAAGCGGAAGTAAGAGACGCTTCACGCAACACGCATCATGCAACACGCAAAACCCCGCTTCGGCGGGGTTTTGTGGTTTTGAGGCAGGCTATGCCCGCACACTTTCAGGACTGTAGGAGTTCCCTTCCAGGGGACGAACCCGAGCGCAGCGAGGCGACCGGAGGGAGGGCATTCTTTATAGACCTGTCGAGCGCGGAAACGCCTGATCGCCCTGCGGTCGATTCCGTGCTTCGCACGGTTCGCACCTCAAGTGGTGCTCCTACAGCGACTTCGTAGCAAGGCAGTTTTTGTAGGCGCCCTGCTCGCCTGGGCGAAACCGGCCCGACAAGATCACCTACCCTTCATTCTGACCGCCGCACACTTGCGCCTGCGTTCTGTTTTTGCGTCTTGCGTCGAGCCTCAGGCGTCCAGCGTTCATCCTGCTATACTCGCCGCACAACCTTCCGGTTAGCCGAACAACAAGGAAGCCTATGAAATACCGCGACCTGCGAGACTTCATCACCCAGCTTGAGCAACGGGGCGAGCTGAAGCGCATCACCGTGCCGGTGGATCCGAATCTGGAGATGACCGAAATCTGCGACCGCACCCTGCGGGCCGGCGGGCCGGCGCTGCTGTTCGAGAACCCGAAAGGGTTCGGCACGCCGGTGCTGGGCAACCTGTTCGGCACCGAACACCGGGTGGCGCTGGGCATGGGCCGGGAATCCCTGGAAGAGCTCCGTGAGCTGGGCGAGCTGCTGGCCTTTCTGAAAGAGCCGGAGCCACCCAAAGGCTTCCGGGACGCCTGGGATAAGCTGCCAGTGTTCCGCAAGGTGCTGAGCATGTCGCCGAAGGTCTCCGGCAGCGGCCCCTGCCAGGAAAAGGTGCTGGAAGGCGACGAGGTGGATCTTTACAAACTGCCCATCCAGACCTGTTGGCCTGGCGATGCCGGCCCGCTGGTCACCTGGCCACTGGTGATCACCCGCGGCCCCCACAAGGAACGCCAGAATCTGGGCATCTACCGCCAGCAACTGATCGGCCGCAACAAACTGATCATGCGCTGGCTCAGCCATCGCGGCGGCGCACTGGATTTCCAGGAATGGCAGCAAACCCATCCCGGTGAACCCTTCCCCGTCGCCGTGGCACTGGGTGCCGACCCGGCCACCATTCTCGGCGCCGTCACCCCGGTGCCGGACACCCTCAGCGAGTACGCCTTTGCCGGCCTGCTGCGTGGCTCCAAGACCGAGCTGGTGAAATGCATCGGCAACGACCTTCACGTCCCCGCCAGCGCCGAATTCGTGCTGGAAGGCCACATCTACCCGGACGAGATGGCCGACGAGGGCCCGTTTGGCGACCACACCGGCTACTACAACGAAGTGGAACGCTTCCCGGTATTTACCGTGGAGCGCATCACCCATCGCCGCGACCCGATCTACCACAGCACCTATACCGGCCGGCCACCGGATGAACCGGCGGTGCTGGGCGTGGCCATGAACGAAATCTTCGTGCCTATTCTGCGCAAGCAGTTCCCGGAAATTGTGGACTTCTATCTACCGCCGGAAGGCTGTTCCTACCGCATGGCGGTGGTGACCATGAAGAAGCAGTACCCGGGCCATGCCAAGCGGGTGATGATGGGCGTGTGGTCGTTCCTGCGCCAGTTCATGTACACCAAGTTCGTGATCGTCTGCGACGACGATGTGAATGCCCGTGACTGGAAAGACGTAATGTGGGCTATCACCACCCGCATGGACCCGGCAAGAGATACCGTGATGGTGGAAAACACCCCCATCGACTACCTGGACTTCGCCTCCCCGGTGGCCGGCCTGGGCTCCAAAATGGGCCTGGACGCCACCAGCAAACTCCCCGGCGAAACCAGCCGGGAATGGGGCCGCGCCATCAGCATGGACAAGGCGGTGAAGGAGCGGGTGGATGAGATGTGGGAAAGCCTGGGAATTAATAATGAATAATTAATAGTTAATAATGGCGCGTTAAGCGATCTTCATTCTTAACGGCCTCCCGCCGCGCACCAACGTTAGTGCGCGGCTCAAATCGCCCCGCAACACTTGGCGCCTGAACGCGCAGCTATTAACTATTCACTATTAACTATTAATTGCTCTTCTTGTACGATAGTGCCAAATAACAAAAAGGACCCTCTATGGCACTCCTGAACTCCATCGATCGGCGCGCCTTCCTCAAGGCGCTGGGCAGTGCCGGCGCCGCCGGAGCGCTGGCGCCGGGACAATTGCTGGCAGACGCCGGCGAATCCTCTTCCGCCTGGCAGAACTGGTCTGGCAACCAGACGGCCAACCCGGAACAGATGGCGTTTCCCCGTAATGACGACGAGCTGCGCCAGGCGATGAGCGGCAGCACTGGCACCCTGCGCGCCTTTGGCGGCAGCCACTCTTTCAGTGGGGTGGTGCCCACCGATAATACCCTGATCTCCCTGGAAGCCATGGCCGGCCTGAAGCATCAGGACGGCGATCTGTTCACCTGGGGCGCGGGTACGCGCCTGGGCATGGCCAGCGCACAGGCCTGGTCGCAGGGGCACAGCTTTACCAACGAACCGGACATCAACCTGCAATCCCTGGCCGGCGCCATTGCCACCAGCACCCATGGCACCGGCCGCCAGTTGACCAGCCTGTCCGGTCAGGTGGAAGCACTGACCCTGATGCTGCCTGACGGTGAATCCCTGAGCCTCACAGAAAAGGACGGCGACCCTTTTCTGGCGGCCTGCTGCAGTCTCGGGGCTCTGGGCATTGTCACTGACCTCACCTTCCGACATCAGCCTGCCTATCGTCTGAAGGAGCACACCTGGACACTGCCATTGCGGGAAGCCATGGCGTTTGTGGAGCGAGAGAAAGACAACTACCGCCATATCGAATTCTTCGCTTTCCCCCTGGGCAACCAGGCCATCGTCAAGACCATGGAGATCACCGACGATCCGCAGGACAGCCCACCCCGTGAAGATGACAACGAACTGCTGGAGCTGATCTGCAAGGTGGCCATGCATGCCGGCTGGCTCACGCCTTCTCTGCAGAAGCTGGTCACCCTGTTCGTTGAAGACAGTACCTTTACCGCCCCCTCCAATGTGGTTTACGGCAACCGCCGCACCGTGCGCTTTAATGAAATGGAATACACCGTGCCCGCCGACGATGGCATGGCCTGCCTGGAAGAGGTATGCGACACGCTTCGCAAGGAAGACATCAATGTGTTCTTCCCCATTGAGTTTCGCTATGTGGGTGAGGATAACCGCCTGCTCTCTATGTACCACGAACGTGCCGGGGCCAGTCTTTCGATTCACCAGTACTTTGCCCAGGATTATGAGCAGGTGTTCAAACCGGTAGAGCCCATTCTTCGCAAGTACCAGGGGCGCCCTCACTGGGGCAAGCTGCATAACCTTGCCCGCAGGGAACTGGCCGAACTCTATCCGGCCTTTGATCGCTTTCAGGCTGTACGCCGGGAACTCGATCCGCAGGGCAGGATGCTCAATCCGCATTTGATGCGGTTGTTTACGTGAGGGAAAGGCAGTTGACAGTTGACAGTTGACAGCGCCGCGGCATAGCGCAGTTGCCGCTCCATGCAATGAGCCCGCGCCCACGCGTTGGGCGCGCCCTCTTTCTTATAAGATCAAAACAGCATTGTTTGCGCAGCTGTCAACTGTCCACTATCAACTGTCAACTACAAACAGGGATTGGCAATGAACCGACGTGGATTTCTGATCGGACTGGGCGCTCTTGCCGCAGGGGGCTGGCTGCTACGACCGGATAACCGGGGTGCCGCCCATGCCCCCTATTTCCTGAAGATCAATGACACGCTGAAAGAACACGGCCCGGGGCGCCCCTTGATGCTGGTTGACCACCCGCGGTTGGCCGCCAACTGTCAGACGCTGATGACCATGCTGCCAGACGGCAAGGCGTTTCGTATCGTCGCCAAGTCCTTGCCCAGTGTGCCCCTGATTCAGGAGGTGATGACACACACCGGCAGCCAGCGGGTGATGGTATTCCATCAGCCATTTATGAATGCCCTGGCAGACGCTGCCCCCGGCTGTGACATGCTGCTCGGCAAGCCCATGCCGGTGCAGGCCGCCCGACAGTTCTACCAGGAGCTGGGCAACCAGCACGGCTTTGCACCTGCCCGGCAGTTGCAGTGGCTGGTCGACAGCCTGCCACGACTGGAGCAATACCTGTCACTGGCCCGCGAGCTTGACCAGCCCATGCGTATCAATGTGGAAATCGATGTGGGTCTGCACCGGGGCGGCCTCACCGAACCGCAGCAACTGGACGCCCTGCTGGAACGGATTCACGCCCACCCGGATCACCTCTCCTTCAGCGGCTTCATGGGCTACGATGCCCATGTGGGCAAGCTGCCCGCTTTTATCGAGAACGCCACAGAAGGACACCGCAAAACCGAGGCCAGGTACCAGGCCTTCATCCAGCGGCTTTACCAACAGGCTCCCCACTACCGATCACAGTCATTGTGCTTCAATGGCGCCGGCAGCCCCACCATCGCACTGTATGACGAGACCTCGGTGGTCAACGAGCTGAGTGCCGGGTCCTGCCTGGTCAAGGCCAGTGATTTTGAGCTGCCACAGCTGTCGAGCTTCCAGCCCGCCGTGTTTATTGCCGCGCCGGTGATCAAAGCCATAGACGGGCTGGCGCTCCCCGGCCCGGTTCCACTCGGTGACGCCTGGCAACGCTGGGACCCGAACCGGCAACGCACCTATTTTATTTATGGCGGCTACTGGAAGGCCCGGCCCGAATCCCCCGCCGGCATTCAGGCCAACGGGGTCTACGGCGCCAGCACCAATCAGATGATGTACAACGGCAGCGCTGAGACGGCCCTGACCATGGACGACCAGATCTTCTTTCGCCCGACCCAGAGCGAATTCGTGCTGCTGCAGTTCGGCGATCTGGCCGTGTGGGACGGTCGGCGCATCAGCGACTGGTGGCCCGTATTATCCCAGGGCAGCGGCGCATGAACCTGAGGGAACCACTGCAAAGGCAAGGACTCTAACCGGGTAACCGTTCCTTTCACTTTTAAGGACGCATCCCATGACGAGACTGCTGGCCACCACCCTGCTGTTACTGGCGGCCTTTACCAACGCCGACAGTGAATGGCTGCATAGCAGCGCAGACATCACCGCCCGTACGGCGGCAGGCACCCCGGTAATACTGCAAGGGGAAATTCTCCCCGCACTGGGTCAGGACCGCTATCTGTTACAGGACCGGGAAGGCAGGATCGAGATCACATTGCCCGGCAAACTCACCGCCGGCCGGGTACTTGAGTCCGGTAGCCGCCTGATCATTTCCGGGCAGGTAGCGCACACAGCACATCACCCCCGGGTAGACGCCGACAAACTCCATTCTCTCAAGAGCGCCGTCAGCCCGGCCGCCTCCACGATCAGTTACTGAACCAGCAACACAACGTCGTTTTCCGCGTGGTCCGCTGACCAGCAACCCTGTGGTCGCCACAGGGACTTTAACTCGCCTTTTACAATAAACAGGAACATCGCTCGCTATAAGCCGACTAATTCCATGAGACATCAACCAAGGAGGATGACTCATGAAAAAACTGATTATTGCATCTGTACTTATGAGCGCTGCTGCCACCGTTACCGCTGGCGATATCATCAAGAGCGATAGTGCCGCTATTACTCAGGGCATCAAGGAAGGCACCCAGGTACGCATGGAAGGCGAGATTGTTCAGTCACTGGGTGACGAACGCTACCTGCTTCGCGACCGCAAAGGACAAATCGAGATCGAACTGGATGACGATCTCACCGCCGACCGCCCACTCGAGGCCGGCACCCAGGTCAACTTTACCGGTGAAGTGGACCATGATGATGGCCGCAGCATCGTGGACGTGGAAAAAATTCACTCCCTGAAAGGGGCGCCAGCGCCGCAGGTCTGATTCCCTGAAACGAAAAAAGCATGGCAGGTTTCCCTGCCATGCCGAATTAATGTTACTAACACCGCCCCGCTCGGGGCGGTGTTGTTCAGAAGGAGGCCTGCAGACCAATCCAGAAATTACGACGGGCATCCTTGTTGTTGTAGTCGTCGTAGTATTCCACGTCGTAGCCACCGGAACCGTCATCCACGAAGTCCACCTCATAGGTGGTGAAGTCTTCGTCCAGCAGGTTGTTGATGCGTGCGTTCAGGCTGACTGACTCGTTGAGGGCAAGACGGGCACCCAGGTGGTAAATCTCGTAGTTCTTCCAGTACTCGCCACCATTGGCATCCTCATTGAGAACACCACCGCGCCCAAAGCCACGGAAACGGTCATGACGGCCTTCCACGGTCAGGAACATGCCGAACTTCTGCGTGGCCTGCCAGTCCAGGGTGCCGTTGAACATATGACGGGCGCTACCGGTCAGCGGATAACCTTCCCCCTCACCACTCTTCACTTCACTGTCGATGTAAGTGTAGTTGGCACGCAGGGACCAGCGCTGGGAGATCTGGTAGCGACCCGCCACTTCAACCCCACTGATGACGGCCTTGTCCACATTCACCGGCTGGGTCAGGATCTGCCGACCGCCCAGGGCATCGTAGGCGCCCAGATCCACACAGGGCGTTTGCCCGCCTGTGGCTGAACAGAGCTCGCTATCCTGGCGTACAATCTTGTCCTTGAAGTCGTTCTGGAACACCGTCACGTTGGCGCTGTGCCGGTTCGGGCTCTCCCAGTAGAGGGCAATTTCAGAGTTCACACTGGTTTCCGGCTCCAGGTCCGGATTCCCCACCCAGGGATAGGTGCCCTGACCACCGAAGCCGGTGATGCCGTCATACAGGTCGGTGGTCTTGGGAGTCTTGTACCCCGTGCTCACGCCCCCTTTCACGGTCCAGGCTGGATTCAGGGTGTAGACGCCATACACACGCGGGCTTACCTGATCACCAAAGGTTTCGTGATTGTCATAACGCACACCGGTGGTCAGGGTGAAGGGATCCACAATGGTCCAGTTGTCTTCTGCATACAAAGCCCAGAAGTTATTCTCGGAGACCTCACCGGGGTTACCGTCTTCAAGACCAAAGATGCCATCCTCCAGTTCACCACGCAGTACCTGGGTACCGACCACCACAAAGTGCTGATCATTGATGGGCAGGTCCAGCTTGCCATCCAGGCGCAGCTCGTTGCTTTCCAGCTTGCGCTGAGCCCGGGGCAGGAAGGTCGCCCCCAGCAGGTCAAGACAGCCATCGCTGTCCGGCGTCGCACAGGCCGGGTCGTTGTTGATGATGTCGTCATACTGCAGACGCTCATCGGCTGACAACGGCATGGTGCGGCCGTCATTGTTGGTGGCCAGGTAGGTCAGGGAAACATTACTGAAACCAAAGCCCCACTCCCCTTCATGGGTCAGGGCAATCTGCTCACGGGTGAACTCCTGGTTTTCTGCATAGCCCGCCCGGGGCAGCCGCTCAGGGCTATCGTGGGTACCCAGCTGGCTGTCCGAGTTGTCATAGGTCTGTACGGAGTCATCGTAATCCAGCGAGATACGCTGGTTGTCGGTGGGGGTCCAGCGCAGTGTGAAACCCAGAGACGCATCCTCATTATCCACGGTTCTGCCGCCGCCACCGAAACCCAGCTCTCGCTCATGCACCACGCCATTGGGATCCGTCACCGGGTCATATTCCGGGTTGGAGGCATCCTGGTCGTACAGGCTGCCACGCAGGGCCAGACCGAACTGGTTGCCCAGCGGGCCGGAGACAGAAAAATCGGTGGTGGAGGCATCACCGTATTCGTCGTACTCCTGGATGGTACGGCTCACATTGATGCTGCCGCCCCACTGGTCGTACTGCTTCTTGGTGATGATGTTGATCACCCCGCCCATGGCATCCGCACCGTACAGGGTGGAGGATGGACCGCGAATCACTTCGATACGCTCGATGGCTTCCAGCGGCGGGATATGGTTGAACTGGTTGCCGCCAAAGTTGTTAGGGTAGATGTCACCGTGATTATTCTGCCGGCGACCATCAATCAGGATCAGGGTGTAGTCAGCGCCCATGCCGCGCATGGAGATGCCGGATTGACCGGTCTTGTCGCGGGTTTCCCCCACATCCACACCTTCCAGATCACGGACCGCGTCCACCACAGAGGTAAACGGACGGCTGTGCAGCTCTTCTTCGGTAATCACCGAGATACTGGCCGGTGCATCCACGATTTTCTGCTCGAAACCCGCTGCGGATACCACCTTTACTGGCGCCAGCTCATTCATCTGAGCGTCGTCGGCCACGGCCTGCACCGCAATACTTCCTGTTGCCAGACCCAGCAGGACCGGCACCCCCATGCGCTTGTTCATTGAAACACCCCTCAAAACTCTTCATTACGACAAAACGGGGCGGAGTATCACGCAGATGATAATCATTATCAAACGATAACGATAATTGATAGTGTAAGAATTGTAAGCGTCGCGCGTTACAAGGTTCCACGAAGGGGCTTATTGTTACATTGAGTAATGATACATTCTTGATGTATTCGTTGTTCGCCGTCACACCCGGCGAACCACCAATGGCCAGACAAGAAAAGAGAACCGCCATGATGAATGCTGCCCACACTCCCCTGCCTGACAGCGCACAACGGCACAGGCTGCAAGCCCGCCGGGTAGATTTCGATTTTGCCTCCACCCCGCTCCATTGGCTGAGCAACGACCCCTTCTCTACCCATATCATCAACGGTATCCATATGCTGCTGCCGGCCGGTGAGCTGTGGTTCTGTCGCGTGTACAACCAGGCACTGCCAATGGTGACCGATGAAGTCTTGCGTGATGATGTACAGGGTTTTATTCGCCAGGAAGCCATTCACTCCCGGCAGCACACCAAGGCCCAGAGCTATCTTGAGGCCCATGGGTTCAATGTGGCCTTCGCGGAACAAGCAGAATGGTTGTTCGGCACCGTGCTCGGGGATGCGCCGTTGGGACTGAAGTTTCTGCAACGACAGGCGTGGAAAAAGCAGTGGCTGATCACCCGCGTGGGACTGATTGCTGCCATTGAGCACTTCACCGGGGTGCTGGGCCAGTGGGCCATGGATAACGAGAGCTGGGAAACCAACGGGGACGCCACCATGGTGGATCTGTTCAAGTGGCATCTGGCCGAGGAAGTGGAACATCGCACCGTGGCCTATGACCTGTTTGAACACCTGTGCCGTACCCAGCTGGGTTTCTATGTCAGCCGTCAGGCGTTGATGGCCATCGTGTTCCCGCTGTTTCTGTATTTCATTGCAGAAGGCGGTCGCCAGCTGGCCGGGCAGGACCCGGACCCCCGTGCCCGCAAGATGGCCCGCATGCTACTGCCGCAGATCCTCATGAAGCTGCAGCAGGTCGGCAAACGGACCCACAACGTACCCACCTTCAGTTTTCTGCTGAAGGCCACTGTTCGCTGGCTATCACCGAATTTTCATCCGGTTCATGAGGGCGACACGGAACAGGCACTGGCGTATCTGGCACGCTCACCGGCGGCACAGGCAGCCATGAACGCCTGAAGCCGAAAGCCGGATGCATGACGCTACCACCCGGCATCGGGCGTCAGGCCTCAGGCATCCGGCGTTTTACCAAACCACGGCGCAGCGTCTTCCAGCTGCGCGGCCAGCGCCAGCAATTTACCTTCATCGCCGTGGGCGCCAACGAACTGGGAACCCAGCGGCAGGCCGGCTTCGGTCCAGTGCAACGGCACTGACATGGCAGGCACGCCGGTGACGTTGGCGAACTGGGTGAAGGGCATGTACTTGAAGTTTTCCATGGCCATCTCTTCGATCAGACCAGTCTTCATCAGCAGCTTTTCCGCCCCCACTTTGAGTACCAGCTTCAGCGCCGTTTGCTGCAACGACGGTGTTGCCATGGCTCCGATGGTCGCCGGGGGCATGGCCAGGGTTGGGGTCAGCCAGAAATCATACTTTTCCAGGAACGTATCCAGGGCAATCATGTACTGTTGCCAGCGGCTCTGGCATTTCACGTATTCATGGGCCGGGGTGGCACGTCCAAAGGCGGCAATGCCGAGCGTATCCAGCTCAAACCCTTCATCCCCGCAACCGGTAAGCGCCTTCACCTCATCCACTTCGGCCGCACACTGACCGAACCAGACGGTCAGCCAGTCCATGCACATCTGTTTGGCATCCATCTGCGGCTCGGCTTCCTCCACCTCGTGCCCCAGATCACGCAACAGTGCCACCGTTTTTTCCACCGCCTTCACGGCTTCAGGGTCTACCGCTGTTCCCAAGGGTGAAGCGGTGGAAAAACCGATTCGCAAGCGACCGGGTTTCTTGGCAGCGGCCACCGCATAACGTTGCTCCGGCCCGGCAATCTGAAACAGGCTGCCTCGCTCATCGCCGTGTACGGCATCCAGCAGCAGGGCACTGTCACGGACCGATCGCGTCAGCACATGGTTTACCGCAATACCATGCATGGCTTCGGTAAAGGTGGGCCCCCAGGGGGTCCGGCCACGACCGGGCTTCAACCCAAACAGACCACAACAGGCCGCCGGGATACGAATGCTGCCGCCACCGTCATTGGCTCCGGCGATGGGAACGACCCCGGCGGCCACCATGGCGGCGGAACCGCCGGATGAGCCCCCGGGCGTATGCTCCGGATTCCAGGGGTTACGTGCCGGGCCAAAGGAGTCCGGCTCGGTAATCCCCTTGGCACCGAACTCCGGCGTATTGGTACGCCCAAAAGGCACCAGCCCGGCCGCCTTCCAGCGGGCTACCAGGGTAGAATCCTGTTGGGCACGGATGTCGTACTGTTTACGCGCCTTGTTGCCACGGTAATCCGGCTGGCCCCCGATCTCCTGAAACAGATCTTTCACCAACATGGGCACCCCGGCCAGCGCCCCCTGCAAAGGAGACTTCGCTCTTTGTCGGGCCATGTCGTAAAGGGGGATAATCAAGCCATTGAGCTGCGGATTCACCGCTTCTGCCCTGGCAATCGCCACTTCCAGCAACTCACTGGCGGTCACCTCACCCTTGCTCACCAGCTCAGCCAGACCGATGGCATCAAACTTGCGGTATTCTTCGAATTTCATTTCAACTCCTGCTCTCCCAACGCTGCCAAAGGTCGCACGGCAGTAACCACTTTACTGTGGCATAGTCTGCGCTTCAGTATGTGCCAAATTTGTATCACCAGCGGCTTGGCCACTGACGCATAAAGACACCAGCAGCCCAACAGGGAGAAATCATGAAAGCCATCGGATTCAATCAGCCTCGCAGCATTGATGACGTCCATGCCCTGGAAGACATCCAGCTGGATCTGCCCTCTCCGGGCCCCCGGGATCTGCTGGTGGCGGTACAAGCCGTGTCCGTAAACCCCATCGATACCAAACTCCGCCAGCGCCCGCTGGATCAGCCCGGCCATCGGGTACTGGGATTTGATGCTGCCGGCGTGGTGGAAGCGGTGGGCAGCGAGGTCAGCCGCTTTCAGAAAGGCGACCGGGTCTGGTATGCCGGCGCGGTCCAGCGTCAGGGCAGCAATGCCGAATACCAGTGCGTGGATGAACGGCTGGTATCACGCAAACCTGACAGCCTGGGCATGCAGGAAGCAGCCGCCCTGCCTCTCACCGCGCTGACCGCCTGGGAAGCATTGGAAGATCAACTGGGTTTCCAGCCCGGTAAATGCGAAGGCAAAACCCTGCTGGTGATCGGCGGCGCAGGGGGCGTGGGCTCCATTGCCATTCAACTGGCCGCCCGGCATTTCGGGCTGCGCGTCATCGCCACCGCCGGCAGAGAGACATCCGCCAACTGGTGTGAGGCAATGGGGGCCCATGCCCTGGTGGATTACCGCCAACCCATCCCGGTACAACTGGAAAAGCTGGGGGTGCCCCAGGTAGATGGCATCTTCATCACCCAGAACCTGGATGATTACTGGCAGACCGCCTGCCAGGTGATTGCGCCCCTGGGCGGCATCTGCGCCATTGTGGATGCCCGCGGGCCGCTGGATCTGAACCCGCTGAAACCGAAGAGTGCCCGGTTCAGCTGGGAGTTCATGTTCACCCGCGCCATGTTCGCCCAGGACATGCAGCGGCAAGGGGACATCCTCAGCCAGCTTCGCGAGCTGGTGGATGCCGGCACGATTCAGACCACCATCAGCGAAGGCCTCGGCCCGATCAATGCCGACAACCTCAAAACCGCCCACCGGCGACTGGAGGAAGGGGCAACGATTGGCAAACTGGTCTTGGCGGGCTGGGAGTAAAAATCAGCTACAAGCTTCAAGTTGCAAGCTACAAGGCGCGGGCCAAGTCCGATGGTTTTGCAGGGCCGTGCCCGCGTCTAAGTTCTCGGTGCGGCTGAGGGCAGAGAAACCATCTCCAGATTTCGGCTCGCATTCTAGCTTGTAGCTTGTAGCTTGCCCCTCGTAGCTCGTAGCTGATAACTCAAGGCTTTTCCAGCAACGCCTCGATGTCTTTCCATGCCACGATCTTGTAGTTCTGCGGCGCATCGGGGAGGCGGTTGCGGCCGTCCTGGACCACCAGCATGCCACGCTCATAGTCCCCGCCCAGATTCACAGAGGTCACGTCCAGACCATCGGTTTCCGAAGCTCCGTCGATACCCGCTGCGGGATTCATGCCGATGCGGAACTTGCCGACCACATCGTGGGGCGCGTTGGCGTCCAGGATCACGTAGCTGTCATCCCCCTGACTGGACACCACCAACCAGTTCCTGCCATCACGCTGATACAGGGCAAGGCCCTCGATATCATCCACCAGCACGTCCCCGACCGCTTTCACTTCGCGGCCATCGGTGGGCTGATCCGCTGCCGCGGCAAACACCCAAACGGCCCGGTCCTCTTCCCCCACAAAAAGACGCTGACTCTGTTCATCGGCGACACACCCTTCCGGCTGTGTTTCCACCTGCAGTTGGCGCACACGCTCACCGGACACGGTATCGCCGCCGGTCAGCAACCACTGCTCGATCAGACCACTCTTGTCGTTGGCAAAGGCATAGATGCCCTGGTCATTCTGGTACATGCACAGCCCATAAATCTCTTTCATTCCGGTGAGAATCTGTGTGGCTTCCTGTACCTGCCCATTGTCCGGGTCGATCAGAAAGACATGCAGGCTGTTATGATCACGGTTGGACGCCACCGCCACATCCCATTGCTTGTCCGCAACGGTCAATCCGTAGCGCAGGTCCACATTGTTCAGCCGTCCCACTTCCAGAAACTGGCGGGTTTGTCCCTGAAGATCGTATACATACAGGCCGGCTTTCTTGTCGGTACCAAGAATGCGGCTATGCTCGGGTTGTGCGCGGTTGATCCAGATGGCGGGATCATCAGCGGCATCGCCGAAGCGCTCTACGCTGTCACTCTGCGCCGTGGGCAACACCATTGGCAGGTGGTCAGCGGCAGACGCCGATGCAGACCAGTCGACAGTGCTACGCAGTACACCGCCGTTGCCATCGTCCAGCGCATACAAGACCAGATTCTCATCGGCACCACTGACCACCAGGGTTTCCGGTTCTTCCAGATCCGGCACCCCAATACGGCTTTGCAGGGAACCGTCTGCCAGGTAGAGATTGATCACACCGGCTTCCTTGTCGATCAATCCCACACCACCGGGCAATACGGCGACGCCACTGGCGTTCTCGGCAATCTGGCCGTGTGGGGCAAGACGGTCGAGCAGCTGACGCTCAGCCTCTTTTTCCGGGTCTGCGTTATAGCGCCACAGGCCCACGGATTCCTCTGCCACATACAGCACGGCCGCGGCATCATCCACGGCACAGCTTTCCGCCCCCGGCGGCAGCACCAGATGACGCACCGCCATGGCGTCATCGGTTGCCCCCATCAGCCACTGATCCGCGCCACCCCGTTCATCAAGAACGAACACGGACAACAGGGACTGAGCGTCCTGATACAGGCAGAAACCGCTGATTTCATAGTCCGGTGCGGGCATGCGCTGCACTTCATGCAAGCGCCCATCCTGAAACGAGAACAGCACCGCCTGATTACTGCTCCGGTCTACAGTCACCAGGCGCGCCTCTCCCGTCCCATTCTCCCGGCCTGCCAGGCCTTCGAAATTCCCGCGCTGAAGCACCTTCTCGCCACTGACCAGATGCCCCTGGGCATTCACGCTGACACGCTGTTGTTCGCCTACCCACAACCCCAACGGGTTACCCAGTGACGTTTCGCTGTTCCACTGCGGGGTGGACGCCGCCATCATCTCATTGTGATCAGTGCCGTAATCCCGTTGGCAACCGGCAAGCAACAGGGCAGACATCCCCACCAGCAGTTGCATCATTGTGTTATTTCGCATGGTACTTTCCTTCGCACTTTCCTTCAGACAAAAAAGGGGCCGGGGGTATCGCACTCCCCCCGACCGGCCTGATTAAAGGTTCTTCAGAGCCAAACCCAACTTGAAGGTGGGGCCGTATTCTTCGTACTGGGCATTGAACTTCTCCTTGCCGGTGTAGGCATAGAAGGGTTCGTCGTTGATGTTGATCGCCTCGAAGGTGAGCTGCAGGTCTTCGGTCAGGAAATAGTGGCCATTGAAATCCAGCTGCACATGATCATCGGTGTAGATGTCATAGCGCTTATCCAGCGGATCGCTCACTTCCTGCAGGAATTTTCCGGTGTAGTTGGCCGCCAGCCGCAGGCTGAGTCGCTTGTCTTCATAACCGAACATCAGATTGCCGGTGACGTCGGACTGGCTGGGCAGTGCGATATCCCGTTTTACGCTTGTGCCAGCGCCATCATCATAGGCTTCAATCTCAGCGGTGGAATCCACAAAGGTGGCATTGGCGCCCATCAACAGGCCATTGAACGGTGCAGGCAGGCTGCTGAACTGCTTGGAGTAAGCCAGTTCCAGACCGTAGAGACTGGCATCGTTACCGTTCTCGAAGGTTTCCGCGTCATCAAATGCGGTGAAACCCGGGGTGCCGCCCTTGTCGGTCAGGTAGGCGAAGTTCTTGATGTCCTTGTAGAACGCGAAGGCAGATACCACACCGGCATGCCCCATATAGTGCTCAATACCCAAATCCAGATTATTGGATTCCAGGGACTTCAGTTCCGGGTTGCCAAAGCTGGCCTCGTTACCATCGATCTCGAAACCCGGTGACAGCTGCTCGAAGGTGGGACGGACTACACTGCGTGTGAACGCTGTGCGCACCAGGGTGTCATTGGTGAGCTGGTAGCGCAGATGCAGCGCAGGCAACCAGTGGTCTTCATCTTCTTCGTAGTGGCTCGGGGTGATGGTGCCGTTGTCATCGCCGAAACCATCCGCTTCAAACTCGAGTTTTTCATAACGCACACCGGTGAGAATGCGCAGTTGCTGAATATCCACGGTGCCCATCAGGTAAGCCGCCTGACGGTCTTCCGTCATTTCGAAGTCCTCGATCGCAGAGTCCACATCCTCGAACTGGCCCGGCCCCGCGATCAGCCCGTCAATGGAATCCGGATCCACACCGGGTCCGAAATTGCCCAGCTCATAATCCACATCCGTTGCATGGTCGGCCAGGTTGGCGGTGGGTCCGTAGGTCCACACATTGACGTCACTGTCCTTGGTGCGCTGGCTGGCCTTGGTGCCAAACTTCACCGACGCGGGATTGCTGTTCCAGTACAGGTCGCGCTTAAAGTCCAGCGCCACATCCACTTGCTCATCGGTAGTCTTGCCCTCAGTGACTTCAATCTCGTCCAGATCATAGTTACTGGCATCATAAAAACCTGTCGGGTATATGGCCGACGGTTTGCGATTCCCGCTGAATCCGGCATCGGTAAAGTCAGCAATGAACACCGTGCTGTCCGCATGCCGCGGCTCATCTTCTTCGGCAGTGCTGTAGCCGATATGGAAATCGGTGGTCCAGTCACCGGAGAAATGCTGCCCGCCCAGCACAAAGGAAGAAATTTCCTGGGTCTCTTCCCGGTCCTTCAACTCCTTCTCGACTTCAGCGATACCGGTCTGTCCCGGTTCTTGCGCCGCATCGAAGGAAAAGATATTGGCCTGACGGATTTCCTCATCACGAAATTCACTGTGCAAGGTGCGCAGGTAGAGGCTGGTATCGTCACTGAGCAGATAATCGAAATTGACGGCCACACCCAGCCTTTCACGGGTGATCATGTAGTCACGCTGTTCGAACTCTTCCAGGGCATTGTTATCGTCGAAGTCCCAGCCGCCGCCGGTTTCCACATTATCGGAACCGAAATCACGCTCCCCCCAGCTGATGGCACCGGCCACCCCGAAGTTGTTGGTACCCTCGCCCAGAGAAAACTGGTTACTGGCGGCCACCGCCAGTTCCGGACTGGTCTGGTCGGTATGCTGATCATGGCTGGCTGCGGCGCTCAGGGAATAGAACAGGCCGTCGCGGTCAAAAGCAGACAGGGTATTCACTTCCACCGTCCCCCCCAGGGAGTTGGCATCCATGTCCGGGGTCAGGGTTTTCACCACCGTCAGGGATTCCAGCAGATCCGCCGGAATCACATCCAGCGCCACCGCACGACGCCCCGCTTCCGGGGCCGGTACCTGAATCCCGTTAACGTTCACCGCGTTCAGATCCGGCGCCACACCCCGCACACGAACAAAACGTCCTTCGCCCTGATCTCGCTCGATGGAAACACCCGGCATGCGCTGCAGGGATTCGGACACATTACTGTCCGGGAAGTCACCGATGTCATCGGCACGGGTGGTGGTTTCGATGTTGTCCGCTTCACGCTGTTCGGTCAGCGCACGGTTGGTGCTGGCCGCCTGGCCAATCACCCGTACCGTTTCCAGTTCATTACTGTCTGCGGCGGTTTCTTCTGCCTGCAGCTGACTGCAGGCCAGCGCCACTGCAGTGGCAAGAAGTGTCTTGGTCACAGGTGGAAAGAATCGCTTGGTACTGGACATGGTATCCCCCGGGCAATGCCCTGATGTATTGGCAATGCCGGCACCCTAAGGAGAGCCCGTGTCACTTCTGTTACAGGGTTGCGGGGAAAACGTGTTTCCAGAGGGGTTTGCCAGGGATTTGAGCCGAATGGACCCGCGTAGAGATTTCAGTCGGACGTCTGACGTCGGAGGTCTGACGCCCAAAGCCCAAGCCTCCACCACTGCTCGACCGGTTTTGACTTAAAGCGTCCGACGTCAGACGTCCGACTTCAGACTTTTTCTTATCTCCCCTGAGCCAATCGCACCCCCTGCACATCAATGTGATCAATCACACAGTTCTTCATCGGCTTCATCAAACTGACACAGCACTACGGTAAAGCTGCTGCCAACAGGCAGGAGAACCCGACGTGAAAAACCTGATCAACCGACATCGCAGCACCCTGATGGTGCTGGTGGCACTCGCCAATCTGATCGTGCTGGCCAACCTGGCGGCGGGTGATCCCAAGGACTGGCAGGAACTGGTCTGGCTGGATATCGCCGGCGAAGGCGGCGCGGCACTGCTGTCTCTGCTGTGGATTGCCCTGATCCTCAACAGCCGTCCCGGCGGACGAGTGACACGCATGCTGGTAGCCGGACTCAGTGGCGTCTTTCTGGCTTACTGGCAGGATCTGATGGATGAATTTATTCGTCTGCCAGAAACCATTATGTGGGACCACTGGCTGGAATCCGGTGCCATGCCGGCAGGGTTGATCATGCTCACCATCGGCATTTATCACTGGCATCGTGAACAGCAGGCCATTTCGAGCCAGCTGCTGCGCCGGGAACGGATCTTTCGCGAACATCGTAGTCTCGACAACCTGACCCCCCTGGCGGGGGCCCGCTACCTGCGCGAACAGCTGCGCTTGGAGCTGGGGCACCCCCATCGCCCGGTTGCGTTGATCATGCTTGATCTGCATTGCTTTGATCACAGCCGCCGTCTGCTTGGTCCCGCTGACAGCGACCGGTTACTGAAAGAACTGGGCGAGCTTCTGCTGCTCAACCTGCGCCGGCAGGATCTACTGTGCCGCTATGCCGGTGACCGCTTTGCGGTGGTGCTGCCGGGCAGTGGGCAAGGAGAAGCCGAACGCATCGCCGGCGAACTCCAGCAGCTGGCGCAGCATTTCGCGTTCAAAACACAGCGGGGTGAGAGCCATTTCATTCAGGTGCAGACCGGTATCGCCACTGCCCATGATGATGATGAGGCGTCCCTGATCGAGCGCGCCAATCGCAATCTGGCCCGCACCCTGTCCGCTCACCAGGCCGCCTGACCATGAACGGCTACCTGCCAGACAGCGCCTTTATCCCGGCCCACCATATGCCGGCAGCGCTGATTGATCTGGTGCAGGATCAGGGAATCGATACCCACCGCCTGTTCCGTCACACCGGTCTGTTTCCCGACGCCCTGATGCGCGGGGAGGCCCGCTTGAGTCCGCTGCATTATCTGCAGCTGATTCATAACGCTCGCCAGCTGTGTCCGGATCCGGAGCTGCCGTTTCGTTTTGGACAGCGACTGTTTCCAGGTCACTACGGCGCCATCAGCGCACTACTGGGACAGGCCAGCAACCTGCAGGAGTGCCTGCTTGGCTTTGAAGAGCATACCGCACTGATCAGCCCACTGGTGGGCATGCGTATGACGCTCAGCCAGGAGTATCTGTGTGTGCAGTGGCTGGATACCTGCGGTGCCGGTAGCCACTGGCCCTTTCTGGTGGAAAGCGCCATGACCGGACTCGCCTCGGTTACCCAGTGGCTCAGTGGCCGCTCGCTGCCCTGGCAATTCCAGTTCAGCTATCGCTGCCCACCCTGGCCGGAGCAGTATCAGGTACACCTTGGCGGGCCACTGCACTTTGAGCGCTGCATGGATGCCATGTTACTGCCACGGGGACTCGTGGATATCCCCTGGCCCGGAGGCGCGGCCACCGGTTGGCAGGTGGCGCGGCAGCAATGCCACCAGCAACAGCAACAATTGGGGTTTTCCCATAGCCTGCGGCAGCAGTTGTATCGCTACCTGCAAACCCGGGTTACCGCTCCGCCCTCATTGCAGGAGGTGGCAGAGACTCTGGGCACCAGCCCGGCCACCCTGAAACGACGGCTACAACAGCATGACTGTCATTACCAGCAACTGCTGGATGAAGTGCGTCTGCACCAGGCGATACTGTGGTTGCAGTTCGACGGCATGACGCCGGAACAGGTCTGCCGGAAACTGAATTTCTCCGACAGCACCAACTTCCGGCGGGCGTTCAAACGCTGGAGCGGCCTGACGCCGTCAGCGTGTCACAAGCTGCTTCAGGCGTTGGGGGAGTAGTGGCAAGCCTCAAGCTACAAGCTACAAGGCGCGATCACAGGGTGTCGTGACTGAAAGGCAGTGCCCGCGGCCTGACGTTTCGGCGCGGCTCAGGTGGCTGGAAAACCACCCTAACCTCGATCCGCGTTGTAGCTTGCCAAGCTTCGCCTGCAGGCAGGCTCCTACGGAAAAACAGCGGCAAGCCCCAAGACCCAAGCTGCAAGGCGCAATCGCTGTGTGTCGTGACGGAAAGGCCGCGCCCGCGACCTGACGTCTGGGGCGCGGCCCAGGCGGCTGGAATCAACACCCTTCCCCCGATCCGCGTTGCAGCTTGCAGCTCATTGCTCATAGCTTGCCCCTGCCTTTACGCCGCGTTCTGCTTTTCCTTTACGCCGTACTGCACATCATAGTCTGACACTGCGAACTCGCTGAGGCGGTTTTTCAGCTCTGCCAGTGACCAGGGCCAGGCAGCGAAGTTGCGGCCGTTCTGGTCCAGGTAGTAGCTCTTGCAGCCACCACTGTTGAACACCGTCCCTTTCAGATGCTTCTGAACCTTGTCGTTGTGACGCTGCAGCACACCCGGGTTGATCGCCAGACGGCTGATGCCCTTCGCTTTGATTTTCTTCAAGCCATCAATGATGTAATCCAGCTGCGCTTCCGCCAGACCGATAAAGGAGTCGTAGACCAACACATTGGGGCCCAGCACCAGGAAGGCATTGGGGACATCTTTCATGGTGGCGCCCAGATAAGCCTCCGGAGAGGTGTCTTTCCACAGGTCAGACAGCCGCTCGCCATTGGCATTGATCACCTTGCGTCCGATGGGCGGATGGGACACTTCAAACCCGGTACCCCAGATGATTACGTCCACTTCGTGCCGTTCACCGTTGGCCGCAATCACGGTGTTGCCATCCACTTCCACGAGACCGTGGGGGATCAGATTGGCGTTATCGGCCTGCAGCGCAGGATAGTAATTATTGGCGAACAGAATGCGTTTGCAGCCCAGGGTAAAGTCCGGCGTCACCGCCTTTCGCAGGGCCTTGTCTTTCACCTGAAGGCGCAGCAACTGTCTGGCCGCAGAGCTTACCGGCTTCAGCGCCAGCGGATTACGCAGGCCGAAGTTGATCACGTTCAGGGACTGGGCCACCGCCTTGCGCCAGGTTTTCTGGATCGCCGGCAGTTTCTCTATTACCTGCTTGCTGGTATCACCCAGGTTCATGTCCGGCTTCGGCAGCACCCAGGGGGCGGTACGCTGAAACACGTGCAGCTCTTTTACCTTCGGCTGGATCTGCGGCACGAACTGAATGGCAGAAGCGCCGGTGCCAATCACCGCCACGCGTTTGCCGGTCAGGTCATAATCGTGATTCCACTTTGCGGAATGGAACATCTCACCCTTGAAGGTATCCAGCCCGGGCAGGTTAGGGATCTGGGCTTCCGTAATCGGGCCAGTGGCAAACACCACGGTGCGCGCCAGCGTCTGAGATTTCTTCCCGTTGGCGGTCGTGTCCAGCACCCAGACATGACGCGACTCATCCCACTCGGCATGGTCCAGCTCGGTACCGAACTCGATCAACTCCTCAATGCCGTAATCCCGACTCACTGTTTCCAGGTATTCCAGGATTTCCGGCTGGCGGGCAAACAGATGGCTCCACTTGCTGCTTGGGGCAAAAGAAAAAGAATACAGTGACGACGGCACATCACAACCGCAGCCCGGGTAGGTGTTCTCGCGCCAGGTGCCACCTACGCGGTTGGCTTTCTCGATAATCTTGAAATCGTGATAGCCCTCTTTCTTCATCTTGTACGCGGCACAAATACCGGAAATGCCGGCACCGACGATAAAGGAGTCGTAAATGCGGGCCTCGGTGGCCGTTTTCTTTTTAGCTGCTGCCATGAGAAAAAACCTCTATACGTTCTATTTTCCGCTGATGGTTTATTTCACAAACCGGTAAGAGAAGCCGAGGAAATCGGCATACAGGTTTGGCGATACGCGCTTCATCACCCAGAACAGCTTGGCGTCCACCTGCGGGGTGGTGTACAGCTCGCCTTTGTCGAGACGGTTCAGAGTCAGTTTGGCCACCGAATCACTGGTGGTCATGGCATAGTTCATCAGTGCATGGTCGGCCAGCTTCGAGTAGCGATCCGGAATCCGGCCTTCCTTGATGATGTTGGTGGGCACCAGGGTCGGACACAGTACATTGACCTTGATGTTGTCTTTCTTCAGTTCGGCATACAGGGTTTCTGACAAGGCTCGCACACCGGCCTTGGTGACGTTGTAGGCACTCATCTCCGGCGCCGCGGTATAAGACGCCGCAGAAGCCACATTGATAATGGCGCCACAGCCCTGTTTCTTGAAGCCGGGCACGAAGTAATGACAGCCATGCACCACACCCCACAGGTTCACATCCATGGCCCATTTCCAGTCTTCCAGACTCAACTCTTCAAACTTGCCACCGATACCCACACCGGCATTGTTGATGACCAGGGATACCGGATTGCCCAACAGCTGCTCGGCCTTGTCCGCCAGCGCCTCGACCTGCTCCGCCTTGCCCACATCACAGGCCACGGCGTAGGCCGTACCGCCGGCTTCTTCGATCATGGCGGCGGTTTCTTCCGCGCTTTCCAGTTTCAGGTCTGCGCAAACCACCGCGGTGTTTCGTTTGGCCAGCTCCAGTGCAAAGCTGCGACCAATGCCACTGCCGGCACCGGTTACCACGGCATAGCCGTTGTAGCTGGGCTTGCTGGAACGGAACTTGAGAATATTCAGCATCATTTTTTCCTGCTCAGATTCAGGCGCGCTTGCCCGGAACGAATTCTTTGGTCATGTAAGGGGTCAGCAGACCGGTTTCCGGGTGCAGCAGTTTTTCCTTGTAGTACTCAAGGTAGGCACTGGTGTCATGGTCATTGGGGTGGAAGTCACGACGCAGATAATCCAGCGTATGCTTGATGGTGCTGCCGAACACGCCCTCTTTCGGTCCGGCCAGCACGGCCAGACTGCGCTTCACATCCTTCCAGTAACTGGGGCGCAACAGATTGGTCGGTTTGCGGAACACAGGAATCAGCGAACCACCCAGCGGCACCAGGAAGAAGATGGTGAAGGCCGCCAATGCAAAGCCCCGCATGCGCAGACCGTAGTCACCGGACAGTTCCTGGAACACATCATAGGCAATGTCCTTGTGCTCGGATTCTTCCAGCATGTGCCACATCCACAGGGCCCGCTGCTTCTCGTCCTGGGATTCGTAGAAGATGTCTTCGTGCTTCATCATGTATTCCGCCAGCACCGCAGTGAAATGCTCGATGCCTGCCATCAGCGACAGCTGCATGCGGTTAGACAGTTTCTTGAAGCCCAACTCGAACACCCGGTCCGCCAGGAAGCGGTAGAAGTTCACCGGGTAGCGATGCTGCGCCAGCACATCGTTGAATTCGTTGTGCATCTTTGAGTGAATCGCTTCCTGCCCGATCAGGGCGGTCACCAGTCGCTTGAGTTCAGGATCCTTGACGAACTGACGGTGATGGCGAGCGGTATCGATGACCAGATCTTCGCCAAAGGTCAGGAAGATAGACAGCGCTTCGAAATAAGCACTGGCCAGCTCGGTGTTGCGGAAGAAGGTATCGTCCAGCTCTTTCGCCTCGAACTTGAAGTCCATGTGGCGAATCGGCACTTCCAGTCTTTCGCCGGCGGTCTGGGCGGTTTTGGGCACATACTGATGAATCGTTGCAGTTGTCATTTCGGCTCACCTTTCCTCTGAAAACCCCACGGTCAGCGGGGTTGAGATCTGGTGAGACCGGCCGCCAACCATTACATTGATTGATGGCAACAATAAATCAAACGCTTGTTCGGATTCAATTCGGGTTAATGGATGCCTGACCCCAGACGCAGGATGCACGACGTTACAACCGTCGCAGCCCCGGCGCAGATGAAGGTCTGCGCCGGGATCGCGTCGGCAAGAGCTTGTGTTTGGATTTTGGTGTCAGAGCGCAGCGTCTGACGACGGCATCATTCCGCCGGCGCGCTCACGCCCCAGAGGCCGCTCAGGCTGTCGAGCACGCTGCCCGCCACACCTTCACCGCCGAGGAAACCCAGGATCTTGGGGGCAAACTGACTGATCATGTCGGGGCTCAGCCCCAGGGAACTGAATACCTTGGCCACACCGCTCAGGCTGGAAATATTGCCCAGCATGCTGCCGGCAATACCGCCACCTTCACCACCGCCCAACAGGGAATCCAGTCCCGGCACCTTGGACATTATGCCGCTGAACTGATCACCGGAAAGATTGTTCTGTGCCATGGCCAGCAAGGCGCCCGCACCGCCCGCCGCCTGTTGTTGGGTCACGCCCAGATCGGTGGACAGGCTATCCACCAGTGCCTTGGCTTCACCGCTGACCGCCATACCACTGCCCATAGCCTCATTGGCCTGATCCATGGAGCTGCCTGCTGCCTCGGACGCACTGTCCATGGCGCTGTTGGCGGAATCGGTCATTTTCTTGAAGTCAAAGGCCTGTGCCGGGGCACTGATTGCCACACCCAACGCCGCGCAGAACATCACTGTCGTTAACTTGTTCATACTCACTCCCTGTTAATAAAAGTCACTGTCCGAAGAGTAGCAGGAATTCCGCAATTCGAGCTATGAGCTATGAGCTATGAGCTATGAGCTGTGAGCTGTGAGCTGTGAGCTTTTAAGCGTCCAGCCTCAGGCGTCTGGCATCAAGCGTTCATTCATCCGGCACATTGTATTCAAAGCGGGGCAGCTGCCATTCATAACGAATGGCCAACAGGCGCACGATAAAGCCGCTGCCAACGGTAATCGGCACTGCCAGCCAATCCGGCACCATGAAATGCAGCAGCACCAGATACAACACGGCGGCACCCAGCGACACCACCGCATAGAGCTCTTTCTGAAACACCAGCGGCACCCGGTTACAGAGCATGTCCCGAATGACGCCACCGAACATGCCGGTAATCAATCCTGCCAGCGCCGCAATGGGCGCGCCCAGCCCCATTCCCAGCGCCACCTTGGCACCAATGACGGTAAACGCCATCAGGCCCAGGGCATCCAGCACCAGAAACAAATAACGCAGTCGCGACATGAAAGGTGCGATCCAGGTCGTGACCAGCGCCGCCAGGGTGGTCAGTAACAGGTATTCGGGATGGGCAACCCAGGTCAGCGGGTAATGCCCCAGCAGGATATCGCGCACGGAGCCACCCCCGAAGGCCGTCACCGTGGCGATCATCACCACGCCAAACAGATCCATCTTCAGACGACCCGCCGCCAGTGCACCGGTCATGGCTTCGGCGGTAATCCCGATCAGGTAGAGGGCCAGCAGCATCCAGGGGTCTCCAGCTTTGACATATTATCAAGAATCATTATCATTTGCGGCCCGACGATCCAGCCAGGTAATCCCCAGCCCACGTCATACAACCGGGGCCCCCATGGGCACCCACTATTATGCAAGCGACCACTGGGGAAACCATGTACCACTTTCGTTTATCTCTGCTGACCAGCGGCATTCTTGTTGCTGCCGGCCAGCTTCATGCCGAACCCGCCACGCCAACCGATACCGCCCACTCACTGGAACAAGTCGAGGTGGAGACTCGCAGCATCAATGACCGTGATGCCAGTATGACAAGCGAAGGCAGTGAACGATACGGCACCCGTGCCTCCGATACGGCAACGCGAATGGTGCTGTCTCCACGGGAAACGCCTCAATCGGTTTCCGTAATCAGTCGCCAGCAAATGGATGATTTCAATCTGGACAGTGTGGCCGAAGTCATGCAGCGCACCCCCGGTGTCACCGTCAATGCCCAGGACACCGAACGCCTGCAGCTGTTCGCCCGCGGTTTCGAGATCACCAACTTCCTCTATGATGGCATGCCCTCTACCCGTATCAGCACCCTGGGCAAGCAGGCCGCTCTCTCCGACACCATCATCTATGATCGGATCGAGGTACTGCGAGGTGCCAGTGGGCTGCTCAATGGCATTGGCAACCCCTCTGCCACCGTCAATCTGGTCCGCAAGAAACCCACACGGGATTTTTCCGGTCAGGTCGGCGCCGAGCTTAACAGCTGGGACGGTTACCGGGGTGAACTGGACGTGGGCGGTTCGCTGATTGGCAGCGGTCGGGTACGTGGCCGCTTCGTCAGCGCCTACGAGCAGGGAGAATCCTTCCTCGACCACTATGACAATGAAAAGCAGGTGTTCTACGGTATCGTCGAAGCGGACCTGTTCGACAACACCATGCTGACCGTGGGCATGGACTACATGGACTATGACCCCATGGGGTCCACCTGGGGCGGCGTCCCGCTGTTCTACAGCGATGGTGGCATTGCCGATCTGGATCGGGACATCAACCCGGCGACCGACTGGAGTAGCTGGGCGCAGGACAGCCAGACCGTATTCGTGAATCTTGAGCATCAATTCGATAATGGCTGGTACAGCAAATTCGCGTATACCCTGCAAGAAAACAACTACGATGCCCAACTTGCCTCCGCCGGTGGCGGGCAACTGAATCGCGATGGCAGCGGCAAGACATTGTGGTCGGGCCGCTATGTGGAAGACAAAACCCAGGACACCTTCGATCTGTACGCCAATGGTCCCTTCGAACTGTTTGGCCGCCAACATGAACTGGTGGTGGGCGCCAGCCACTCGGAAGCCGACCGCGATTACACCGGGCAGTCACCCATCGGATTCAACAACGTGGTCCCGAACCTGCTGAATTGGGATGGCAACATTCCCAAACCCGCCTGGGACACCCCCAACACGGTAGAAAAACAGACCACCTCGCAAACCAGCTTTTACGCCACCGCCCGTTTTAAACCGACAGACTCTCTTGCTGTCATTGCCGGTGGCCAGGTGGTGGACTGGGAAACAAAAAGCAAAGGCGTGAATTGGCAGGGGCCACTGGATGAGCACTACCAGGAAAATGGCGAGGTGGTTCCCTATCTGGGTGTGATCTATGACCTTGGTGATCACCATTCGGTCTATGCCAGCTATACCAGCATCTTCCAGCCGCAAACCGTGCGCGATGCCAACAACCAGATTCTGGACCCGGAAGAAGGGAACAGTCTCGAAGCCGGCCTGAAAAGCGAGTTCAACCAGGGCCGTCTGAATACCACCGTCGCTGTTTTCAGAACCAATCAGGACAATCTGGCAGAATCCACAGGCCAACCGATTGCCGGTGGCCCGCCGAACTCCGTTGCCTATCGCGCAGTGGATGGCGCAGAAACCAATGGTTTCGAATTGGAAGCGGCCGGCGAGCTTCTTCCTCACTGGCAGGTTCAGGCTGGCTATACCTACCGCATCACGGAAGCCCCGGACGGGGATGAAGTTAACACCACCTCACCGGAAGATATGGTGCGCGTTGGCACCCAGTACGGTTTCCAGGGCAATCTTCAGGGGCTGACCGTGGGTGCGGCCGTCTCCTGGCAGAACAAGACCTATGCCTATGTGACCCGCCCCGGTGCCAGCAGTGACTTCAAGTTCGTTCAGGATGCCTACACGCTGGTGGATTTGATGGCGCGCTATCAGGTCAGCGACGCTCTGGGCGTGGCCGCCAATGTCAGCAACCTGACGGATGAAAAGTACTTCAACAACCTGGGCTTCTATAACGGCGGCTACTACGGGGATGCCCGCAAATACAGCCTGTCACTGGACTACCGGTTCTAGGCAGCAAGCTCTACATTGCACCACCTTCGCCCCGGCATCTTGCCGGGGCTTTTTTTAGGTTCATTGCGGATGAACGGGAAAGTGCTGCTACCGAAGTCTTTCCGTAGGAGCCTGCCTGCAGGCGATCCGAGCCCAAGCGAGGTAAGGATTCCAGAAACGCCGATAGAGTCGGGGAGAGGCAACTTGTTGGCCGAAGTGCTCTCAGGCTGACACAGCATCCATGAACAGAGACCCCATTCGTTCAGCAAGCTGAATCTCCCACGGCAAAGCCTGCTGGCTTAGGGGGGACTGCTGAGCTCGGTTTTTGCTGCCGGTGGCACCACAATCCTCTGTCGGACATGCCCCCTTCTGTCGCTTCGCCCAGGCAAGCTGGGCTCCTACAGAGGCGCGCATTTTTATGTAGGAGCCCAGCTTGTCTGGGCGATCCGAGCCCAAGCGAGGCAAAGATTCCAGAAACGCATCTCGAAGCTCATTACCCACCCCCCTTTCCACGAGGCCGGCTTTGCCTTTCGAAACTCGCTTCTTCCCCTCTCTTATCTCTCCCCGTTCAGACCTTGAGGATACGGTCTTTTTCGATCACGATCTTGCGCGCCTTGTAGAGCCCGCCAATAGCCTGCTTGAACGCGTTCTTGCTGCAGCGAAAGGCCTCAAAAATGGCATCCGGCGCGCTCTTGTCACCCAGCGGCAATTCTCCACCTGCCTGCTCCAGCGCAGCCATGATCTGCTCACTGAGCGCATCGCTCTTGGCCGCACCCGGCGCGTTCAGGGACAGGCTCAGCTTGCCGTCTTCACGCAGGCGCTGCACGTAACCGGTGACACGCTGTCCGTGTTTGAGCGGGGCACGCAGTTCCTTGCGGGCAATCATGCCCCAATAGCGATTGTTGACCACCATCTTCCAGCCCAGATCGGTTTCACGGGCGGCAACCAGGGCCACCTCATCGCCTTGCTGGAATTCATTGCAGGTGTCCTTGAGAAAACGATCCAGTTTGGCACTGGCCAGCAGCCGCCCTTCCCGGTCCGTGGTCACCATGACCAGTGCACGGCCGCCGGGACGCAGAGGGCCGGTCTGCTCGGCAAACGGCAGCAGCAAATCCTTGGGCATGCCCCAGTCCAGAAACGCGCCCAGCTTGCTGGTAGATACCACGCCCAGACTGGCCACCTCTCCGCGCAGCACCTTGGGCGCTTTCACCGACGCCATGGTACTGCCCTGACCATCGTTATAAAGCGTCACCAGCACGCTATCTCCCGGTGCCAGATCCCCGGCCTCGCGACTCGGTAGCAACACATCCCCCAGACTGCCACCGTCCAGCAACAGGCCATTACGTACCGCCCGAATCACTTCCAGCGAATAACGACGCCCCAGCGTCAACGAAGAAGAAGTCATATCAAAACCTGTTTGCGGAGTGAAGGGCGGCCTGCTCCGGCCAGAATCGCGGGCACAAAGCTGAAGGTTTCCCCCGCCTCAACCACGTTGTTGCGTGATGCGTGTTGCATGCTGCGGCTCATTACCACATCAGATCATCAGGAATCGGGAAGTCCTTGTAGGGATCATCCTCGTCCACTTCCTGGCTGCCGCGCTCGTTGAGCAGAAGGATCGCCTGTTCATCACGCTGACGAATCTTCTCTGCCACCACCGTGGGCACCAGCTCATAGCTGTCACCCAGAGACACGATGGCAATCTGGCCGCGCTCCAGCTGCTGTTGTTGCTTGCCCGTCACCCAGGCTTTCTTGATCTTCTTTTCCTGCACAAACTGGTAGGCCACATCGCCCTTGCTGCGGTCGATACGGCTCTGCTCGATCATCTGTTTGATCTGGGCGGCGATTTCCTTCTTCTCGCGCTCCGCCTTGCGCTGTGCTTCACGCTGACGGTCAGCCTCTGCCTGCGCTTCACGCTGGCGGCGGGCACGCTCGGCCGGGTCTTCCAGCTCGATCTCGCCCCGCTTTGCCTTGTTGACCTCTTCACGTTTCTGTTGCTTGGCCCGGCGTGCCTTTTTCTTGTCCGCCAGGCCGGACTTCATCAGTTGTTCCTGCAAGGAGCTCATGGGGTTCTCTCTGTTGCAATGACTGGGATTATCGTAGGTCGGAGTGTCCGCCAGGCACAATCATGCGCCTAGCCCCGGTTCAGGGGCGTTGCCGGAGCAGGCCCCAACAGGGGCTGGGCGCGACTGAAACGCTTGTCATAACCCGGCTGCCAGGGAAATACCCCCTTGGGATCCGGCCACACCATCTGCAATGCTGGGTAAGGGGCCGGCAGGCTCTGGTAGAACCAGTTGGCGAAACCCAGGTATTCCTTGTAGTGCGGAAAAGCCACCGGCAGGAACATCACCTCCAGACCATCGGCGATATCGCTGTACAGCCGATAGGGCTGGTAGGGCTTGTTCAGGCCACGAATACGGACCGCCGCGCTGTCCAGCAGGCGACTGGCCAGTGCATCCTTGAGCCCTACCACAATCAGTTCAGGGTGATTCAGATTGAGAAAATGCCCCACACTGAAGGTATACCCGGGCAGGCCATCGCCGCCGGCAACAGCAAAGTGGTGCCAGCCCTTACGCTGAATGTCCGCAAGCAGGGCTTCATCTTCCGCATCCTCCGGGGCCGGATAGCGGAATTTGCCGGGCATTTCGTCAAGAAACATGGGGTGGTCTGACTCCGTGGAAAGGGCTGATAGCCAAGACTGATTGACGGTGATCAGTTTAACAGAAAGACAAGGACCTTGGCCCCTTTCCATCCAGCTGCGCTACACTGCAGGGCACACCTTCTGCCCAGGGACTGATCATGAAACGGATACTGCTCGCCACATCGGCACTGCTCGCCAGCACCGCCCTGCACGCCGCCCCCGGATTAACGCTCTACGGGGGTGGCTATAACTGGAATGCGGATTTCACTGGCACCATTTCATCCGGGGGGGCCAACATCGATGTGGAAGACGATCTGGGCATGGGTAAGGCCGACCAGAGCGTGATCTGGCTCGGTGTGGAGCATGCTGTGCCGCTGATTCCCAATGTCCGGGTGCGTTACTTTGATCTCTATGAGTCCGCCAGTAACCGCCTGCAACGCAGTTTTGAATTCAACGGCAATCAATATGTGGCCAGCACCCGGGTAGACAGCGAACTTGAGCTGGAAATGCTGGAGGGCACGCTCTATTACACGCCCATCGATACCACCCTGAAGCTGGACCTGGGCCTGACCGTTCGCCATGTCGACGGGTTCGTGCGCCTCAACAGCATCATCAGTGATTCGAGACTGGACGTCGACGAGATGTTGCCACTGGTCCATGCCGCAGCCCGGTTTGACATCCCTTCCACCGGTGCCTATCTCGGCGCAGAACTGAATGCCATCAAGTACGACGACTCCAGCATGAACGACTACAACGTGCGCATGGGCTGGCGATCGGACTTTTTGTTGGGAGTGGAGGTCGGCTACAGCCGCATCAATCTGGACCTGGATGACGTTGCCAATCTCACCACGGATCTGGATATGGGTGGCCCCTACGTTGCCCTGTCGCTGGGCTTCTGATCATGCTGCTACGCCATTTTCCGCTGGCCCTGGCGCTCACCTGCGCAGCCAGTGCCGCGGTTGCTGACATGCGCATCAGTGCCGGGGGGTTTTCATGGGACAGCGAACTGGAGGGTACCATCGCCTCCGGCGGCGACCCCGTGGACCTGGATAATGATCTGGGTTTTGGCTACGTCCGCCAGACTGGCGCCCAGCTGCAGCTGGAACACGATGCTGGCCTGTTTCCCCAGGCTCGCCTGCGCTACCTGTCACTGCGCGCAGACAGCCAATCCCGGCCCAGCCAGGCACTGGACCTGGGCGGCACACGTTTCCCGTCCGGGAACCCCCTGCACAGTGATCTGAATCTGGAAATTCTCGACGGCACGCTCTACTACGCCTTCGCGCAAGACAATGATCTTCGCCTGGATGCGGGCCTTACCCTGCGGCGCCTGGATGGGGAGCTGGTATTGGAATCCGCCACCCGACAGGGTCACCAGGCCATTGACGACACTCTTCCCCAGCTTCACCTCGCGGCGCATTACCCCTTCCGGCTGCTGTCCGACAACGCCTGGTTCGGCGCTGAGGTCAACGGGATCTATCTGGATCAGGATCAACTGGCCGATTTCACCCTGCGGGCGGGCTGGCGCAGTGATTTCCTGTTCGGAGTGGAAGTGGGCTTCAGCCAGATGTTCATCAAACTGGACGAGGACAGTGACAGCGCGATCAACCTGAAATTCGGCGGCCCCTACCTGGCGCTGACACTGCACTTCTGATCATGACAGGGCTTGCTGCAGCTCGCTGATGCGCTGATCCTTGTCGTGCCAGAGATCACTGACCCACTGCTGCACTTCCGCCCGGAACTGGGGGTCGTCCTGATAATCGCTACGCCACAGGGCAGGGTCCAGCGGCCGGGTCTGCACATCCACCACCACGGTTTTTACCTCACCGCAGAGTAACGCCCAGAAGCCTGGCGGCTTGCCCTGGGGATAGACGATGGTGACATCCAGCAACGCATCCAGGTTATCGCCCAGCGCGGCCATAACGAAAGCCACACCACCGGCCTTGGGCTTGAGCAGGTGCCGGTACGGGGATGCCTGGGCCTGTTGCTTGGCCGCGGTGAAGCGGGTGCCCTCCAGGAAGTTCACCACGGTCACCGGGATGCCCTGGAACTTCTCACAGGCCCGCCGGGTGATCTCGAGATCCTTGCCCTTCAACTCGGGTCGCTTGTCCAGCACCGCCTTGCTGTAGCGTTTCATGAAGGGGTAATCCAGCGCCCAGAAAGCCAGGCCCAGAAACGGCACCCAGATCAGTTCTTTCTTGAGGAAGAACTTGAAATAGGGGGTCTTGCGATTGAAGGCTTCCACCAAGGCAGGAATATCCACCCAGGACTGGTGGTTGCTCACCACCAGATAAGAGGTGTCCTGGCGCAGGTTTTCCACACCGCGGATGTCCCAGCGAGTGGGGGTCATCAGGGCAAAGATGGCCTTGCAGATTTCGGCCCAGGTTTCGGCAATCCCCATTACCACCCGCGAGCACAGCCGCCGCCATCCCTTGCCGGGCAACAGCTTGAGCAGTGCCACGAGCATCATCGGACCAATCAACACCAGCGTGTTCACCAGCAACAAAAGAATCGTCGTGACGCCCCTCACCATCGCCCTTCCCTCTTTTTCTACTGCTCAGCGTTCCTGTGAGCACCGGCCCGCAGGCCGGCATCCCTCAGGCATCATCCTTGCGTTCCACCGCCATGCTGTCCACGTTCTGGAACCCCCGCGGCAGTTTGGCACCACGCCGGCCCCGTTCACCGTAATAGTGTTCCAGATCCGACGGCTTGAGCGTCAGGTGACGCTTGCCGGCATAGATGGTCAGGGAATCCTGGGGACCCACCACCTGCACATCCTGAACAAACTCTTCCCGGGACTGCACCCGTGCAGAGGGGATGGACATCATCTTGTTGCCCTTGCCCCGCATCATCTCCGGCAACTCCTTCACCGGGAACACCAACAGGCGCCCCTCGTTGGAGACCAGCGCAATCAGATCATTCCCGGTACTGGCAATCGCCTGGGGCGGCAACACCTTGCCTCCCTTGGGCACACTCAGCACGGTTTTGCCTGCCTTCTTGTTGGCCAGCAAATCGGCATACCGGACCACAAAGCCATAACCTGCGTCGGTACTCATCAGGTAGGCATCCTTGTCCTTGCCCATGACCGCTGCCATGAAGACCGCCCCGGACGGAGGGTTCACCCGACCGGACAGGGGTTCACCCTGACCACGGGCGCTGGGCAGGGTATGCGCAGGCAATGAATAGCTGCGCCCGGTACTGTCGATAAAGCAAACTGGCTGGTTGGACTTGCCCCTGGCAGAGGCCCGGTATTTGTCCCCCGCCTTGTAGCTGAGACCCACCACATCCACATCGTGGCCCTTGGCGGCACGGACCCACCCCTTTTCGGACAGCACAACGGTCACCGGATCCGCACTGACCAGATCGGTTTCATCCAGCGCGGCAGCGGCGTCACGCTCCACCAGCGGGGAACGACGATCATCACCGTACTTGTCCGCATCTTCCTTGAGCTCTTTGGCCACCAGCTTTTTCATCTTCGCGGTGGAGCCGAGGGTGGCTTCCAGCTTTTCCCGTTCTTCGTTGAGCTCGTCCTGCTCGCCACGAATCTTCATTTCCTCGAGCTTGGCCAAATGGCGCAATTTCAGTTCGAGGATCGCTTCCGCCTGACGTTCGGAAATACCGAAACGCTCCATCAGCACCGGCTTGGGTACATCTTCGGTGCGGATGATATGAATCACTTCATCAATGTTGAGGAAGGCAACCAGCAGACCTTCCAGGATATGCAGACGATCCAGTACCTTGTCGAGGCGGTGCTGCAGACGACGGCGCACCGTGACCATACGGAACTGCAACCACTCATTGAGAATGGTATCCAGGCTCTTCACCTGTGGCCGGCCATCGATGCCGATCATGTTCAGGTTTACCCGGTAGTTCTTTTCCAGATCCGTGGTGGCGAACAGGTGACTCATCAGCTGTTCCACATCCACACGATTGGAGCGCGGCGTAATCACCAGACGAGTGGGATTCTCGTGATCGGACTCGTCACGAAGATCGCTGACCATGGGCAGCTTCTTCTTGTTCATCTGGTCGGCGATCTGTTCCAGCACCTTGGCACCCGACACCTGATACGGCAGCGCAGTGACGACGATGTCCGCTTCCTCACGCTCATAGACCGCACGCTGCTTCAGGGAGCCCTTGCCCTCCGCATACATGCGGATGATGTCGTTCTGGGAAGTGATCACCTCCGCCTCGGTGGGGAAATCCGGCCCCTGGATGTATTCCATCAGATCATCCAGGGACGCCCCGGGATCTTTCAGCAAATGGATACAGGCGTTGGCGACCTCACGCAGGTTGTGTGGCGGAATATCCGTGCTCATGCCCACCGCGATACCGGTGGTGCCATTGAGCAACACATTGGGCAGCCGGGCCGGCAGCATCTTGGGCTCTTCCATGGTGCCGTCGAAATTCGGCAACCATTCCACCGTACCCTGGCCAAGCTCGGAGAGCAGCACTTCCGAATAGGGCGCCAGCTTGGATTCGGTATAACGCATGGCCGCGAAGGATTTGGGATCATCCGCGCTGCCCCAGTTCCCCTGGCCATCCACCAGCGGATAGCGGTAACTGAAGGGTTGAGCCATCAGCACCATGGCTTCGTAACAGGCAGAATCCCCGTGGGGGTGATACTTACCCAGCACATCACCCACAGTACGGGCAGACTTCTTGTACTTGGACGTCGCCTTGAGACCCAGTTCGCTCATCGCATACACGATGCGCCGTTGCACCGGCTTCAGACCATCGCCGATGTTCGGCAAGGCCCGGTCAAGAATCACGTACATGGAATAATCCAGGTACGCTTTTTCGGTGTATTCCCTTAAGGGAAAACTTTCAAAATCGTCAGCCATGTTTGCTCGCTATACTCGCTGGCTTGCACGCCTCACGCTTCACGCAACATGCTTTCGCTGCGCTCCACGAAAAGAACAAACCAGAAGATTGTTCCAATTTTTGTCATTCATTCCAGCTTCAAACAGCCCCCGCGTGAAGCGTGAAGCATGTTGCGTGAAGCGTTAGACTTCAGCTAGATTGCCTTTCTCTTCCAGCCAGCCCTTGCGGTCGGAGGCGCGCTTCTTGCTCAGCAGCATGTCCATCAGCTGATGGGTTTCATCATCACTGCTGATGGAGAGGCGCACCAGACGGCGGGTATCCGGGGCCATGGTGGTTTCGCGCAGCTGCAGCGGGTTCATTTCACCCAGGCCCTTGAAGCGGGTCACGTTCACTTTGCCCCGCTTCTTCTCGGCCTTGATGCGGTCCAGCACGCCTTCCCGTTCTTCCTTGTCCAGGGCGTAATAGACTTCCTTGCCCACATCGATGCGGTACAGCGGCGGCATGGCCACAAACACATGGCCGTTTTTCACCAATGCCGGGAAGTGCCGCAGGAACAAGGCACAGATCAAGGTGGCGATATGCAGACCATCGGAGTCCGCATCGGCAAGGATGCAGACCTTGCCGTAACGCAGGCCGTTGAGATCGTCGCTGCCCGGCTCAATACCCAGCGCCACGGCGATATCATGAATTTCCTGGCTACCCAGCACTTCGGCAGAGTCCACTTCCCAGGTATTCATGATCTTGCCGCGCAGCGGCATGATGGCCTGGAACACTCGATCCCGGGCCTGCTTGGCAGAACCGCCTGCTGAATCCCCCTCCACCAGGAAGATCTCACTCTGGGCCGGATCATCGCTGGTGCAATCCGCCAGCTTGCCGGGCAGCGCCGGACCACTGGTGACTTTCTTTCGGGTAACCTTTTTGGCGGCACGCAGACGTTTCTGGGCATTATTGATACACAGATCCGCCAATTTTTCTGCTTCATCCGTGTGCTGGTTCAGCCACAGGGAAAATGCATCTTTGACCACGCCGGACACAAAGGCGGCCGTCTGCCGGGAACTGAGTCGCTCCTTGGTCTGGCCGGCAAACTGCGGGTCCTGCATCTTCACGCTGAGCACATAGGCGGCGCGGTCCCAGATATCTTCCGGGGTCAGTTTCACGCCCCGCGGCAACAGGTTGCGGAATTCGCAGAACTCGCGCATGGCATCCAGCAAGCCGGAACGCAGGCCGTTCACATGGGTACCGCCCTGGGCCGTGGGGATCAGGTTCACATAGGATTCCTGCACCAACTCGCCACCTTCCGGCAACCACATCACCGCCCAGTCCACCGCTTCAGTTTCCGCGCTCATGGCACCGTTGAACGGTTCTTCAGGGACTCGCTCCCAACCGGTGGCAGATTCCAGCAGGTACTCGATCAGGCCATCCTCGAACTGCCAGGTCTCGCTCTCACCGTTGACCTGGTTTTCCAGAATGACTTTCAGGCCAGGACACAGCACGGCCTTGGCTCGCAGCAGATGCTTGAGGCGGGAAACGGAAATCTTCGGCGAATCGAAGTAGGACGGATCCGGCCAGAAACGCAGGATGGTACCGGTGTTTCGCTTGCCCACCGTATCGATCACTTCCAGATCACTGCGTTTCTCACCGTCACCAAACTCAATGCGGTGCAGCTGGCCATCACGTTTGACCAACACTTCCAGTTTGGTGGAAAGGGCATTCACCACGGACACCCCCACCCCGTGCAGACCGCCACTGAACTGGTAGTTGTTGTTGGAGAACTTGCCACCCGCATGGAGGGTAGAGAGGATCACTTCCACCCCCGGCTTCTTCTTTACCGGATGAATATCTACCGGCATACCACGGCCATCATCTTCCACTTCCACGCCACCATCCTTGAACAGGGTGACCTTGATGGACTTGGCATGCCCTGCCAGAGCTTCATCGACGGAGTTATCGATCACTTCCTGGGCAAGGTGGTTGGGGCGGGTGGTATCGGTGTACATGCCGGGACGCTTGCGCACCGGCTCCAGGCCCGACAAAACTTCAATATTTTCGGACGTATAATTATTGGTCATAAATATCCCAAAAGCGCCGGACGCATGATGCCCGACGCCAGACGCAAACAGGTACGTCAGGCGTTCGGCGTCTGGCCTCCAGCGTGTATTTCCAGGCCACAAAACCGCAGGATCAGCGGTATGAAGGCGTCAAAGTTATCAAAGCCGTGGCTTCCACCCAAGCCGCAATAGCGGTGGCAGTCGCCATAATAGTCCCAGCCATCCTCCCAGTTGAGGGTTTCGTCCCCGGTCTGGGTGAGCAGCAGCAGGTTTTCCGGCTGGGAAATCGCCTCCACTTCGTAGCGGCGCAGCTCATTCAGCCAGGCCGGGTCGAACTCCCAGGCCTCGCCGGTGTGATAGTTATGCTGGATACCTGTGTATTTGTCCAGTAGTCGCCACGGACGCACCGCCGGATTGACCACCACCGCCTTGAGATCATGGTGCTCTGCCAGCCAGGTAGCATAGAAGCCCCCCAGAGACGAGCCCAGCAACGCCACTGGCCCGGCCGAGGCAATGGCCGCATCCAGTTCCGCCATAGCCTGGCGGGGGGACGGCGGCAGCGCCGGCGTGATCAGCCGCTCCGGGCACCCGGCCCGCTCGAACACATCACGCAACAAACCCGCCTTGTGGGATGCCGGGGAACTGTTGAAGCCGTGAATATAGAGAAGGGAGGTTTCTGGTGCCATGGGATCAGATCCTCAACAGTGAACAGTGAACAGTGAACAGTGAACAGTGAACAGTGAACAGTGAACAGTGAACAGTGAACAGTGAACAGTGAAGGCTGCCCGAGCAGCATACCCTGTCAAGCTTTATCAGGCTTTTTCTTTGTGTTTAAAGGCATGAGGCCGCGTCCAAATTCTGGGCGCGGCCTCTATCCTTTCAGATCACATGACACGCTAACGCGACGCTATTAACTGTTCACTGTTAACTATTAACTGCCTTTCAGTAGCCTTTAACGCTGAAGTCCACCTCAAAGGTGATCCCCTCCACCCGGCTCACACCCGTGTCGATGCGGCCATCGGCGTGCAGATCCAGCCAGCGGTAGCCCGGGTTGGCGTCGTCCACCGCGAAATCCTCGCTGCCGGGCTTGAACTGCACACAGGTACTGGGCACGGCCATCAGGCGCACGCCATTGCGAGTACTGTCATATTCCTGGTGAACATGCCCCCAGATAATCGCCCGCACCTTGGGATGGCGATCGATCACCTCAAAGAATTTGTCTGCGCTGCCCACCAGCTGGGTGTCCAACCATGCGCACCCCATTGGCACAGGGTGATGATGAAGGCAGACCATCAGATGTTCGCCGCGGGCATTGCGCAGGGCGTTATCAAGAAACGTCAGATCTTCGTCAAACAGCTCCCCGGGCACTTCGCCGGGAATGGTGGAATCCAGCATGACGATGGTCCAGGCACCCTGCTCCAGGACACACGGGCTCATTCGATCCCGCTGGGCGTGCAGCGCCTCCAGCATGGGGGCAGGCTTGTCATGGTTGCCTTCCAGCCAGTACACCGGCACCTGAAAGCTTTCCAGCGCATCATCCAGCCGCTGATAAGACTCAAAGGACGCATCCTGGGACAAATCTCCGGTGGCCAGAATCAGGTCCGGGTTCGGCTGCTCCCTGCGGACCAGCTCCAGTACCTTATCCAGGCTGAACTGGGTATTGAGACCCAGCAGCTTGCCGCTGACATCGGCAAACAGATGGCAGTCCGATAACTGCACAATTCGAAGGGGCTGCAACTGCTGCGTCAAATCCCCGCTCCCGTGACCATGCTCTTGTTCCAATCGATTTTGTGGAAGGCCCACCCTCCCAAAGGTAGCCCCTGGGTAGCTCCCTGACGTCCCCAAGTCGTCGTCAGGCCAGTCAGGCCCATACCTTGTTCTTATAACCAAGATGATGTCACATTTCTAGGCAACAACGCCCAGACCCGGAAATGGTTACCAATTCTCCACAAATGGCACCCTCGGCGCTTGCCCGGGAACGTAATCCGTGTCAGTCACCGGAAACCTGTTGCCGCCACTGCTGCCCCGCATCACGACCATGGTCGTGCACATGGCGCAGCCATTCAGCCAGGAAACGGTTCCACTGCGCTTTTTCATCGCGCTGGTGCATATGACGGTTGGGATAGGCATAACGGGCGCTCACCCGTCGAAAGGGCCGTGCCTCGGTCACTTCCGCAAGGCGGGCATCGTGATAGAGGCGCACGGTAAGGCGTGATGCCGGCAGCAGCGCCAGCAACTCCTGGTCTTCCAGTCGCACCGTAGTGGTATACGGGGAGCGTTCCAGCACCCGCAGATTGAGGGTATGGGGGTGGTGCTCATGCCCCAGCTCCACAGCCAGGCTGTCACTGTCCCCCAGGGCATTCAGCAGCGGCATCATGCGGGCGTAGTTTTCCTCGCACTGGGTCATCAACGCGCGAAAATCCAGACGGTAACGCCCCCGTCGACTCATGCCTTGCCCCACCGGGCATCCAGTTCAGCGCGATGCAACAGGAGCCACTGCAAGGCAATCAGGCTGGCGGCATTGTCTACCCGGCCAGACTCCAGCAATGCCGGAATCTGTGTCACGGGGACGGTGAGGGCGCGAATATCCTCCCCCTCTTCAGGACAGCCGAAAATACCGCCCGCGCCGGCCAGATCCGCCTGGCCCACAAACACATGCAGACGCTCATCGGTACCGCCCGGGCTGGGCATGTAGTGCGCCACGGTTTCCATGGCGCCCAGGGTCAGGCCACCCTCTTCCACCGCCTCACGCCGGATCAGGTCCTGCGGACTTTCCCCTTCCTTGTCGGCAAGGCCCGCAATCAGCTCCAGGCACCAGGGGGAATCTCGCCACTCCAGCGCTCCCACCCGGAACTGCTCCACCAGCAGAATCTCGCCACGCGCCGGGTCGTAGGGCAGCACCGCCGCCGCCCGGGGACGCACGAACAATTCACGACGAATGGGCTTTCCCCAGCCACCTTCATATTGTTTGTGACGCAGGGTCAGCGCATCCACACGGAAGAAGCCTTGAAACGGGGTTTCCCGTTCCAGGATTTCCACATCGTCCTGACTGAAACGCGGCTCGATATCAGTCATTGGCTTTATGGTACAGGGCACTACCCTGCTCGCGGAATTCCCGGGACTTCTCTTCCATGCCCGCCTCGGCATCCGCCTGCGCCACCTGCGCCTTGCCATCGCCGTAGGTTTCGCGAACTTCCTGGCTGATCTTCATGGAACAGAACTTGGGACCACACATGGAACAGAAATGCGCCACCTTGTGAGCCTGCTTGGGCAGGGTCTCGTCATGGAACTGCCGCGCCCGGTCCGGATCCAGGCCCAGATTGAACTGGTCCTCCCAGCGGAACTCGAAGCGAGCCTTGGAGAGCGCGTTGTCGCGAATCTGGGCACCGGGATGCCCCTTGGCCAGATCGGCCGCATGGGCAGCAATCTTGTAGGCGATGATCCCTTCCTTCACATCCTCACGGTTGGGCAGCCCCAGATGCTCCTTGGGCGTCACGTAGCAGAGCATGGCCGTGCCATACCAGCCGATCATGGCCGCACCAATGGCACTGGAAATGTGGTCATAACCGGGAGACACATCGATGGTCAGCGGACCGAGGGTATAGAACGGCGCTTCGCCACAGTGCTCCAGCTGCTCATCCATGTTGGCCTTGATCATGTGCATGGGCACATGGCCAGGGCCTTCGATCATCACCTGTACATCATGTTTCCAGGCGATCTTGGTAAGCTCCCCCAGCGTGCGCAGTTCGCTGAACTGGGCTTCATCGTTGGCATCGGCAATGGAGCCTGGGCGCAGACCATCACCGAGACTGAAGGTCACGTCATAGGCCTTCATGATTTCGCAGATGTCTTCGAAATGGGTATAGAGGAAGTTTTCCTTGTGATGCGCCAGACACCACTTGGCCATGATCGAGCCACCGCGGGAAACGATGCCGGTGACCCGGTTGGCGGTCATGGGTACATAGCGCAGCAACACACCGGCATGGATGGTGAAGTAGCTCACCCCCTGCTCGGCCTGCTCGATCAGGGTATCGCGGAAGATTTCCCAGGTCAGGTCTTCAGCGATGCCATTCACTTTTTCCAGCGCCTGGTAGATCGGTACGGTGCCGATGGGCACCGGCGAGTTGCGCAGAATCCACTCACGGGTTTCGTGAATGTTGTCACCGGTGGACAGATCCATCACCGTGTCGCCGCCCCAACGGGTGGCCCAGGTCATCTTGGAGACTTCTTCCTCGATGGAGGAGGTCACCGCGGAATTACCGATGTTGGCATTGATCTTGGTGAGGAAGTTACGGCCGATGATCATCGGCTCGATTTCCGGGTGGTTGATATTCACCGGGATCACCGCGCGCCCACGGGCCACTTCATCACGCACAAACTCCGGGGTAATCTCGGCGGGGATGGCCGCACCAAAACTCTGCCCCGGATGCTGCTCACAGGGCAGCCCCGCGTCGCGCTGCTCCTGCAGGCGCTGGTTCTCACGGATGGCGATGTATTCCATCTCCGGCGTGATAATACCCTGCCGCGCATAGTGCATCTGGCTCACATTCTTGCCCGGCTTGGCCCGGCGTGGCGTACGGACATGCTCAAAACGCAGACCGGCGACTTTCACGTCCGTAGCCCGTTTGCGGCCATAGTCGCTGGTCAACCCGGGCAGTTCCTCGGTATCATTCCTCTCCTGAATCCAGTTCAGACGGATTGGCGACAGCCCTTTGCGGACATCAATCTGTACATCCGGGTCGGTATAAGGGCCAGAGGTATCATAGACCGTCACTGGCGGGTTATCCTCGAACTTTCCGTCTGCCAGCGGGGTCGGATCCTGACGGATCTCTCGCATAGGCACCCGGATGTCCGCACGGGAACCGGTCACATAGATTTTGCGGGAGCCGGCGATGGGCTGGCAGGATTCATCAATGGCAGTAGCCGCGATGGGGCGCTGATCGTCTGGCACGTCGGCCTCCAGAATATGGGTACAGATAGGAATGGCGGACACTATACGCCAGCGTCCATTGGCCAAACAACCGCAGGACAGGCACGGAAAAGCCACTATTAATTTCTAAACCAGCCAGTACTATAATTGACTGACAACGACAGGAAAGAGTGCCCCAGAATGAAGCGCAGCCCCGGCAAGACCCTTGTATTCATGCTGACCGCCCTGGCCAGCTCCGTAAACGCCGCCAATCTGGTCGATGTGGCCAACGCCGCCTGGAGTTACGACGGCACCTGGCGCGCCGCGCGCATGAACTGGAACGCGGATCAGGAGCTGCTGGTACAGGGCCGGGCGGCGCTGTTCCCGAGCGTAAATGCCAGCTACGGCGTCTACGACAACGATCGGGAAATCAAGGATCTGAATTTCGATGAAAGCTACGACAGCGAAATGACCACCGTGACACTGGCGCAACCACTGTTCCGTGTGGATGCCTGGTACGGCTACAAGGAAGCCAAGTCCAGCACCGATATCGCGCACGCCAATTTTGAGCAGGCAAGACAGGATTTTGTCCTGCGAGTCGCCCAGGGCTACTTCGGTGTACTGCGTGCCTGGGATAACTGGGTGTCCGCCAAGGCGGAAGAGAAAGCCATTGGACGCCAGCTGGAGCAGACCCAGGAACGCTTCGATGTGGGACTGGTACCGGCCACGGATGTGGAAGAAGCCCAGGCCACCTATGACCTGACCCAGGTGAATCTGATCGTGGCACGTCAGCAGTACGAAATTGCCCGCGACCAGCTGGAGACACTCACCGGCCAGCAGTGGGAAACCCTTGCCGAACTGAAGGAAGAACTCCCCATGGAAGGCCCCCAGCCTGCCGTGATGGATGACTGGATTGAAAAGGCCAAGGCCGAAAACCCCCAGGTACTGGCGGCGCTGTACAACACCGAACTGACCGACAACACTGCCAAGCGCCAACTTGGCACCATGATGCCGCAGGTTCAGCTGGTGGCGCAGTACCAGAATTCCAACCTTTACCCGGACGACAACTCGGCTGCCGCCGGGGCCGGCAGTGGCCTGAACAGTACGGACACCCGCCAGATCGGCATTGAGGTGAGCATGCCCCTGTTCCAGGGCGGTGGCCTCAACAGCCGCCGCAAGGAAGCTTACCTGCGTGCTGACGCGGCCGTTCACCAGTACGATCAGACCCTGCGGAATGCGGTGCAACAGACCCGGAACGCTTACCGCACCGTGGAAGCCGATGCCCTGCGTATCAAGGCCCGTGAGCAGGCCATCCGCTCCACCCGCTCCGCCCTGGACGCTACCCAGTCCGGTTATGAAGTGGGCACCCGGAACGTGGTGGACGTGCTCAATGCCCAGCGCGCCCTGTTTGCCGCCGAACGGGACTATGCCAACGCCCGGTATGACTACATCGTTGATTCCCTGACCCTGAAATCCAGCACCGGCGATCTCCACCAGGGCGACCTGGCCTCGGTAAACCAGTGGCTCTCCTCCAGCGAAACCCTGAACCTGTACGCGCCGGACCTGGAAGGGAAGAGTGAGGAGATGATGGAAGAAAATTCAGTTAACAAATAACAGTGAATAGTGAACAGTGCGCGTGCAGCGCCTGAGTTGACTGAACGCAAAGAGGCCGCGCCCGGACACCGGACGCGGCCTTTTTGTTTTGGTTCATCGCGGGTTAGCGGGGAAGCCTGTTGAGCATCTGTATCCGCAAGCGCTGCCCGACTCTCACATCAAGATCGAAATCGCCTTCAGCCAACCCTGGCCAGGCCCCTTTCCCATAATTCCGTGATGAACGTTTTTGGGGAAAAAGCGAGTTTCGAGTAACGGGTTTCGAAAGGAAAAGCCCTTGCTGTGCTTTGCTTTTCGCAACTCAAAACCCGTTACTCGCTCCTGAATTACTATCGCCCTGGAAATACCCAAAAACCCATTAACGCGGCCCTGCACCTCGCAGCACCCAACCACCCCAACCCGCGCGCTGTTAACTATTCACTGTTAACTGTTCACTAATGAACAACAGCCCCCTCTCCAGCGCCCCCCGATTAGCGGCCACCACCGCCGCCGCCGCCTGCCCCTGTTGCCGGCAACGTTCGGCATCATCGAACAGCGCCAACAGGGTTGTTGCCAGTTCATCCGCATTGTTAACCACTGACAGCCCGCCGGCGTCATCCAGCAGTTGTGAGATGGCGGTGAAGTTGTGTAGGTGGGGGCCGGTGAGCACCGGTTTTTCCCAGGCGGCAGGCTCAAGCAGATTGTGGCCACCCACCGGCACCAGGGAGCCGCCCACGAAGGCAAGATCCGCCGTGCCGAACAGCATCAGCAATTCCCCCATGGTGTCGGCCAGATACACCTGCGTCTGCGCAGGGTCTTCCCCGGCACTGCGCCGGGCCACTGTCAGTCCCTGTTGTCGCACCAGGTCAGCCACATCGTTGAAGCGTTCCGGGTGGCGAGGCACCAGCACCAGCAAAGCCTCCTGATGCTGCGCCAGCACCTGTTGATGGGTCGCCAGCACCGGCTCGTCTTCACCGGGATGGGTACTGGCCGCAATCCACACCGGACGCGCGCCCATCCCGGCTCGCAGCGCAGCCGCCCTGTCGCGCAAGGCGGCATCCAGTGACATGTCAAATTTCACGCTGCCAATGGCATGCACCCGTTCCGGCCAGGCGCCCAGCGCCACATAGCGCTCCGCCTCCACGGGAGTCTGTACCGCCAGCGCATCGAAGCGGGCCATCATGGGCCGCACCAGCCGCGGCAACTTGCTGTAGCCACGGTAACTCTTTTCCGACAGCCGCCCGTTCATCAGCATCAGTTTGGCGCCGTGGCGCTTGGCCGCCGCACACAGATTCGGCCACAGTTCGGTCTCCAGCACCACCACCAGCTGCGGATCAAACGCACGCATGAACCGTCGCAATGCGCCCGGGATTTCCCAGGGGCAGTACACATGGGTGACGCGATCACCAAACAGGGCCTTCACCCGCTCGGAGCCCGTGGGCGTGGTCGTGGTCACCAGCAATGGCGTGCCCGGATGGTCCGCCAGCAACCTCTCGATCAAGGGCGCTGCCGCCAGGGTTTCCCCCACCGATACCGCATGCACCCAGAGACTTTTTTGCAACGCCCCTTTGCGGTACCCCCAGGCCATGCGTTCGGCCCAGCGCTGACGATAGGCTGGCGCCTTGCGCCCGCGCAGCCACAGGCGCAGGAACAAAAATGGCAGGAGCAAATACCAGAGAGCGGAGTAGAAGGTTTGCATAGGGCTTCTTGTGTCGGATGTCGGGCGCCGGACGTCTGACGTCCGGCCGGTCTATGCTAGCATAGCCGCACTGTTCAACGATGGTGCTCCATGAGCGACAACACTCTGAAACCCGACATCCTTGTATTCGGTGGTGGCATCGCCGGTCTGTGGCTGATCAATCGGCTCAACGCCGCTGGCTATCAGTGCCTGCTGCTGGAAAGCGGCTCCCTCGGCGGTGACCAGACCCTGGCCAGCCAGGGCATCATTCACGGTGGCCTCAAGTATGCGCTGAGCGGCAGCCTGTCCAGCGAATCCGAATCCATTGCCGCCATGCCCGACCGTTGGCGCTCAGCCATGGCCGGTGACGACCCGGTAGACCTGCGCAACCTGAAAGTACTCAGCGATACCCAGCACATGTGGTCCAGCGGCTCGGTGGCGTCGCGGATGACCAACTTCTTTGCCAGCAAGATGCTGCGCGGTCGCATCGACAAGCTGAAGCGTAGCGACTTTCCCTCCGCACTGGCGGACAGAGCCTTCAAGGGCAACGTCTACAAGCTGGATGACCTGGTGATTAATACCGAGTCCCTGATTGAAACCCTGGCCGCCCCGGTGCGTGATCGGCTGCTGGCCTATGATCCGGCAAGGGATACGCTGGAGTGGAACGACAGCGGCCTGGCTTGCGCCACCGTTAACGGCGTGCGCATTGAACCGCGCATGACCTTGCTGGCCGCCGGCAACGGCAACCCTGAACTGCTGGAGCAAGCCCACAAGGCACACCTGCTGGAAGAGGAATACAGCCAGCTTCGCCCGCTGAAAATGCTGCTGGTCAAGCATGATCTGGGCCACCGTCTCTACGCCCATTGCGTGGGCACCAGCAACAAGCCGGTGCTCACCGTCACCACCCATGACTGCCCGGACGGCAAGGTAGTGTGGTATCTGGGCGGCGACCTGGCCGAGCAGGGGGTGGAGCGCAGTGACGAGGAGCAGCTGGCCGCCGGCCGCGCTGAACTCAGCAAGCTGTTTCCCTGGCTGGATTTCAGCAACGCTGAGCTGGCGACGCTGGATGTGGTGCGCGCAGAGCCCAAACAGCAGGCGTTGGTAAAACCGGACAACGCCTACGCTCGCCGCGACCGGAACCTGATTATCAGCTGGCCCACCAAGCTCACCCTGGCCCCGGATCTGGGAGACCGGGTGATGGCGCTGGTGGAAGAACACGGCCTGCAACCGGGCGAGCCAATGGCGCTGCCCGCAGAACTGAAGCAGGCGCCCATGGGCGTGCCGTACTGGCATACCTGTTTTTAACATTGCCCGAGGGCTTTGCTGGAGACGTGTGGAAATGAGTTGAAAGTTCAAAGTTTAAAGTTGAAAAGCGCGGGATAAACAGGGTGCCGGTTTTAATGCCGCCACCGCGCACCATTGCTTGTGACCGCGGAGCACCAACGTCGAAAACCGAAACAGCCTGGCTTCGCGTTTCAACTTTAAACTTTGAACTTTCAACTGCTTTTGCCTCGCTACCCGAACCCCTCCCACCACCAACACAGAGGACCGTCATGGCTTTCATGCGCCCGCTGGGCAACACAGGTTTGACCGTCAGCGCTCTGGGCCTCGGCACGGTGAAGATTGGCCGTGACAAGGGCGTCAAATACCCCAACGGCTTCACTATCCCGGATGACAAGGCGGTGAGCGATCTGCTGGCCCAGGCACGCGATCTGGGCATCAACCTGATCGATACCGCCCCGGCCTATGGGCATAGCGAAGCGCGGCTTGGCCAGCTGCTGAGACAGCGCCATGAGTGGGTCATCGTGACCAAGGTGGGGGAAGAGTTCGACAATGACAGCGGTGAAAGCCGGTTCGACTTTTCGCCGGCCTACGTTCGCCAATCCGTGGAACGCAGCCTGAAAAGACTGAACACGGATTACCTGGATTGCGTACTGATTCATTCCGATGGCAATGACAGGGCGATCATTGAACAAGGCACCCTGGATGCCCTGAACGATCTGAAAAAGGCGGGCCTGATTCGTGCCACCGGCATGTCCACCAAGACCGTGGAAGGCGGTATCGCCACACTCGACCACGGAGATATAGCCATGGTCACCTATAACCTGCAACATGCAGAAGAGGTGCCGGTGATCGAACATGCGGCGACGCATCACAAGGGCATCCTGATCAAGAAAGCCTTTGCCAGCGGCCACCTTGCTGAGCATATCGCCGACCCGGTACAGGAAAGTCTGAACCAGATCCTTGGCACGCCCGGCGTAGGCAGTATCATTGCCGGCACCATCAATCCCGCACATCTGCAGGAAAACGTGGCGAAAGCCCGCCGCGCCTGCTCAGAACAACAATGACAATGCACACTACAGAGAACACAATGCCCATGCGCTTCACCCTGGCCACCCTGCTGATTATGCTCGCCACCGTTTCCACCGTAACCCACGCCGACAAGGTCCTGCTACTGCGTGAGGCCCCCACCGACTGCGAAGACAAAGGCGAGGTGTCCATCACCACCGGGAGCCCCCTTCAGGGCATGTTTTTCAGCGATGCCATGATCAACAACAACGCCACCAAGAAGATCAAGAAAGCCATCAAGAAGGCGGGAGGCAATGTTGGCGTGATCAGCGACCGTCGCGAGTTCATGATGGAAAGCCATTTCCGGGGCATCGAGCATATCGAGCTGGATGCCTGGGTGTGGAAATGTGAAGAGAAAAGCAGCTAACAGCTACGAGCTTCCAGCTTCGAGAAAGATCTGCTCCCCATTACTTCCAGCTGTGAAGCCGCGACTTGAGTATGGACGCGGCTTCATCCGCCGCAACCCCACAAGCCTTACTCGCGACTTGAAGCTCGAAGCTAGAAGCTCGAAGCTGCTTTTGTTTCTACTCCCAACGCCTGCAGCCCTGCCCAATGCCCTTGCTGATACCCAGCCTCCAGCTTGCCAGGATGGGTGGTCAGGCGGCTGACCGGGAAGTGCTCCTCTGGCGCGATCACCGTGAGTTGGCAATCTGCTGGCGGGTTGGCGATGAATGCCAGTGAATCGTTGTAGATGTCCACGCGCTTCAGCATGGCTTGATATAAGGCGGGCATATCCTTAACCCAGGGTTTGAGCAGCGGCGTCAGGGCGCTGGGCTTCTTGCGATAGCCCTGGTGGCGAGACAGCACCACGGTGATCTCCCGCGCGCCCTGCTCATAGGCCCAACGCACCGGGATGGAATCCGCCAGGCCACCATCCGTCATGGCCTGGCCGTTCACCTCAGGAAAATCCCGATACGCAAAGGGAATCGAACAGGAGGCGGTCATGATTTCATCGAGATTGTCCTGCCCGGCCTGAAAGTAATGGGGAGCCCCCTCCTCCACTGACGTGGTCACCACCCATAACGGCACGGCTCTTTGCCAGTGTCTCTCCAATGCCAGCGGCACATCGGCAAGAGACTGATGCCACAACCAGTGCACATCGCACAGATGCCCTCCGGCCATAAAACGCTGCCAATTGATAAACTCCGGTCGACAGGCGTGATCCGTAATGATCTTCCGGCTACGGCCATGGTCGCCCGCCAGATAGCCAATCAAGTTGGTGGAGCCGGCGGAGACGCCTACGGCAAAATCGAAGGGGCGGTAATCATGTTCCAGAAAGGCATCCAGCACCCCGGCGGCAAAGATGCCGCGCATGGCACCGCCTTCTACTACCAGTGCACGTTGCGTCATGACGCTTTCTCCCGATGAGCCTGATCTCTACATCACCATGCCAAATCGTTTACCCGTGAGGAAATAGGATCACCCTGTCTTCACCATTGTTTTCGCTAATGCCAGCCCATGCAGCAATAGCACCGCACCAACAAGGCCCCGGGCACAGCACCTGCACCGTTGCAGCGCAGACGCCTCAGTTTGGCGCATCAAGGTTGCCAAGAGGGCTTTACCCCCTGCAACGACCCTCCTATTAATTTCTGTAAAAACAACGCATTAAAACAATTTTTTCAATCTGGCACCGGGCTTGCACAAGAAGGCATACCAACTTGTATACAAACAGGTGTGCTAACGAAATGATCGGCTGGACTCTCGAACAATGGCAGGCCGCCTACCGCAACGGGGACCTTTCCCCCGTGCAGGCGATGAAACAACTGGCTACCGCATTACACGACAGTGAACGTGCCCTGTGGATCCACCTGCTTGACGAGTCTTCCCTGATTGCCCAGGCGGAATCCCTGGACGACCCGTCCCTGCCGCTTTACGGCATTCCGTTTGCGGTGAAGGACAATATCGACGTGGCGGGCCTGCCCACCAGCGCCGCCTGTCCTGCCTTCACCTACACACCGGAAGATGATGCCACCGTGGTACGCCTGTTGCGTGAAGCGGGTGCCATTGTGGTCGGCAAGACCAACCTGGACCAGTTCGCCACCGGACTGGTCGGCACGCGCTCCCCCTTTGGCGAAGTGCCCAACCCCTTCAATGCGGATTACCTCAGCGGCGGCTCCAGCTCAGGCTCGGCGGTCGCCGTCAGCAGCGGTCTGGTGCCCTTTGCCCTGGGCACGGACACCGCGGGCTCCGGGCGCGTGCCCGCCGCCTTTACCAACACCGTGGGCCTGAAACCCACCCGTGGGGCGGTCAGCACCCGGGGCGTTGTCCCCGCCTGCCGCACACTGGATTGCGTCAGCGTTTTCGCCCTGGATGTGGCCGATGCCCAGACCATCTACCGCATCATCGGCCAGTTCGACACCGACGATGCTTACTGCCGCCCCTCTCCCGACCTGCAGGATCAGAGCCTGCCCGCTCGCCCCAGGCTCGGCATTCCTACGGACCTGCCCTGGTTCGGAGACCAGCAAGCGAAGGCATTGTGGGAGCGCAACCTGGCCGCCATGAGCGAAATTGCCGATCTGGTGCCATTGGATACCATGGTGCTTCAGGATGCCGCCGCCCTGCTCTATCAAGGGCCCTGGGTTGCCGAGCGTTTCACGGTGACCGAATCCCTGCTGCAGACACAGCCGGAAGCAGTCCTGCCGGTGATCCGCGACATCCTTGAACCGGCAGCCACCCTCAGCGCGGCGGACAGCTTCCGTGCCCAGTATCAGCTGGCGGACCTCAAGCGGGAATCCGAAGCGCTGATGGCGCAAGTGGACGCCCTGCTGCTGCCCACCACCCCGGGCATCTATGCCCGCGCGGCGGTCAGCGAAGATCCCATCACCCTGAACAGCCAGCTCGGCACCTGGACCAATTTCGTCAACCTGCTGGATATGTGCGCCCTGGCCCTGCCCGGCGGATTCCGTGAAGACGGCCTGCCCGGTGGACTCACCCTGATCGGCAGCGCCTGGCAAGATCATGCGCTGGCCGAGTTCGGTCAACGCTGGCAACACCACCTTCCCTGGCAGGCCGGCGCTACCGGCCAGATGCTGACGCTGCCCCATGAGCACGGCGCGGCCGACCAGCCCGCTGACACCATTACCGTGGCCGTAGTAGGCGCCCACCTCACTGGCATGCCTCTCAACAGCCAGCTCACCGAGCGCAATGCGGTGCTGCTGGAGGCCACCCGTACCGCCCCCTGTTACCAACTCTACGCACTGGCCAACACCGTGCCCCCCAAACCCGGCCTGATTCGTAACCCGAACGCCGCAGGCGCCAGCATCCCCATTGAACTGTGGCAGATGCCACTGGAGCACTTTGGCAGCTTTGTCGGGCTGATCCCCGCACCGCTTGGCATCGGCAGTCTGGAAACCGTGGATGGGCGCTGGGTAAAGGGTTTCATCTGTGAGCCCTGGGCCATTGAAGACGCCACCGACATTACCGCACTGGACGGCTGGCGGAATTACATCGCGTCATTGAACAAGGAGACATCGCTGACATGCTGAAGAAAGTCCTGATCGCCAACCGGGGTGAGATTGCGGTTCGTATCTGTCGCACCCTGAAACAGATGGGCATTGCCTCCGTGGCGGTGTATTCCGATGCGGACCGCAACAGCCAGCATGTCAGTGCTGCGGATGAAGCCGTGGCGCTGGGCGGCCAGACCGCAGCCGAGAGCTACCTGCAAACCGACCTGATCCTCAAGGCCGCCAGAGACACCGGCGCCGACGGCATCATTCCCGGCTACGGCTTCCTTTCCGAAAACGCCGAGTTCGCAGAACACTGTGAAAGCAACGGCATCGCCTTTGTGGGGCCGACGCCGGACCAGCTCCGCCAGTTCGGCCTCAAGCACGAAGCCCGTGCTCTGGCCGAGCAGGCCGGCGTGCCCCTGGCCCCCGGCACCGACCTCCTGCAAAGCCTGGCCGAGGCCAAACAGGCCGCCACAGATATCGGCTACCCGATCATGCTGAAGAGCACTGCCGGGGGTGGCGGCATCGGCCTGTCACGCTGTAACAACGAAACGGAACTGGTGGCAGCGTTCGAATCCGTGAAACGACTGGGGGAAAGTTTTTTCTCCGACAGTGGCGTCTTTATCGAACGCTTTGTAGCCCGTGCCCGTCATATCGAAGTACAGATCTTCGGGGATGGGGAAGGCACCGTTCTGGCACTGGGCGAGCGGGAATGTTCCCTGCAACGTCGCAACCAGAAAGTGGTAGAAGAAACCCCGGCACCCAACCTGCCCCAGGCCACCCGGGAAAAACTCCACGCCAGTGCCGTACGCCTGGGCCAGTCCGTGAAATATCGCTCCGCTGGCACCGTGGAATACATCTACGACGACGAGCGCGATGAATTCTATTTCCTGGAGGTGAACACCCGCCTGCAGGTGGAGCACGGTGTTACCGAATCCGTGTTCAACGTTGACCTGGTGCAGTGGATGGTAGAATTGGCAGGCGGGGAACGCCCACCGCTGGATGCCGGCTACACCTGCCAGGGCGCGTCCATGGAAGTGCGTATCTATGCCGAAGATGCCCTGAAAGATTTCCAGCCCAGTCCCGGTGAACTCACCGAGGTCGCGTTCCCGGAAAATATTCGCCTGGATGGCTGGATCGACACCGGCACTCTGGTCAGCCCCCACTACGATCCCATGCTTGCCAAGGTCATTGTCCACGGTAGCGACCGCAGTGATGCCCTGACAAAAATGCAGGACGCCCTGGCCGCCACCCGCCTGTCCGGGATTGCCACCAACCTGGATTACCTGCGCCAGATTCTGCGTGACGACAATGTCATCGCCGGCACCGTCTCCACCCGCTATCTGGAAACCTTTGCCTATACCCCCACCGCCTTCGAGGTGGTGGAGCCGGGGACCTACACCACGGTGCAGGATTACCCAGGCCGCAGTGGTTACTGGGACATTGGCGTCCCGCCCTCCGGCCCCATGGATGACTACGCCTTCCGCATTGCCAACCGTATTGTCGGCAACCATGACAGCGCCGCAGGGCTGGAAGCCACTCTGGTAGGGCCCAGCCTGACATTCCATTGCGATACCGTGGTCGCCCTGACCGGGGCCCACTGCGATGCAACCCTGGAGGGCGAGCCAGTGCCCTTCTGGAAACCAATCAACGTAGTGGCTGGCCAGACCCTGACCACCGGCAAGGTGGACAGTGGCTGCCGCACCTACATTGCTGTTCGCAACGGGGTGGATGTGCCGGATTACCTGGGCAGCAAATCCACCTTTGTACTCGGACAGTTTGGCGGTCATGGCGGCCGTACCCTGCGCAAGGGCGACGTGCTATCCATTTGTCAGCCGCACCTGGCCGGCTGCCCCACCCCGGCACCGGTGGCTGATCCCCATCCCCTGGAAGGGACCATGGTTCCTGATTACCCACAGCAGTGGGAGATCAAGGTGCTTTACGGCCCCCACGGCGCGCCGGATTTCTTTACCGAAGACGCCATCGAGGAATTCTTCAGCGCCGACTGGCAAGTGCACTACAACTCCAACCGTCTGGGGATACGTCTGGTGGGCCCGAAACCCAGCTGGACCCGCACCAACGGTGGCGAGGCAGGGCTGCACCCTTCCAACGTACACGATAACGAATACGCCATCGGCTCCATCAATTTTACCGGTGATTTCCCGGTCATTCTTACCAAGGATGGTCCAAGCCTTGGCGGGTTCGTGTGTCCGGTCACCATTGCCCGGGCCGAACTGTGGAAAGTGGGCCAGCTCAAGCCCGGCGACAGCATCCGCTTCTGCCCGATCAGCTTTGCCGAAGCAAAAGCCCTGGAAGAAGCCCAGGACGCCTCCATTGAAAACCTGGGTGTCATCCCGGTGATCAATCCGGTTATCCAGGACCATAGCGACCGCTTTACCTCCGCCACCATGCTGGCGGAAAAAGAGGCCGACGGTCACGTGCCCCGCATTGTTTACCGCCAGGCCGGGGACAAGTACATCCTGATCGAATACGGCGACAACATCCTTGATCTGGCATTGCGCATGCGCGTGCATGCATTGATGGAAAATCTGAAGGCCACGCCCGTAGGTGGCATTCTGGAGTTGTCCCCCGGGGTGCGCAGCCTGCAGGTTCATTACGACTCCCGGATCATCGACCAGGACACGCTGGTCGCCACGTTACTGGATCGCGAACACACCATTGGCAGTGTAGATGACAGAGTGGTCACCTCCCGCGTGCTCCATCTACCCATGGCTTTCGAGGACAGTGCCACCCTGGATGCCGTTACCCGTTACCAGGAAACCATTCGCAGCGACGCCCCCTGGCTCCCCAACAATGTGGAGTTCATCCGCCGCATTAATGGTCTGGACTCCATCGACCAGGTGCGGGACACGGTCTTCAGTGCCAGCTATCTGGTGCTCGGTCTGGGAGATGTCTACCTGGGCGCGCCCTGCGCAGTACCGGTGGACCCTCGCCACCGTCTGATGACCTCGAAGTACAACCCGGCGCGGACTTACACCGCCGAAGGCACCGTGGGCATTGGCGGGGTCTACATGTGCATCTACGGCATGGACTCTCCGGGCGGTTATCAGCTGGTGGGCCGTACCCTGCCGATCTGGAACAAACACCTCAAGAACAAACAGTTCAAGGACGGCGAACCCTGGTTGCTCAAATTCTTTGACCAGGTGCGCTACTACCCGGTAAGCGAAGCAAAACTCACGGAAATGCGTGACGCCTTCCGCCACGGGCACCTGGAAATTGAAATCACCGAAGAACCGTTCAGCCTGGCCGAGCACCGCCAGTTCCTGGAAGACAATGCCGACAGCATTGCCGCCTTCAACGAAAAGCGGGACATCGCCTATCACGAGGAAGTGGCCCGCTGGCAGAACGAGGATGCCGCCATCGAGTCCGCCATGCTCGGTACCAAGACCGACATCGGCAAGGTGGATGGTCACCTGATCAGTGCGGAAATCAGCGGCAACGTCTGGAAGCTGCTGGTGGAAGAGGGGGCAACCGTCAAGGAAGGCGACACGGTGGTGATCGTGGAAGCCATGAAGATGGAATTCGAAATCGTCGCCAATGCCTCCGGCAAGGTCACCGGCCTGCATTGCCAGCCCGGCGCCATCATCAACGCCGGTGACCCGGTGCTGGTCATCAACACCGGTCATGCAGCCTGAACGGAGCCCGAGACTACTCATGAGCAGAGCCGCAAGAAAGACAGAGAATCTGGCCGAACGCATCTATCTGCAGTTGAAGCAGGACATCTTTGACTTTCGCCTGATGCCCGGCGACCGCTTCAGCGAAAACGAAATTGCTGAACGCATGGGGGTATCACGGACCCCGGTGCGGGAAGCCCTGTTCCGCCTTCAGCGTGAGTTCTATGTGGACGTGCTTTATCGCAGTGGCTGGCAAGTCAAGCCATTCGATTTCAAATACTTCGAAGAGCTTTACGACGTCCGCACCATTCTTGAATGTGCGGCCGTTCGCAAGCTGTGCGAACAGGACAGCGAGCTGAGCAATCTTGATGAGCTGGTCTCGCTATGGTGCGTACCGGTTGAAGAACGCCTGGAACATGGCCCCACCGTGAGCGGCATGGATGAACATTTTCATGAACAACTGGTGGAAGCCGCCGGCAACAAGGAAATGGCACGCATCCATCAGGATCTGACAGAAAGGCTGCGGATCATCCGCCGACTGGATTTCACCAAGCCTCCGCGGCTGGAAGCCACTTACAACGAACATCAGGCCGTGCTGGAAGCCATCCTGCACCGCCGTGTGGAGCAGGCACAGATACTGTTGCGTGCCCACATCGAAGAATCCCGCAACGAAGTACGCAAGATAACCGTGCACATGCTGCACGAGGCCAGTGCCCGCAGCCAGCTGCAGGCGGTCGACAATACAACAGGTACTTCGGGGGGATAGGCCGTTACCCGGCAGGGTAAGGAGTCTCATTGCCTGGATCAACGTGACACAGGCGCTTCAGGACAGGGAAAAACCAACTTCAAACGCAAGGGGAAACATCATGAGCTTTTCCAAATCCATGAAAAAACTGGCCGCAGGCGTGGTTGCCTCCAGTGCCATCGTTTACAGCGGCGCAGTCATGGCTGCTGACACCATCAAGGTGGGGGTGCTGCATTCCCTCTCCGGCACCATGGCCATCAGTGAATCCACACTGAAGGACACTGTTCTGATGATGATCGAAGAACAGAACAAGAAGGGCGGGGTCATGGGCAAGAAACTGGAGCCGGTGGTGGTCGACCCGGCATCCAACTGGCCGCTGTTTGCAGAAAAAACCCGTGAGCTGATCACCAAGGAAGATGTGGATGTAATCTTCGGCTGCTGGACCTCTGTTTCCCGTAAATCCGTACTGCCGGTGGTGGAGGAATTGAACGGTCTGCTGTTCTACCCGGTACAGTATGAAGGTGAAGAATCCTCCAAGAATGTTTTCTACACCGGTGCGGCACCGAACCAGCAGGCCATCCCGGCGGTGGACTACCTGCTCAACGATCTGGGTGTGAAGCGCTTTGTCCTGGCGGGTACCGACTATGTCTATCCGCGTACTACCAACAAGATTCTGGAAGCCTACCTGAAAGCCAAGGGCATTCCGGAACAGGACATCATGATCAACTACACCCCGTTCGGTCATTCCGACTGGCAGTCTATCGTGAGCGACGTCAAGTCTTTCGGTAGCCAGGGCAAGAAGACTGCCGTGGTGTCCACCATCAACGGTGATGCCAACGTGCCTTTCTACAAGGAACTGGGTAACCAGGGTATCAGCGCGGAAGACATTCCCGTGGTGGCCTTCTCCGTAGGTGAAGAAGAACTGTCCGGTATCGACACGGGCCCGCTGGTCGGTCACCTGGCCGCCTGGAACTACTTCCAGAGCGTTTACAACGACGCCAATGAAGCCTTTATCGACCAGTGGCACAGCTTCACTGGCGACGACAAGCGGGTAACCAACGACCCCATGGAAGCCACCTACATCGGTTTCAACATGTGGGTCAAAGCCGTCGAGAAAGCCAAGTCCACCGATACTGACAAGGTGGCTGACGCCATGATCGGCATCCAGACCCCGAACCTGACCGGCGGCATGGCGGTCATGAACGAAAACCATCACCTCTCCAAGCCGGTACTGATCGGTGAAATCCAGGACGACGGTCAGTTCGCCGTGGTATGGGAAACCGACGGCCTGGTGAAGGGCGATGCCTGGTCTGATTTCCTGCCGGGCTCCAAGGACCTGATCTCTGACTGGACCGCACCGATCAAATGCGGCAACTACAACACCAAGACCAAGAGCTGTGGCGGCGCTGCAGCCGAGTAAGGCTCCACCGACCCGCACTCCGGGCAATGCCCGGAGTGCCTGTCATATAAAAACATCGTGTACACATTGAACGCCGGCGCAATCCGCCACTGACCGAAGGAAAGCTAACTTCGGCGTCTGGCATCCAGCGACCGGCTTTCACCTTTAACGCCCTGCAAGGAGCCCGCCATGGGTGACATATTCAGCCGTATGCTGGCCGCATGTCTGATGATCATGCTCACCAGTCTGAGCTGGGCAGAAGCGCTGCTGCCGGAAGAGACAGCGCCACCCCAGACCATAGAGGAAACGCCGGCGGAAGAGATCGCCGCGCCACTTTCCATTCAGGATATTCTCAACCAGCTGACCGAGCGCAGCTTCGACAAGAAAGAAGCCGCGATTCGTCAACTGGCCGAGCAGGACAGCCCCCGGGTTGTTCCCTTGCTCAACGCGTTGATGGAACGGGAACTGGTCCACAACCGCGAAAACGACACCATTGCCCTCGGCACCAAATCTGACGGGGAATGGCAGCTGCGCGATCCGGTCAGCGAGGCCGATATCGGCACCGCAAGCAGCCGCGCGGCACGTCCGGTGGTCATCAACAACCGCTTGCGTACCGTGATCAATAACCAGCTGGCCCTTTTTGCACTCAACAGTGACGACAGCGAGCAACGGGCCCAGGCGGCCGAACAACTGATCGGCAACGATGATCCTGACATGCTCGCCGCCCTTCGACTGCGACGCGAGAGCGAAGACAACAAGCGGGTGATTGAGCAAATCGATACCGCATTGAATATTGCGGCTCTGGCCAGCGACGAGCTGACCACCCGCCTAAACGCCATCGACACCCTGTCCAGTAATCTGCACCCGGAGGTGAAAAACAGTCTCAACAACCGGTTGCGCATGACCGATATTGCTGCAGAAAAGCGCGCCCTTGAGAAAGCACTTGCACGTATTGATGCCCGTATCGAGAATTTCCAGACCGCCGACACCATTTTCTTCGGTCTGAGCCTGGGCTCGGTATTGCTGCTTGCGGCCATCGGCCTGGCCATTACTTTCGGGGTTATGGGCGTGATCAACATGGCCCACGGCGAACTGATCATGCTCGGTGCCTACACCACCTATGTGGTACAGCAGCTGTTGCCCAACAGCCATGAATGGTCCTTGCTGATTGCCCTGCCGGCCGCCTTTCTGGTCTCTGCCGTGGTCGGCATCCTGATTGAACGTTTCGTGATTCGTTTCCTCTACGGCCGACCGCTGGAAACCCTGCTGGCCACCTTTGGGGTCAGCCTGATCCTGCAACAGGCGGTACGGGTGATTTTCTCTCCCCTCAACCGCACCGTGATTACCCCGGACTGGATGAGCGGTGCGCTGCAGATCAACCCGGTTTTCTCACTGACCTACAACCGTCTGTACATCATCTTCTTTGCCCTGGCCGTGTTCCTCGGTCTGCTGACCCTGCTGAAGAAGACCCGACTGGGCCTGCAGGTACGCGCAGTCAGCCAGAACCGTACCACGGCACGCGCCCTGGGCATCCGCAGCGAACGGGTTAATGCCCTGACCTTCGGGCTCGGCTCCGGTATTGCAGGCATCGCGGGGGTCGCTCTGGCGCAGCTCACCAATGTGGGACCGAACCTGGGCCAAAGCTACATCATCGATTCGTTCATGGTGGTGGTGTTCGGGGGCGTCGGAAACCTGTGGGGCACGCTCACTGCAGCCTTTGGTCTTGGCATTGCCAACAAGTTGCTTGAGCCCATGGCCGGTGCCGTACTGGCAAAAATTCTGGTGCTGATCTTCATCATTCTGTTCATTCAGCGAAAACCCCGCGGACTGTTCCCGCAACGTGGCCGGGCAGCGGAGGAATAATATGCGAGATTCAACATTCAAGAGCGCGCTGAGCGACCGCACAGCCAAGACTTTCATGGGCGTGCTGTTTGGCGCCACCCTGCTGGTCACCCTGCTCAACCAGATATTTCCGCCGGATTCGGCACTGCATGTGAGTGCCTACACCGTCACCCTGCTGGGCAAGTATCTGTGCTATGCCCTGCTCGCCCTGGCGCTGGATCTGGTGTGGGGTTACTGCGGCATCCTCAGCCTGGGTCACGGCGCCTTCTTTGCTCTCGGCGGCTACGCCATGGGCATGTACCTGATGCGCCAGATCGGTGATCGCGGCGTGTACGGCAATCCCGAACTGCCGGACTTCATGGTATTCCTCAACTGGAGCGAATTGCCGTGGTACTGGCAAGGCTTCGACCAGTTCTGGTTTGCTGCTCTGATGATATTACTGGTGCCCGGCCTGCTCGCTTTTGTGTTCGGCTGGTTGGCGTTCCGTTCCCGGGTAACCGGCGTGTACCTGTCCATCATCACCCAGGCGCTCACCTACGCCCTGATGCTGGCCTTCTTCCGGAATGAACTGGGCTTTGGCGGCAACAACGGCCTCACCGACTTCAAGGACCTGCTGGGCTTCTCCCTGCAGTCCGACGGCACCCGTGTGGCGCTGCTGATGGCCACCGCCATTTCGCTGGCGTTCGCCTTTGTGCTGTGTCGCTGGATAACCGGCAGCAAACTTGGGCGTGTGGTGTTGGCGGTACGTGACGCGGAATCCCGGGCCCGCTTTATTGGCTATCGTACCGAGCATTACAAACTGTGGATTTTCACTGCCAGTGCCATTCTGGCCGGCCTTGCCGGTGCGCTGTATGTCCCGCAGGTGGGCATCATCAATCCGGGCGAGTTCTCTCCGCTCAACTCCATCGAACTGGTGGTATGGGTTGCGGTAGGTGGTCGCGCCACGCTGTATGGCGCAGTCATTGGCGCCATCCTGGTTAACTACGGCAAGACCGTGTTCACCGGCATCATGCCGGAAGCCTGGCTGTTCGCCCTTGGTGGGCTGTTTGTGGCCGTCACCGTCTTTATGCCCCAGGGGATTGTCGGACTGGTGGGAAAATACTGGCCCACCGTCAAACAACGTCTGTTTGGCAAAGGCAAAACGGACGACGCCCCCCTGACGCAAGGAGAGCAATCATGAGCGCGCTGGATAACCTGCGAGAGACCTTCCGCCGTGATCAGGTGTTCGACTTCATGCGTCAGGGCACCCGTGCAGTCGCCCCCGGGCAACTGGATGCCGGCGATGGCAAGAACATCCTTTATCTGGAAGATATCACCGTCAGCTTTGATGGCTTCAAGGCACTCAACGACCTGACGATGTATATCAAGACCGGTGAACTGCGCTGCATCATTGGGCCCAATGGGGCAGGCAAGTCCACCATGATGGACGTTATCACCGGCAAGACACGCCCTGACAGCGGCAGTTGTTTCTTTGGCCAGACAATGGACCTGACCCGACTCAGCGAAACCGACATCGCCACCGCTGGCATTGGCCGTAAATTCCAGAAGCCCACCGTGTTCCCGGAACACACCGCCTTTGAGAACCTGGAACTGGCCATGCACGATGTCAAAGGCACCTGGCACTCCCTGTTCACCCGCATGAGCGGCGAACAGAAAAGCTGGATTGAGGAAACGTTGGCCCAAGTGGGCCTGCTGGAAGACCGCGACAAGGTCGCCGGCCTGCTTTCCCACGGCCAGAAGCAGTGGCTGGAAATCGGCATGGTGCTGATGCAGAAACCACAACTGCTGCTAGTAGATGAACCCATCGCCGGCATGACCCGCCAGGAGGTGGAACGCACCGGTGAACTGTTGCAAAGCCTGGCGGGAAAACATTCCGTGGTCGTAGTGGAACACGACATGGAGTTCATCCGCTCTATCGCCAACACCGTGACGGTATTGCACCAGGGCAGCGTACTGGCTGAGGGCACCATGGATCAGGTACAGAATGATCCCAAGGTGATTGAAGTGTATCTGGGTGAATGAGTTGAAAGTGCAAAGTTGAAAGTTCAAAAGCGCGGACGGGAAGGGTTGCCACCTTTAAACACTCTGCCCGCGCTGAACGACAAGGGATCGCGGGCAGGGCGTATCGAATACCTGCCAGCCAGATCGCGTTTCAACTTTAAACTTTTAACTTTCAACTGAATTTGGAGCTAATGATGTTGAAACTGAACAACGTCAACCAATACTACGGCGAATCCCATACGCTGTGGGACGTGGACCTGGGTCTTACCCAGGGCGAGTGTCTGTGCGTGATGGGCCGAAACGGGGTGGGTAAAACCACGCTATTGAAAACCATCATGGGACTGCTTCCGGTCAAAAGTGGCAGCATTGAATTCGCAGGCAACGACTTTGCCAAACAGGCAGCCGAAGAACGGGCCCGTGCGGGCATTGGATATGTCCCCCAGGGGCGAGAAATCTTTCCGCTGCTCACCGTGGAGGAGAATCTGGAAACCGGCCTTCAGGCCCGCCCGGATCGCAGCAAGAAAATTCCTGACCGGATCTACGAACTGTTCCCGGTGCTGCATGAAATGCGTAACCGCCGCGGCGGCGACCTGTCCGGTGGCCAGCAACAACAACTGGCCATTGGGCGCGCCCTGGCACTGGATCCCAAACTGCTGATTCTGGATGAACCCACCGAAGGGATTCAGCCCAACATCGTCGATATGATCGGCCGGGTGATCAAGACACTCAACAAGGAAGAAGGGCTCACAGTGCTGCTGGTAGAACAGAAGCTGCATTTTGCCCGTGCCTGCGCGGACCGCTTTGCCATTCTCGATCGTGGCAGCAAGGTGGCAGAGGGAGCCATGGGGGAACTGGATGATGCATTAATCAAGGAGTTTTTGACTGTGTAGAAGGCAGTTAACAGTTAAGGAGCCTCTGAATAACTCCTTGCATGCTCAGCGTGGCCTGGAGCGTGCAGCTGTTGTGTCTTGCCGCGATGGTCAGGGTGGTTCCCTTTCCGAGAGGCAAGGCGCAGCAGATGTGCGCTCCAGGACGCGCCCTCCGGGTCTTCCAGGCTGGCCCGCACTCGTTGTTGCGCTTTTTTGACAGGCAACCAGCATGCCTTCAAAAGCGCGCCTAGATTGCGAACCAGCCTGAAAGACTGAGCATGCAAGGAGTTATTCAGAGGCTCCTTAATAATGAATAGTTAATAGCCAAGTTCAAAAGCGCCCCCTCCGCTACGAAGCCGCGTAGGTCGGTAATGGGCGTGAGCCCATCACCGACATGGCGTTCAGGTCAGCAAAGGAACGGCTTCGAGAAACGAGTCTCGACTGCAGTCTGTGTTACGCACACCGAAGCCTGCGAATTTCGTGGCCGAGCCACATGGCTTCCTGAACCGACATAGCGCGGCTCGCTAGACAGTCTCGCCGACAACTCGCACACTGCGTCTTTCACTGACACTGTGGCAGGCGCACATGCTGCTGACACTCTGGAATATCATCGCACCGGTTCTGTTCTGTGCCGGACTGGGCTACTTCTGGGCGCGAGCCGGTAAGCCCTTTGACACCCAGATGGTTACCTCCCTGGTGACCAGCGTCACCACCCCGTGCCTGATCGTTGCCACGCTGGGCAAGACTGATCTGGATATGGCTGCGCTGACAGAAGTCACCGGAGTCGCCCTTACCGTGATGTTGCTGACACTGGCACTGGCGGTATTGGCCATTCGCATCGGCGGCCAACCCTTCCGGGTATTCCTGCCCTCTCTCACCTTCCCCAACACCGGCAACATGGGGATTCCCCTGTGCATGCTCGCCTTCGGCGATACCGGACTGGCCCTCTCCCTGGCGTGGATGATGATTTATTCGGTGGGGCACTTTTCACTGGGCATGGCTATCGTCAGCGGACAGGGCTTCTCGCTGTCACTGTTCCGTCATCCCATCCTGTTGTCGGTATTCCTTGCCGTGGCCATGGTGGGACTGGACCTGAGACTGCCACAATGGCTTTTCAACACCGTCAGCCTGATCGGTGACGTCACCATTCCGCTGATGCTGATCACCCTGGGCGTGTCCCTGTCGCAACTGAAGGTGCACCACCTCGGCAAAGGCGCCGCCTTTGCCGCCCTGCGCCTGGTGATCGGTTTTTTGGTGGGCCTGAGTGTGGCGGAGATACTGGATCTGCAAGGCCCTCTACGCGGCGTGGCCCTGATCGAATCCACCATGCCGGTGGCCGTCTTCAATTATCTCCTCGCCAGGGCCTATCAGCGGGGTGAACAGGAAGTGGCGGCGATGGTGGTCATCTCCACATTGCTTGCGTTTCTGATTCTGCCATTATTGCTGACGTTGGCGTTGTAGGAATAGCTGCATGCGACAAGCTACAAGGCGCGAGCCACGCTCTCCTGTTTTTGGGCCGTGCCCGCGTACAGGATTTTTTGCGCGGGCACAGCCTTGTCGTTACCTTTAGACGCACCCGCGTTGCAGCTTGCGGCTTTTAGCTTTCTTTCAAGGATTAGGACCTTCATGATCCAGCGACTGACCCAACTTTTCCCACTATGGGCCATACTGATCTCCCTGCTCGGCTGGTGGCAGCCGCAGTGGCTGGTGGGCGGACAACCAGCCATTGTGCCACTATTAATGCTGATCATGTTCGGCATGGGGTTGTCGCTGAGCTGGCAGGACTTTGCACAGGCGCTAAAGCGACCCGGCATCATCGGGCTTGGTGTCTTGATGCAATATGCCCTGATGCCGCTGATTGCCTTTTTACTTGGCTACCTGCTGCAACTGCCGGCGGAATTAACCGCCGGCCTGGTGCTGGTGGGAAGTTGCCCTGGCGGTACGGCCTCCAATGTGATCGCCTATCTGGCCCGGGCCAATGTGGCGCTGTCCGTGGCCATCACTTTTGCGTCCACACTGGTGGCCGTGATCGCCACGCCCTTGCTCACCTGGCTATATCTGGGCGAAAAGATTCCCGTGCCTGTCACCGGCATGCTCATGTCGCTGACACAGATAGTGGTTATCCCGGTGGTGATTGGCTGCACCCTGAACACCTTCCTGCACAAGCAGCTCTCCCCGATTCGGGATCTTTTCCCACTGATTTCCGTGGCCGCCATCGTGCTGGTGATTGGCATCATCGTGGCTCTCAATGCCGACCGCATCGGTGATGCCGGCTTGCTGGTGGTAGCCGCCGTGGTGCTGCATAACGCCATGGGGCTAGTCAGCGGTTATGGCATTGCCCGGCTACTGCGGCTGGACACCATCACCGCCCGCACCCTGGCCATTGAAGTAGGCATGCAGAACTCTGGCCTGGGCGTGGCGCTGGCCATCAAGCATTTTACCCCCCTGGCCGCTTTACCGGGCGCGCTGTTCAGTGTCTGGCATAACCTTTCGGGGTCATTACTGGCGACAGTCTGGCAGAAGAAAACAGTGAACAGTGAACAGTGAACAGTGAACAGTGAACAGTGAACGCTGCGCGACCGGCATGACCTGTCAAGTATTTGTTTTGCTTTTTCCTTGTCTTTAAAACGAAAAAAGGCCGCACCAAAACATGGTCGCGGCCTCCTTCCTGGAAGTCACAACGACGCGCTATCGCGCCGCTGTTAACTGTTAACTGTTAACTGTTAACTGAATTAGTCGATAACACTACTCCCACTGCCCGCACTGATATCCTTGAGCAGCACAGTGCCTGCCTCAGAGCCATCGGACACCCAGGGCTCAAAACCTTCACTGCCGTTATTCGCCATGAACAGGTATTTGCTGCCCAGGCCTTGATTCACGGTCGGCGGCACCTGATACATGAATGTCAGCGGCTGAGGCAGCGAGTTTGCGCCTGCCATGGTGTCATTAATATCCTTGACCAGTTCCGTTCCCTGCTGGGTGCCATCGGTTTTCCACAGTTCAATACCGAAGTCACTGCCACCGGCATCTTCGGTGTAAGCGCTGAAGAATACCGTTCCGTTTGCCTCCACCATGTATTCCACATCAGCGAAAGAATAATCTCCGCTACCGCGCAGCGCGCCCGTAACACCTGCAGGACCGTTAGTGTTATCTACACGCAGAAGATACGGTGGCAGACCCGTCATCTCCACGTACATGAACACACCCAGTGACGTGCCTACCAGTCGCTCCTGATAAGGACGGCTGGCCTCGCTGGTAGTCAGGTTAGTCACGGTAGTTCCGTCATACTCGAAAATATGCAGACCGACACTCGAGTTCGCCACAAAATACACCTTGCCGTTGCTGGCGACCACATTCTCGGTGATATTCAGCCGTACGGTATTGCCGCCATCAACGAGGGAAATTTCCTCGATATTGCCATTCTTATCCAGTTCGTAAAGGCGAGTTTCAGCATCGGCTGCGTTGAAGCGCCCGGTAAACAACAGCTTGCCGTTATAACCCAGCCAATCATCGTCACTGATCAGCTGAGGATATTTTGCCAGAGGGCTGGCAGGGTCGGTGATGGTGCCGTTATTGGTTGCGATCTTCACGGTACCGGCCGCTGTTCCATCGGTGAAGTAGACATCCCCGGCATCCTGATCAAAGAAGAACAGACCGCCATCCACCGGGGTCAGCGACTCAGGCGCATTATTGCTGCCCGGGTTTCCATCAATAGTCGACGTCAGGGCCTGCAGCGCATTGGAAGCGGGGTCGAAGACCACCAGCTCGCGACCTACACCTGTGGCATCATCCACCACTGCATTCATGAATAGTTTACCTGTCGCCGGCACCATATTGTGTGGCTGACCACTGCCATTGGCATAGATATCCGCAACACGCTCAGTGCCCGCACCGGAGCCGTCCGTGGCCCACAGTTCAACATCACCACTGCTGTCCTTGCCCGCGAAGTAAATTTTGCCGTCCAGTTCCGCCATGTATCCGCTGCCAAAACGGCCAACTTCAAAACCGTTGTTACTGTCATCAACGATTTTGGTAGTCCCGGCAGGGGTACCATTGGTTCTGTACAGGTACTCAACAGGCAGTGCCGCGCGAGGCGTGGCAGCGCGGAGAGCGATGGCTCCAGCGCTTTCAGCAGCGGGAAAAACCACGAACCCATTGCCGCCCGGCGCCACAGAGGTTCCACCGCCACCGGAACTGGAGGATCCACCACCACAGGCGGTCATCATGGTTGCGATGCCGATGGCACCGGCCAGCTTGCTCACTTGCTTCATCATCAGAGTTACCCCGATTCATACTCATCCCAGACAAGCGCTTATTAGAGCATCAGGGGACCTGACACCTCCTTCACCCCGTTGGGTGAATTCTCAGGCTCAGCACTTACAATCTGTAATAAACGGGCTAGACTCAAGCTTCACGATTGCCAGCGAACCACCGATCATGCCTGACACTCTTCCTCGCGCCACAGGTCTCAACCGCGAACGTATCCTCCAGGAGCGCCATAACCTGTTTATGAAGGAGGTAGGCCCACGCATGATACTGTCAATGATGATTGCCGCCGGGCTGCCTTTCTTCTTCCCTGACACCTATGGCGAGACGGCGTTTTCGGTCTGGTTTGGCATGCTGGCATGTATTGGTGTTCAGTCTTTTTTTATTGTTCGCTATTACAACCGGCACAGTGAGACTGAATCGCTTCACACCAGAAAGTGGCACCGTATCAATATCTATCTGGCACTAATCTGGGCAGGACTTTGGGCCTCCTTCCCCTTCCTGTTTCTACCCCAGACCGATGCCATCACCATTCTCACCTGCCTGGTCATCCTGACGGTGGCATCTTCCATTCCCTCTGTCTCAATGGGGGTCTATCCGGATATTTTTATCAGTTTCATTACCCCGGTGTTTCTCACCTACTTTGCCTTTATCCTGCTGCATGTCCCTGAGGCACCGGGGATCATCAAGGCCATTCCCCTAATCAATCTGCTCTCACTGACCATCTTCAGCCTGTTCATCCACAAGACACAGATCAGCATGATTTCGCTGCGCATCCAGGCTGAGCAAGCCAGTCAACGGGCCAGCAAGGCCAGCGCCAGCAAGACCCGCTTTCTGGCGGCCGCCAGTCATGACCTTCGCCAGCCATTACAGGCAGCGACTCTGTACGCGGCCATGCTCAAGAACAGTGACAGCCCCCAACCCGTGATTGTCGAGAAGCTGGATGCGGCCATTGCTTCTTGCAGCGACCTCCTCAACCACCTGCTGCTGTTATCGCGTTTACAATCACAACGGCTGAAGCCAGAAAAGCGGATTATTTCTCTGCCCGACACCTTGAACCCAGTGATTGATGAGTTCCGGCCCGGCATCAACAAGAAGGGCCTGTCGCTGTCTGTGTCAGGGCTGGAAGCACACTATATTCTTACGGATAACGTGCTGCTTTCCCGCATCGTGCGCAACCTGATCAGCAACGCGCTCAAGTACACCCAACAGGGAGAAATCAGTATCAACGCCTGCCTGCAAGGCGAATCATTGCTACTGGAAATTGCCGATACCGGCATCGGTATCGAAGAGGCCTACCAGGGGGATGTATTTGAAGAGTTCATGCAGATCGATAATGATCATCGCTCTATCCAGAACGGTCTCGGACTGGGGCTAGCCATTGTCAGTCGGCTGAGCGCTCTATGCGACATTCCTGTGGCCATGGCTTCGAAGCCCGGCCAGGGCACCCGCTTTACCCTGACCCTTCCAGCGGCAGCCATGGGGAGCACGACCACTGATAGCCCGGCGGCGACAACACGCCAACCTTATGATGACGTCACCATACTGCTGGTTGATGATGACAAAGCTGTCACCGAAGCGCTGTCCAGCTTGCTGGAAAGTCTTGGTGCGACGGTCTCCGCACACCAGAGTCTGGCCTCCGCGCTGATGGCCATGGAGACAGCGGTTGAAGCACCATCGCTGCTCATTACGGATCAGCAGATTGGCCCCGGCACCAATGCCACCACAGTAATCGACGCCGTCACCAGGCATTTCGGCCAGACGATTCCGGCGCTGGTGATTACCGGCAACACTGCTCCCGATTTTTTGTCACAGCTGCCGGATAATGTTGATGTGTTGTTCAAACCGGTGGGGGTAGACGCACTGACCCGCAAATTCTCTGAAATGCTTGTCAGGCCCGGGGTTGCCCAGGGAGCCTCTGAATAAAGCCTTTCAGGCTTATCGTTATTCAGTAGCCCCTAGATCAGGTTTAGTTTGCGGGCCTTCTCGATACAGGCAGTCCGGTTGGCCACCTCAAGTTTTTCATAGAGCAGCCGCAGGTGGGTCTTGACGGTGTTAATGCTGACAAACAATTGCCGGGCAATCTCCTTGTTGCCATGTCCTTCCTGCAGCATGGCCAGAATCGCCAATTGCTGTCGCGTTAATGTCAGAGGTACGGCGGGTTCGGCTCTCGCCAGAAGGCGGAAGGATTCAGAGAAGTAGGAACGCCCCGCCATCACCTCACGAATGGCGTGCAGGATTCGCTCCACCGGTTCACTCTTGTCGACAAACCCGTCCACTTTCAACTGGGTGGCTTTGCGTACCGTTGCCTCATCCGCCGAGCCGGAGCAGACCAGCACCCTGGCATCCACCATCAAGCGTCCCACCAAACTCCACAGGGTCAGGCCATCCAGCTCCGGCATGGCCTGATCCAGAATCAACAGATCAAACCCTGGCAGCAATTGACGGTTATCCAGCAACCAGTGCGGATACTCACAAGTGGTTATTGCCGCTTCAGGATAGAAGCTTTTAAGCGTAATGGTCAGTGCATCGGCAAAAAGCTGATGGTCATCAACAATCAGAATCTTCAAGGTTACTGCCTTGTTCCCGTCCCGTTGGCAATCCTATAAGACAACCGCTGTCATGACCATGTGAACCCGACCATGGTCGAATCAGGGAGCCAGTCGCTCCCGTTGCCAGCTGCCATCAGCCTGTCGTGTAAAGCGAAACCGGTCATGCAGCCGGTTCGGCCGACCGTGCCAGAACTGCAGTTCGGTGGGGTAAATGCGATAGCCTCCCCACTGTTCTGGTCTGGGCACCGGGGCGGAAGGGAATTCCTTCTGCAGACGAGCCACTTCCTCTTCCAGCCATTCCCGGCTGGCGGGGCGGCTCTGGGGGGAAATGGCAGCACTGACCTGGCTGGCATGGGGGCGCGAGGCGAAATAGGTATCGGACTCTTCCCGGTCCACCTTGTGCGCTTCACCGATGACAATCATCTGCCGGTCGAACGGCTGCCAGAACATGGTGAAAGACACCTTTGGGTTGGCGGCAATTTCCTCACCCTTGCGGCTGTCGTAGTGGGTAAAGAAGGTAAAGCCACCCCCTTCAATGCCTTTCAGCAGCACAACCCGGGAGGAAGGCTGCCCGTCTTTGCTGACGGTAGCCAGAGTCATTGCGTTGGGTAGCGGCAGCCCTGCCTCGATAGCTTCATCGACCCAGCGACGGGCCTGCTCCAGGGGATCCGCGTGCAGAGAATCTTCAGTGAGTCCTTCTGCGTGGTATTCTTCGCGCACATCTTTCATGGTTTTCCTCTTTACGGGGCCAGGAGAATGGCATCCTGTGGAACGTGGGGCCAGTATAGCGCTGCCACTGTGAAGGAAACGAACCGGGATCAAGATTTCATGCTGGATACGTCCGAAGAAAACCGTCGTCGCCATTCGCTGGATCCCCACCAGCCTGTATGGCTATTTGGCTACGGCTCCCTGATCTACAAAGCGGATTTTCCTTATCTGGAACGCCAGCCCGCTTACATCAGCGGCTGGGCACGACGCTTCTGGCAGGGCTCCCATGATCACCGCGGCACCCCGGACCAGCCCGGCCGCGTGGTAACGCTGATCGAAACCCCCGGCCACCGCTGCGACGGCATGGCCTATCGCATCACTCCGAATGTGTTTGAACACCTGGACCACCGGGAAAAGAACGGCTATCTGCGCCTTCGCCAGACACTCACCTTCAACGATGGCCACACCACCGACGGACTGGTCTATATCGCTAGCGAAGACAACGCCGCCTTTCTTGGCCCAGCAGATGAAGCGGACATCGCCAGGCACATCGCCGGCAGCCATGGTCCCAGCGGCAGCAATCGTGATTATCTTGTGCAACTGGCCGAGGCCCTGCGTGCCATAGATGCCCACGACGAGCATGTCTTTAACCTTGAGCGGCACTTGCAGGAAATGAACCGATGACCACGCCACTCTGCCCCTGCCAGTCGGGCCTGGATTACCCACGCTGCTGCCAACCTCTCCATGGGGGTCAGCCGGCGGCCCATCCGGAAGCCTTGATGCGTTCACGCTTCAGCGCCTTTGCGCTGGGCAAGGCTGACTATATTCAGCGCAGCTGGCACCCTTCCACCCGGCCAGCCACCCTGTCGCTGGATGACCAGGAGCGTTGGCTCGGGCTGACCATCCTTGACGCCAGCCAGGACGGCGATACAGGCAGAGTGCATTTTCAGGCGGTGAGCCAGGCGCACAGCGACTTCAACATGCTGGAGGAGATTTCCAATTTTATCCGCCAGGACGGGCACTGGTTTTATGTGGATGGCGAGACCTCGGTATCCACGCTCAAACCTGGCCGCAATGATCCCTGCCCGTGCGGCAGCGGCAGAAAATTCAAGAAGTGTTGCGCTTGGTGAACCAGCCAGAAAGCCTGGCCAGGAATGGCGTTATCCTGGATACACAAGCCCCTTCGGTGGTCGCTTGATGCGGGAAATGCACCGCATTTCATAGGCAAAAAGCCGCCTCTCATCAAAACTTTCCAAGCCGATACAATCCGCAACTTGGCCTACCCGCGAGACAGGCATACGGTAAAGGTATGCCCTTTGCGTCTCGACGATTGAGGTGGACCATGGCTTTTGCACAATCACAACAAACACCAACCGCATCCTGGCAAGATGGCAAGCGCTACCTGTGGCTGCTCAGCCCCGGAATTCCCGTACTCGCCCTGACATTGCTGCTGATCTATCAATTCGTCTGGTCCTGGCCTGTGCTGCTGTGGGGCGGCCCGATTCTGGTCTATATGCTGATCCCCTTTGCCGACTGGGTCATCGGCACCGACACCAACAACCCGCCTGAATCTGCCGTGCAAGCGCTGGAGGATGACCGCTACTACCGACTGATCGTATACGCCTACATCCCCACCCAGTATCTGGCCACCATTCTGGGCGCCTGGATCGTGGCCCAAGGCAATGCCCCCTGGTGGGGAATACTTGGCCTGATCCTCAGCGTCGGCGCAGTCAATGGCATCGCCATCAACACGGCCCATGAGCTGGGCCACAAGAAAGGCAGCCTGGAACGGTGGCTGGCCAAGATCACCCTCGCGCCCGTGGCCTACGGGCATTTCTTTGTGGAGCACAACAAAGGCCATCACAAGAATGTAGCCACACCGGAAGACCCGGCGTCGTCCCGCATGGGCGAATCCTTCTGGCAGTTCCTGCCGCGCACCATGACCGGCAGCCTCAAATCCGCCTGGGACATTGAAGCGAAACGGCTACAACGCTGTGAGCAACCGCTGTGGTCATTGCACAATGAGAACCTGCAGGCCTGGTTGATGACCGTGGTGCTGTTTGTATCGCTGACCGCGGTGTTCGGCTGGATCGTATTACCGTTCCTGCTCCTGCAGGCGTTCTACGGAGCGTCACTGCTGGAAGTCATCAATTACATGGAACACTACGGTCTGCTGCGCCAGAAGGATGAACGGGGCCGCTATGAACGCTGCCAGCCACGCCACTCCTGGAACAGCAACCACATCGTCACCAACCTGTTTCTTTATCAGCTGCAGCGCCACTCTGACCACCATGCCAACCCCACCCGCCGCTTCCAGGCATTACGCCATTTCGATGACAGCCCGCAGCTGCCTTCCGGGTATGCCTCCATGCTGATCCCTGCCTACTTGCCTTTTGTCTGGTTCAAGAAAATGGACCCGCTGGTCTACAAGCACTATCAGGGGGACCTGAGCAAAGCCAACCTGCAGCCGGAGAAACGTACTGCCCTGCTGGCAAAATGGCGTACAGCCCCGGTGACTTACCAGAGCGCTGATTCAGAGCCCGATGTGGATTCCGCAGCGTTGGCCGCCGCTCAGCAGGCTGAGCAGGAACAGGACCGGCTGCATCAGTTTCAATGCCCCAATTGCGGCTATATCTATGACGAGCGCCAAGGCGAAGAGCGGGAAGGCTTTGCGCCTGGCACACACTGGATTGAGATTCCCGATACCTGGTCCTGTCCGGATTGCGCGGTGCGCGACAAGGTAGACTTCGTGCTACGCCAACCCTGAATCAGGGCTCCGGGGACGCCCCCTTGCGCATGGCCAGGGGCGTTTGGCCGAACCAGCGCCGAAAGGTGCGACTGAAGTTGGAGGTATCCTGGTAGCCCAACTGCTCGGCAATGCGCTCGATGGGCAAACTGGTTTCCTGCAACAACCAAAGCGCCTGCTCCTTGCGTACCTCATCCAGCAATTGCTGGTAGCTGGTGTCCTCGCTTTTCAGTTTGCGAATTAATGACCGTGACGACATGGCAAAGCGCTCCGCCATCACCTCCAGAGAGGGGAATTGGCCGCCTTGATCCAACAGCGCGATACTGATCTGCTGGCTCAATGGCCCACCCCGTTGCAAGGTGGCTCGCTGGTGCTCGCAATCCCGGATGGCATTGCGGTGAGTGGCTACATCTGCGGTCAAACAGGGGGTCGCCAACAGGACCTCCGGAAGGCTGATGGTAAAAGCCGGGGCAGCGAAACACAGCTGGCAATCCATCAACGCACTGTAACGGGCCTGAATAGCCGGAGAAGAAAAAGGCAGCGCCACCGACAACCGCTGGCACTGATTGGGCGTTACTGCCTGCACCATCTGCACAAAGGTGCCCAGCAGGGCACCATGGATGAACTCCCGGCAGTCGCCCAGATCCACCGTTTCCTTGATGTCCAGGTGTGCCACACCCGGCTCGCGACGCAGGTAAAGCGACACCCAGCGTATGCGAATGGAAACAAACCGCTCCAGCACCGACAGCATGTCACCCAGATTGGCTGAGGAGACCACTGCATATCCCAGGGCACCATGGGCAGACACCGATGTGGAACGGCCCAGTTCCAGCCCTTGCCCCTCAACACCGGTCAGTGCCCTGGCCCGCCGGATCAGCCGTGAAAGCTGTTCCAGGCTGAGATAGCGGTGCTCATTGACCAGCTCCGACCACTGCAGACGGGTACCACTGAAAATATCCGCCTGGCTAAAGCCCTGCCCCTGCAGCCAGGCACACAACAGGCGGCTGTAAGCTGGGTGTATGCCGGGTTTCAATCGTTCGGGAGCCATCGGGTCCATTGGACGGTACCAGCAAGCAACGGAAGCCCCACGCTAAAACATTCTGTTTAATCTGTCACTATATGACGATTTTTTGCCATCTATGGCGGTGCTGCTGATGGCTTCAGCAGCGCAAGATGAAAGCCATGAACAACAACAAGAGGCAATAACCATGAGCAAGGCAGGTGTCTTTACTGGCCCGTCCGGGGTCGAATACCGTGACCGCAAGCGCGCGCTGTGGATGGTGTCACTGCTGGTACCCGGCAGTGTCTTTCTCGGTCCGGTGCTTTACTTTGCCACCGGTGAAGCACTCACCCTGTGGCTCCCACTCATGTTCTATTACCTGATCATCCCCCTGCTGGACATGCTGATCGGCGAGGACCAAAGCAACCCGCCGGAAGAGGTGGTTCCACAACTGGAGGCGGATCCGTACTACCGGTACATGACCTACGCCCTGGTCCCTATCCTGATCGGCGCCTATCTGTTCGGCATGTGGTTTGTTGGCACTCACACTCTCCCCTGGCATGGCTGGCTGGCCATGGTGCTGCTCACCGGTACCATCTGTGGCGCCGCAGGGATCAATCTGGGCCATGAACTGGGCCACAAGAAAACCCGCCTGGAGCGCTGGCTGGCCAAGATAGTGCTGGCCCCGCTGGGATACGGCCACTTCCCCATTGAACACAACAAGGGCCACCACCGTGACGTGGCTACCCCGGAAGACCCGGCATCATCCCGCATGGGCGAGACCATCTGGGGCTTTGCCCTGCGGGAAATTCCCGGTGCCTTTTTCCGTGCCTGGGAACTGGAGGCCGCGCGGCTGAAAAAGCAGGGTCAACCGGTATGGTCGCTGCATAATGAAATTCTTCAGCCCGCCCTGATGAGCGTGTTGATATGGGGCAGCATCATTGCCCTGTTTGGCTGGCAGATGGCGCCCTTCATTGCCGCCGTCACCCTGTGGTCCTACCTGCAGCTGACCTCTGCCAACTATGTGGAACACTATGGCCTGTTACGCCACAAGCAGCCTGACGGCCGCTATGAGCGTACCCAGCCTCACCACAGCTGGAACAGCAACCACATGTTCTCCAACTGGGCGTCCTTTCACCTGCAGCGCCACTCTGACCACCATGCCCACCCCGCACGTCGCTATCAGAGCCTGCGGCATTTCGACAATCTGCCCACATTACCCAACGGCTATTTCGGGATGTTCCTGATCAGCTACGTGCCCCCGCTATGGTTCCGGGTGATGGATCACCGCTTGCTGGCCCACGCCGACCACAGCGCCACCAACATCAACTTCCACCCGGGCAAAAAAGCGGCATTAATCCGCCGGTACCAGATCCAGCCCTGATAGCGCCCCACGAAGGGCCATCCCATTGCCGTGGATAACGACACCGGGGTGGCCTCTCTCGCCTTTTTCACAGTCAGGCAGATACTTTGTCTGTCTTGTCCGTTACCCTCTTGTTCTGGATTGATTCAGCCTGTCAGCACAAGGAGTTCTCATGAGCGACACCCCCTTCGATGTGGTGGTCTTCGGCGCCACCAGTTTTGTTGGCCAGATTCTCTGTCAGTACCTCACCGACACCTACGGTGTGGACGGCGAGCTGAAATGGGCCGCAGCCGGCCGCTCCCGGGACAAGCTGGAACAAGTCAAAGGCGCACTTGGCAGCGCTGCCAGCCAACTGCCGCTGCTCACCGCCAATGCCAACGACCCGGCCAGCCTGGATGCACTATGCGCCCAGACCGCCGTGGTGATCTCCACCGTGGGGCCCTACGCCCTGTACGGCGAACCCATGATTCGCGCCTGTACCGACAGCGGCACCGACTATTGCGACCTGACCGGCGAGGCCCAATGGATTGCCGCCATGCTGGAAAAATACGAGGCCACCGCCAAGCAGAACGGTGCCCGCATTGTGCATTGCTGCGGCTTTGACTCCATCCCGTCCGACATGGGGGTCTTCTTCCTGCAGCAGCAGGCGCAGAAGCAGTTCAAGGCCCCGGCCACCCGTGTGGCCATGCGCGTGAAAGTAGCCAAAGGCGGCGTCTCCGGAGGCACCGTGGCTAGCATGATGAACATTGCCGAAGAAGCGTCCAAAGATCCGGCACTGCGCAAAAAACTGGCCAACCCTTATCTTCTGTGCCCCCCGAACCATGGCCTTGGCGCTCGCCAGCACAGCATCACCATGCCGGAATATGAAGATGACCTGCATGCCTGGGCTGCCCCCTTCGTCATGGATGCCATCAACAGCCGTATCGTCCATCGTTCCAACGCACTGAACGATTACAGCAAGGACATGACTTACAACGAAGGCATGCTTACCGGCGACGGCATCGGCGGCCGGCTCAAGGCGCTGGGCATTGGTATCGGCACAGGCCTGTTCTTTGGTGCTGCGGCCATTGCCCCGACCCGCTGGGCATTGAACAAGTTTGTGGTTCCACAACCTGGCGAAGGCCCCAGCCCGGAAGCGCAGAAAGCCGGTTTTTTTGATGTGCGCCTTGTTGGCCACACCGCCAGCGGCGACATGCTCCAGGTGAAGGTGACCGGCGATGCGGATCCGGGTTATGGCTCCACCTCCAAGATGCTGGCCGAATCCGCCGTGTGTCTGGCCAGAGACATTTCCCCCGAAGCCCCCGGCGGCTTCTGGACCACCGCCAGCCTGCTCGGCGAAGCCCTGCTCAAACGACTGCAGAACAAGGCAGGTCTGACGTTCGAGGTGGTGTGATTCCATGCAGCACGCAACACGCTTCACGCAACAACGCGACCTGCTTTGGGTGTGAACTTTTTACGCTTGAGGGCGCGACTCATCGAAGGGCGCGGGCACCGGGGTTAAAACAACACCAGCCTTGCCCGCGTTGTTGCGTGCTGCGTGAAGCGTGCTGCGTTACTGCTTCTTCATCATCTGATAACGCGCAGAGGTCTCCCAGATTTCATTGGAATCCGGCAGGAAATAGAACTTGGAAATATGGTGCTGGTCCTTGATCTTCATGGCCAGGATGTAGGCGCCGACGAACTCCGGCTTGCCGGGGCTGGATTTGATCCGCATGAAATCACCGCCACCCTTGGTGCGCACCAGCCCCCAATCCGCTTTCACCGTGCGACCACCGGCCCAGTTGACCGTGACCGTGCCATCCTTGCCGAAGTGGTAAGTGCTGCCATCCCGTGAAAAGCCACCACCCTTGCCTTCAAAGTTGTCATAGCCACCGAACACAGCAGCCGGCACCCCGTTAACCGTTACCTTGTGGCCAGAGTAATTGAAGTCCTCTGCCACTGCCGGCAGGGACATCCCCAATCCAACCATCAGCATGACAAACCAGCGCATCACTATCCCCTCTTCGTTATCCGTACAGGCGGAACGATCTCCGCAACGGGTTAACGGTAACGAGCCGTGGCAAGGCGCACATCCCCCATATGAGGTATGTCAGGCAAAGGCAGAGGCACATTCGCCACAGAGTTCACCGAGGCCACAGAAAAACCCTTCTGTCCTCAGTGAACGCTGTGTGCTCTACGGTAACAACGGTTTATCTTCTGACCAGGAAGCGCGCTGCTCACAGCTGCTTTTGCTACTGCAACTGGAAGTGTTTCACCGGCAGGGGCGGCGGTGCAGGATCGCCCAAGGCATCGGCCACGGAGATCTCATGAATACGACACAGGGCATCCAGTGGCAGATCATTGGGATCACGACCGAACGGCGTTTCCAGATGCTCGGACAACTTGTCGATGCCGAAGAAGGTATAAGCCACAGCCGCCACCAGTACTGGCGCAGCCCAGCCCAGGCCGCCCACCAGCGCGAAGGGAAGCAGGTAGCAATAGGCATAGGCGGTGCGGTGCACCAGTAACGTATAGGCAAACGGCAACGGGGTAGCAGCGATGCGCTCACAGGCTGCCTGGATACCGCTCAAGGCCGTCAGTCGCTCATCCAGCAGTTTCAGCCCCATACTGTCCAGTCGCCCCTGCCGGTATTCGGCGCCCAGCAACTGCCCGCACTGGGCAATGAACGCCTCTGCCGGATTGCTCCGCTGGCGGGCCGCCTGCAGGGTCTCCTGTGCAACCCATTGGGTCAAAGTCTCTGTCAGCGGTTCTTTGCGCAGCTGTGCATTGAGGGCATGGGCATGGGCCAGCACCCGCATCAACAAGGCACGACGCACCGGGCTGTCCTCACCGAGCAAGCTGCCACTGGCCCGGGCCAGACTGCGAACCTCGAATACCATCTGCCCCCACTGCTTGCGTGCTTCCCACCAGCGATCGTACGCCGCATTGTTGCGAAACCCCAGCAGAATGGACAAGGCGATCCCCAGCAAGGTGACAGGCATCACCGAGAAGGCACTGATCTCCACCAGGTGAGAATGACTCAGGGCGGTAACCCCGGAGGCAAACAGAGCAACACAAATTATGTGCGGCAGAATCTCCGGGACAATGGAACCGCGTAACGCAAACAGCAGTGCAACGGCGTTGGGGCGTTCCCTGACAATCATCGCCGCCTCAACTCTTCAGCTTGTAGCCGGTCTTGAAGATCCACCCCACCAGCCCGATACAAATGGCAAGGAACAGGGCGGTCATACCGATACTCACCCCCACATGCACATCCGCAGTACCGAAGAAACTGTAACGAAAGCCACTGATCAGATAGACCACCGGATTGAACAACGTCACGGTCTGCCAAAACGGCGGCAACATGTCGATGGAGTAGAAACTGCCACCGAGAAAGGTCAGTGGCGTGATGATCATCAATGGAATGATTTGCAGCTTTTCAAAGGTATCGGCCCACACTCCAATGATAAAACCAAACAGACTGAAGGTAATGGCGGTGAGGAACAGGAAGGCCAGCATCATGAACGGGTGCTGGACCTCGTAGTCCACAAAGAACCGCGCGGTCAGCAAAATAAGCAGACCGAGAATGGACGATTTGGTGGCCGCTGCACCCACATAGCCAAGGACGATTTCCACATAGGACACCGGTGCCGACAGCACTTCATAGATGGTGCCGGAAAAGGTAGGCATATAGATGCCAAACGACGCATTGGAAATGCTCTGTGTCATTAGCGTGAGCATGATCAGGCCGGGAATGATGAAGGCGCCGTAGCTGACACCATCGATTTCCACCATCCGCGAGCCGATAGCAGAACCGAACACCACAAAGTACAACGAGGTGGAAATCACCGGCGAAGCAATGCTCTGCATCAGGGTGCGCCAGGTGCGCGCCATTTCGAACTTGTAGATGGCCTTGATGGAGTAAAAATTCATGTTGCCTCTCCTGTCAGTGCCCGCTCGCCGTTCTTCACCAGATCCACAAAGATATCCTCCAGCGAACTCTGTCGGGAATGCAGATCCTTGAAGTCGATCCCTTCCTCATTGAGTTGGCGCAATAGCTCGGCGATACCGGTACTTTCCTGGTTGGCATCATAGGTATAGATCAATGACCAGCCATCGTTGACCAATTCCAGGGCTTCATAGTTGAGGGAGCCGGGCAGGGTCTGCAGCGGCTCGGCCAGCTGCACGGTCAACTGCTTGCGGCCCAGCTTTTCCATCAACCGCGTCTTCTCATCCACCAGCACGATCTCGCCACGATTGATGATCCCCACCCGGTCCGCCATCTCTTCGGCTTCCTCAATGTAATGGGTAGTCAGGATGATGGTAACGCCCTGCTCACGCAGCTCCCGCACCATTTCCCACATTTCCCGGCGCAACTCCACATCCACCCCGGCGGTAGGTTCATCCAGAAACAGGATCTTGGGCTCGTGGGACAGAGCCTTGGCAATCATGACCCGGCGCTTCATACCGCCAGACAGCATCATGATCTTGTTGTCTTTCTTGTCCCACAGAGACAAGTCACGCAGCACTTTCTCGATGTGGGCATCATTGCGCGGCTTGCCGAACAGGCCACGACTGAAGCTTACCGTGCCCCATACCGTTTCAAAGGCATCGGTGGAAAGTTCCTGGGGCACCAACCCGATGGCACTGCGCGCCGCACGGAATTCCTTGATAATGTCATGGCCATCCGCCAGCACCTTGCCACTGGACGGATTGACGATGCCGCAAATGATGCTGATCAGGGTAGTCTTGCCGGCCCCGTTGGGCCCCAGTAAGGCAAAAATCTCTCCGGCCTGAATCTCCAGGTTCACCCCCTTGAGGGCCTGGAAGCCGGAATCATAGATCTTGTTAAGATCCTTGACGGAAATGACAGCACTCACATGTTTCTCCCTGGTCGGGGCAATTTACGTATGACGCCGGATGCCGGATGCCAAAAATCAAAGGCCCAAACCCGACGAACTCAAACCTGATCGCACAACACGGGGGGTCCACGATTATGTTTTTTGTGGGAGCGTGCTTGCACGCGAATGAAGCGCAATGAAAAAACTTCGCGTGCAGACATACCCTAAAGGACACAAGCGCTCCCACAGAGCCATCGGGCTGAACTGAACCGCATTACAGGTTATGCACCTGGTTCTTTATCGGTTTTCCGTCAGGCATCCGGCGTCCAGCGTCTGGCCTGACATTATGTCATGAATTGGCTTCGCCGCGGGGTGAAGCACAGTCTCTTGGCGTGTAAGGCAGCACCTGCGGCCGCACCTGCACGCCACTGGTGTAGATCTGCTGCTGCACGCCCCACCAGCCGCCAAAACGGGCCTCCACAAACCAGCCACGATAACCCTGCGCCGGCGCGTCCAGAGACACCCTGTAGACCCCGTCGTCATCCGGTATCAGCGCCACCGGGCGCCAGTTCGCGCCGGAGGTCGCCAGGCGAAAGTCCCGCGCGTCGGGATTATCGGCCTGCCACAGCACCATCTCACGGGGCGACTGACTGGGGCGGACTTCCAGCACATTGTCTGTAACCCGGGAATCGATCGACGGCGGCGTCTCCCCCGCCAGCACCTGATCCAGCCAGTTGGCTACCTGGGCAAGGCGGTTAAGGCGCGCCATGCCATCGCCCTGGGAATGTCCGGTATTCGGGGTATAACGCAGCCAGTTGTTACCCGCGAGCCACGGGTAATAAAAGCGCCAACTATCACTGACGAAGTAAGGGTCACCTGAGGCATTGATCACCAGCTTGGGCAACGTTAACTGCTCCCGATAGCCCCAGGGATCTACCTGATCGAGCATGGCCTTGCCCGACTCGCTGCGGATCAGGCAATCAATCCCTTCCGCGCTGAACGCCTTGAGGGCCGGGGTATATTCACCGTAGCTGGCATATTGATGATCAAACTGCCGGCCCAGGTTCAGCATGTCGATGGACACCGGCACCAGTGCCCGGATGCGCGGATCATGGGCCGCCACCAGCCAGGCGGTCCAGCCGCGTTTGGACGAGCCCAGCAGGGCAAAATCCTCAATCGCGTCCACACCGGATTGCTGGCGACTGAACGCCTGCACCGCATCCATGGCAGCAATGACCGCCTTGACCATGGCATTGTGGACCGGCCACTCATGCTGTGGCTGCGCCACCGCCAGCGTCATGGAGCGGGCCAGCAGACTGTCTTCCGAACGGGCCCGGGCCTCCCCCGCGAACGTCAGTGGCTGGTTGGGAACCTGACGCACTTCCACCACCGGACGGCAGAACAGCAAGGTCAGCGCCGTGGCCATGCTGCCGGGCGCAGTACGCTCTTGCGCTCCCGGTCGCTCCCCCCCACTGATCAACACCAGGGCGGTCTGGTCCTGCCGGTCACGCCCGGGACAGGCCGGCGACCAGGGCACCGACACCGTTACCTCATGCTCCCATAGCGGTTGATCCACCTGTTGCCTGTCCAGCCAGCGCTGGGAGGTAACGCGCAGGAAATAGTGATCTGCCAGCCAACCCGCTTCGTGGTGATAATGCTGCCAGGCGAAATCCGGCTCGGGGCGGGCCAGATAGGCCTCCAGAGCCTGCGCCCCGGCCCAGCCAGGGCAGTACAGCAGCAACGTCAGCAGGGCTTTCACAACAATGTCCTGAAGCTGGTGCATAGTCGTCCTTGAAAGTGTGAGCAAGATGCGGTGCGACTTTGGTCGGCATTCAATTTAGCCGCGCCTGCGGGCAGAATGGGAAGCCCCGCAGTAATGGCCATTCAGGAGGCAGTATGAACGAAAACACCGTAACCGTAATCCCGGGCGATGGTATCGGCCCGGACATTGTGGATGCCACCGTTCGCGTATTGAAGGCCCTGGACTGCGGCCTCGAATTTGACTATGCCATTGCCGGCCAGACTGCTCTGGATCAGGGGCTGGATCTGGTACCGGAAGCAACCCTGGCCACGCTCAAGCGCAATCGCCTGGCCCTGAAAGGACCGATCACCACACCAGTCGGGGGAGGCTTCACCTCCGTCAATGTGACCCTGCGCAAGACCTTCGACCTGTTTGCCAACGTGCGCCCGGCGCTGTCCATTCCCGGAGTGAAATCCCGTTATGACAACGTGGACATCATGACCATCCGGGAAAATATCGAGGGCATCTATTCAGGGCTGGGTCAAACCGTCAGTGACGATGGCGAAACCGCCGAGTTGCGCAGCCGCATCACCCGCACCGAATCCGAACGCCTGCTGCGCTTTGCCTATGAAACCGCCATGAAGCAGGGCCGCAAGAAGGTCACGGTGGTGCACAAGGCCAACATTATGAAGTCCACCTCCGGCCTGTTCCTTGATGTGGCTCGCAAGGTACGCGAAGACTACCCGGATCTGGAACATGAAGAGATGATCGTGGATGCCACTGCCATGCAGCTGGCCATGAACCCCCATCGCTTCGATGTGATCGTCACTACCAACCTGTTCGGTGACATCCTGTCCGACCTGTGCGCCGGCCTGATCGGCGGACTCGGTGTGGCACCCGGCGCCAATATTGGCGAACACGGTGGCCTGTTCGAAGCGGTGCACGGCAGCGCCCCGGACATTGCCGGCAAGGGCATCGCCAATCCCACCGCCATTATCCTGGCAGGCGCCATGATGCTCGATTACATGGAACTGCACGACAAGGCGAAACTGCTGCGCCGCACCGTACGCCAGGTAGTGGGCGCCGGTGAAGTGGTTACCCCGGATCTGGGGGGGCGTGCCAGCACCGACGAGTTCACTGACGAACTGATCCGGCAGCTGACGGCCTGATTTCACGCACAAACTTCAACCCGCGACGCCCGTTTATCGTTTCTGGCATAGCGTGACGAGTTGCGAGTTGCGAAAGACAAACCCCATTGGCGGGTTTTCGCTTCTCGTGACTCGTTACTGCTTACTCCGCAATGACCTCCCCTTTGCCGCCATCCCCTCCCCCGGCCAAACCGCACATCGTGATCCACTTCACACTTCCTCCGTGCACCGGTAAGGTACTTGCTATCCCCTGTTTGGGGGATGGGGAAAGGATTGCTGCCCATCATAATGGTCGTCGCCTGGATTCATGGGCGAATCCGACAACGACCGGTAGCCAGCAGGGGGAATAGCATGACAACCATCACAGCCACTCGAGCTAATTGCCATGCTGGTGAGGGCATTGGGATGAATGCCTCAATGACGCTCAACAATGAGTCTGAACTGCTCCATTCACTCTATGGCGCGCTCACCCATACCGAGGGGTTCCACCCTTTTCTGGAAAAACTGGCCAGTGCCATTAACGGTTGCGCATCCCAGTTGCTCATGGTCAGACGAGCCCCCCTGCAGATCGATCATCTCTGGTATCACGGTCTGTCGGAAGCCTTCATCGACTGGTATCTGAAAAACAACATGATCGCCCAGGATGTGGTCACCCATCAGGCCGTCAAACAAGCACCGGGCCTGTTCCAGTCTGCCCTGCCCCTGCTGCCGGATTTTGAGCCTGACGAAGACTATTCCAAATGGGAAAACGACCAGGACATGCTTGACTCCGCCTGGTTGGTCGTCGACACCACTCGAACCCATAGTTATGTACTGACCATTCAGCGCACCGTAGGTCAAGGGGCCTACCAAACTGCTGAACTGGAGGCCCTGAATCGTCTGGTTCCCCATATCCGCCAAGCCATGCAGCTTTTCCGGCAACTGGAGAACCGTAACGAAACAACCTCATCCCTTGCCGCGGTGATTGATGTCCTTCCCGACGCCACCTTTGTCCTCGATAACATGGCGACCATTCTCTATTCGAACAAGACAGCCCGAGATCTTATCGCCCGTGAGCAATGCCTGAGCATTCGAGAAGAACGCTTCCGTTTTGCTGAGGACGATGTTCAAGGTGCCTTCATGCGAGCTTCTACCCAGGTGGTACGCTCCAGCATCGGCAAGGAAAACTATTGCAGCGAAACCCTGTTTCTCAAACGGGGACCCCGCCCCCCTTTGATATTCGTTATTCGGCCCATTGAGAGCAGTGAACTATTGGCAGGCGGCGCGCTCGTCATGGTCTATGAACCAACTCATCGCACGCTACCCAATGCCGAAAAGATTGCCGCTTATTTCGACCTGACGCGGGCCGAAGCCCAGGTATGCGAGGAACTCCTCAGCGGAAACGATGTGCAGCTGGTTAGCAGACAACTGGGGCGCAGCGTCAACACCGTACGCTCGCAAATCAAGCAGATATTCCAGAAAACCGGCTGTTCACGGCAAGGAGAACTGATCAGCCAGATTTTGACCGCGTTGCTGAGGTAGCACTCCCCATCCTGACTATTGGGCTAACGGCCCTGCGGGCTAGTTCAAGACAGGCTCAAGGGCGTTCAGGTGGTATCTGCTGAACATCAACAGTCTTTGGACAATAACCCTGTCGGCATAACGATCAATGGAACATCACCCCGATGAAGGCGATGGAGTCACTCAATAGCAGCAATCGCACATAAGGAAACGAGCCCGGGAGGGCTCGTTTCCTGTTGCAATTACTCAGCAGACCCGGGGGCTGGGCCGGTCGGGAACAGCGGACTGATGAAGAATCCCAGGGGATTATGGGTCCCGCCAGAGATGTGGCTGAAGTCTACCAATGCCAGCGGCCCTTCATCGCCACCTTTGATAATGGCGAAGTTCCAGGAACCCGTACTCAGATCGCCCGGGATGGTTTCTGTAAAGGAAAGCGTTCCACTGTCCAGCATCTCCCACGGAGCGTTGATTACCGACTCTTCTTCATCCTCGGTTTCCAGGGCAAAGGTAAGGGTGCCGGAACCATCACCACCCAGCTGCACCATGCTGTAGTCATTTTCCCCGTTACCATCCAGATCCTCGCCTGCCATTTCGAACACAAAACCAAACGGCATGCCGTCATCAGGGAAGCCCATCTCGGTAACGCGCTCCACAATCACCGTGCTTTCTTCTCCAGAAAGATCTTCCAGGTCTACCGGAAAGCGACCAACGCGAACAAACGCAATACGGTCTTGCGGACCAAACGCCATCAAGAGGTCGCCATAGGCCGTTGCCTCAACATCGGCAGACGCGCCGCTACCATCGTCATAAAAACCACCAGGCCCATCGGTTTCACTGACATTCCCGGTGACCTGGAACTGACCTCCAGCAATGCTGTAGGTCCCCCATTCGGAGGATGCAGACACAGGCTCACCGGTATAGGCTTCAGCATTATTGGAGTGTGCGACAACGTAGTTACTGCCATCCAGAATGGTCAGCACATTGAAGTCCTCCCCTTCAGGAAGATACCAGCTGCCCACGTAGGGATTACTGGAACTCTCTACCGCCATGAATGGCGTTTCCGCCCCTTCTTCGCTGCCGAGATGCAGTTCATCACCGACCAGCCTCAGGGTGTCGGTTCCGTTACCCAGGCCACCGTCAGAATCTGACTCCAGAGAGACTTCGGTACTCAGCTGACCGGATACGGGATCCCAACTGTAGAACCCCCACTCCACGGTCGCGGCGCCCTGATCTTCATTTCCGTACTTGTGAGCGACAATATAGCGCTGCCCATCCAGGAAGGTGATCACATTGATCTCTTCCCCATTGGGGCCTTGCCCGTTGCTGCTTTCACCCGCTGGCTCAACAAACACCCAGCTCCCCCGGAGATCCGCCTGCTGGGATTGAGCAAAGTGCTCATTGGCTTGCTCTTCGCTGACCAGAGTTTCGCCGATGGCCGTCTCCGCCTGGGAATCAAAGTCACCGGCAGCGCCGGTCACATCCAGGGACACGCCATCCAGCAAATTATGGGCCTGATCCCCAATAGAGATCCCGTTATCCGGGTTACCGTCCTCATCCAGTGTCTGAAGCAGCTGCAACACATTGGTCACGATGTCGGCATCATCCGACATATCCGCCGGCGTCACACGCCCCGAAGCTGCCACCGGCGGCAGGGAGGTCCCCCCAATGGAGAAGGTCACCGTGTCACCTTCCTCATAGTTGTATTCCCCGAGCGCATTGGTCTTGCCTGACATGCCACTTGGGGAGGTGCTGTAGTTGATGCCTGCAACAGCACTGTCGACAAAGACGCCGGTTTCGGACGGGGTTGCTGCGGGTGTAGCCCCCCTACCCGATGAAGAACCGTCCCCACCACAGGCTGCAACAGCGGTAATGGCGACAGCGAGTGCACTGAGTTTGAATGTATTCATGATCCCTCCAGATAATTGCATTGCAGGATCACACTAAAGGACTAGCAAAGGGCGGCGCATCCCCCAAATTGGGTACGCAAAGACATCAACCCAACATTTTCTCGAAAACAGCGTTCATCAGCCCGCACTGGACAGGAGAAAAGGGGTTCTGGGGAGAGGGACCTGACGCTGCACAGGCAGCGCCCGAACCAGCTTGGTGAGCTGGGCCTGGCTGGAAACCTCGGTCTTGAGGAAGATACTCTTGATCTGGCTACGCACAGTGTGCACAGACACGCCACAAAAGGCCGCGATGTCGGCAGGCTTGTCGCCCTGGGAAATCAGTGCTGCCACCCTCGCCTCAGCGGCGGTCAGGTCCAGCAGTGATGCCAGCTTGTCCAGATCGATCTGTGTTTCTTGCTCGCTGTCTACCAAATAGATAGCAGCATGGGCGGGAACCGGCATCAAAGTGCTGTCCGCATCCGGATGCAAGGGGATCACCTGCATCAGCAACGGCGTTCGAGCATAGCGCCAAAGCGGCACGACGCCGCCGGTGACCGGGGCATGAGCACTGCCACCAGCAAAAGAAGCGGTGAGCAGTCGGTCCAGATTTTCCTGGCTGGCTTTGTCTTGCAGGCGCAGTTTGCGAGCATGCATTCGGATGCCGGGTTCATCACGCAGGGTGTGCCAGGCAGACTCGGAAGCATAGACCACCTCGCCTGCGGCATTGACCAGCAACATGGCACTGAAGCGCCCCTGCTGCTCGAGAAACGCCTGTTGCTGCCTGCGCTGGTGCATGATGGCCTCCAAGCGCAGCGCCCTGCGAATATGAGGCGCCAGCGCGTTGAAGGCGTTGGTTTCATCACGGGTAAAGTGCCCCTGACCACCGGTGCGCTGCATGAACATCTGAATGGTCTGGCCATCATGCTGCCAGACCGTGCCACTGGCCCCGTGATGGATATCCAGATGGCGAGCCCAGTCATTGAAGAACTCGGAACGATAGAAAGTTTTCTGGTCGCAGATGCCGTCCAGAAACGAGGAATAGAACTTTCCGGGGGGCAAGGTGGAGAGCCCCGGCCGCCACGGGCAGAGGTTCACATAGTGATCGACAAACGCCTGGTAGGCACTGGCATCCGTGTTCACCTGCACGCCATTGAAGACCTGGTCTGCACTCTTGTTCATCACCAGAATACGTGCTGAACGGCTGCCGGACAGGCTGACGATCCGGTTCAGGAATTCCTGCCAGCCAGAGGCGTCATAGGGCGCGTAATAAAGCGCATCCAGTAATGAATCCAGTCCCTTTCCAGCAAACATGATGTCAGCCTCTTGTTTGTAGGACGTCGGGAGTCAGGTGTCTGACGGCAAAATCAGCCCCCGAATACTCAAAACGTCTCACCACCCTGAACCCGTGATAAAGGTATCTGCGTTGTGCGTTCGACACCCGGTTTCAGTCGTCCGACCCGCTCACCCCGTCAACACAACATAGCAAGACCCGCGCCCCCGGAGCATGACTCAGGCCGGCAAGTTGAGCACCAGTGCGGTCAACTGGGATTGTGAGTGCGCCCCGGTCTTGCGGTAGATGTTCTTGATGTGGTGCCGCACGGTGTGCACCGACAGCTCGATATCACCGGCTATCTCTGCCGGCCGGCGCCCCTGGGCAATCAGGCTGGCAATGCGCGATTCCGATTCCGTCAGCCCCAGCCATTGGCCAATAACCTGCTCTTCGCTACTTTCTTCGCAGGCGTCACCGACAATGAACACAGCCACCAGTCCATGACTCTGAAACAGTTTCTGATCCCGCGGCTGCACTGTACTGACCAGCAACCGCGAGGCGCCCGGCTCGCCGCCTTTCAGGTTGACCATGCCAGTAGACCTGGTTTCAAAGCACGCCCGAATCAGGCCATCCAACTCTGTCTGTTTCTTGCGCTGAGACAGCTGCAGGCGCCCCTCTTCCAGTCTGGCGGCAGCCGTACTGGATAGCAGCAATTCTGCTTCCGCAGAGAGGAAAACCACATTGTGTTGGCCATCGAGTAACATCATGGCCCCCTGTTTCTGCCGATGAACTGCCGCCTGTCGGTCATTGAGGAGCCGCGAGGCCTCTTCCTGGCGCATGGCCCGGGCAATATGCGGCATCAAGCCTTCCAGCATCTGCTTTTCCGGCGCGGCCCATGGCACCTGATCCTGTGGCTTCTGCACGATCAGGTCCACCAGTGCCCCATCAATTTCATGGCGAACACGCCAGGCCATATCAACCACAGCCCCAACTCCGGTTTCATCGGCGGGCTGACCGATCGGCAATCGGCTCTGGTAGCCCGCCACAAGCTGGCCATTGTCACCATTTACCATCAGCAGCTGGGCGCCCTCCGCACCACTGTGCCTGCAGATCAGATCCAGGCACGTCTGCCATCCATGCTTCTGGTGAGGCGCAAAGTAGATTGCGTCCATCACCTCGGTCAGGTCTTCTTGCCCAATCACCCCGGCGTCCTCTTTGTTCCCTCAGGATTACCTTAATCACTGGTAGCTGCGCGCACATCCCCAATTTGGGGTATTAATGGCAAAACGCCAGCAAAAACGGGCGGTTGCCAGGGACTTGTCAATATCAACAAGAGTGGGCAGCGGCCCTAGAAATCCCTGTCTTCCGGATCAAACCCCCGCAACTTGTAGGTATAGAAGCCCTTCCTGACAAAATCACTTTTGAAATCCTGCAAATCCCGGGACACACCGGAGGCAGGCTTGTCATGGCATTCACAGTCGGATTTCACATCCATGGTATACTTGAAAGATTCACGCACCTCACTCTGAAAGAATGAGCGCCACTGGTTGCGAATAAAGGTGCGCTCCGAGCCCAATGCACAACCTCGGGTATCCTTGTATCTAAAACCCACCTTCCTTGACTGGTAAAATTGCTTCGTGTCATAGGAATACGCATAGCCTATGGCCTCACACTCAAGATAATAAATCTCCGCGTTTGCCCCTGCGCCAATCAGTACCAGCAACACTGACAGCATGAACTTTTTCATCTCATTCCTCCCCTTTCATAAAACACTTCGCCTGCGATCTCATCTCGCTGACACAAACTAATCAGCATGAAAAAAATCAGCCTCTACACGCTTTGCCCTTGCACAGTCCCTGATGTCATCAATGTCAGGCCCTGTTGTCCTCATTTTTGAACGTTCCGGCTCATAGATATCTTCCACCATAGCCAAACTGTTCCTGTGACCCGATTCTGTCTTGCCAAAGAAATCCTTCACATAGATATCGCCGTAGCGGAATCTGTCTTCCAGGCAGCTGGCGATCCTGCCCATATCCAGTGAATTGACTTTTTTCCCACCTCTTCCTTTGACAAAGTATCTATAGGTTTTCCAGGCATAGTAATAATAATCCACCCCCAGATGATCAAACTCCGCCACCTCCAGTGGGGATAACTGCCTAAGCTGATAATTACATTGCTCACAGGCAGCCATGAAGGAGACCACGCCATCAAACTTATGCTGGAAAACCAGATTCTCCGCGTCCTGGTGACTGATTGAGACTTTCCTCACCAGGGTAAACCTGTTTTTGTTGCGACGATTGGTAATGACGATATCCAGATCATCGCCCTGGTTTAGCCTGGAGAAGTCGAACCAGTTATTCACTTCCCATTGATATGCACCACTACGACTGTTCCCACGGAAGCCAGTGAGATTCGCTTGATTGATCCTTTTTCCGTCCGCTTCCAGAAAGAAAGTGAGCCGCCCATCCCTATCCCGGTAATCACGCTTTATCAGTTCCACGGACTGGATGCCCGCCAACTCCGGCGGCAACTCTTTTTCCGTCTTGTTCCACTCATAAACCTTGTAACATGACTTTTTCAAACTATCCGCATAGTCATCGTCGATCATTGCGAATAGCACATTGAAAACCGTTACCACACTAATTACACAGGCTGGCGGGCTATATCGAATCGGTCCATAGCGTTGATAGCTGACTTCTTTTTTGACCACAAAGAGCTCTTTTGACTGCGTATAAATCTCTTGTGGATCGATATTCACTAAAAGATTACCGTCGGAGACCTCGTAATCCAGCGCCATCTCGTACCGTGAAAACGCAGGCGATGACACCGCATCGCCATAATATCGGCGCGCCTCATAGACGCTATCTTTCATGTAGCTTTCGCGCTCGGCATTAATGGTGCCACAGCCGCCAAGCAACGATGACAGGCCCGCCAAAACCAGCAGCAAATACCGCATTTCCTTCCCCTGGATCTGATTTCTGTGCGCTCGGGGCATCCTCCCCTTCGAGTGAGACATCCATGTTCAACCTGGCCACCCCAACATGTCAGAGTGTCTCTGCCGGCCAAGCAGTCACTAGAGCGAGATACTAGTTGGGGGACAATGCATCCGCATCACCCATTTTGGGGATAGATAGCAAAACGCCCGCAAAAAGCGGGCGCCATGAACCGGAACAGAGAGGGGAGATTACTTGAGGGCATCCGCCCGGGCGGCGCGGGCGTTGCGGGTTTCTGGCTGATTGTCCTCCCGTTGCCACCCCTGCAGGTTGTCTTCAATCAACTGCGTGAGCGCATCCAGGTGAACAGGCTCGGCATTGAGTGCCGGGATATAGGCGAAGGATTCGCCGCCGGCCTCTTCGAAGTAGCCGCGGTTTTCCACATCGATTTCCTCGATGGTTTCCAGGCAGTCTGCGGAAAAACCCGGGCAGAACAGTTGCACGGATTTCACCCCCTCGCCGGGCAGGGCCTTCATGGTGAAGTCGGTATAGGGCTGCAGCCACTCTTCTCGGCCGAAGCGGGACTGAAAGGTGGTCATCCACTGGTCGTCACTCAGCCCCAGCGCCTCTGCCAACAGACGTGACGTCTTGTGGCATTCGCAGAAGTAGGGGTCACCGTTGGTGAGGTAGCGTTTGGGCACACCGTGGTAACTGAAAATCAGCTTGTCCGCGCTGCCGTGAGTCTCACGGTAGGTACGGATGTGTTCCGCCATGGCCTGAATATAGGGCGGGTAATCCGGGTAGTGACTGATGAAACGCAGATCAGGGAGCCAGCGACGCTGCATGAAGTCCTTGGCCAGGGCATCAAAGGTGGAGCCATTGGTGGAGCCGGAGTATTGTGGATAGAGCGGCAGCACCAGCAGCTGACGTACACCTTCCTCTTCCATTTCCTGCAGCTGGCTGGCGATGGAAGGGTTGCCGTAGCGCATGCCCAGCTTCACCACCACATCGTCACCGTACTGTTGCTGCAAGCGCTCGCGGATACCCTTGAGTTGATTCTCGCTGTGCACCAGCAAGGGGGAGCCTTCCTCGGTCCAGACCGTCTTGTAGGCATGGGCAGACCGGGGCGGGCGGATCACGAGAATCACCAGGTTGAGTATGAAGAACCAGATAAAGCGTGGCACTTCCACCACCCGGGGGTCGGACAGGAACTCGCGCAGGTAGCGACGCAGAGCACCCGTTTCAGGGGCATCCGGGGTGCCGAGATTGGTGATCAGTACGCCGATACGACGGGGCTGACGGTGGTCGAAATTGGGTTGTCCCTGGTAGGCCATCCGGGTCTCTCTCGCTGGTATAGGTGCAAACTCAGGCTGATAGTGTAGCGAGATCGCGTCAAGACGCCATGATGCTGTGCCATGGTCTGACGTCGGAAGTCTGACGACTGGCGCCAAATTCAAAACCGGATATCCCAACCCTCTCTGTGGGAGCAGTGGTTCCACCGCGATCCCGGGAGGACGCTACGCGCCATCGTGGTCGCACCCACAGAGCATAGCAAACCACCACTCCTACACAGGCAGGGTAATCCCCTCCCCCCTGCAGCCTCACTCCCTGTCTTTTGACTTTCCTCGCAGCTCAAAGCTCATAGCTCGTAGCTGCCCTTTACTCCGGCAGCTCGCCCAGGTTTCGCTCCAGCTCTGCCCGGAAGGCCTCCGGAATCGGTGACGACGCCTGCTTGTCGTGCTCGAAGTACACCTGCACCGCCTTGCCACGGGCTACCAGCTTGTCGTTCTGCCAGGCCTGCTGGGCCACCACAAAGGAGCTGTTGCCGATGCGCTCGATGCCGGTGCGGATCAGCACCTCATTGCCGTAGTAGATCTGTCCCACAAAATCCACTTCCACCCGGGCAAGGATCAGTGGCAACGCCGCAGGATTGTCCAGGCCCGCACCGAACAGTTCAAACAGCGGGGTCCGCCCGGTTTCGAACCAGCCAGTGACCACGGTGTTGTTCACATGGCCAAAGGCGTCAGTCTCATAAAAGCGTGGGGTAACAGAGAGTTCGTACATGGTGGCATCCCGGTACAGTAAACAGGTGAGCCATGATACCCCCGCCCCGGAGCAAGTCGAGACGATGCTGCAAGTCTGGCCCCAACTGCCCGGCGGGACTGCGCTTTACGACATGAACCGGTACAATGCCGCCACATTTCATGCACCCGGTGGCCTCTGCCCACCGCGCTTCGCTACAGGATAGTCCCTTGATCTCTACCGCCAACATCACCATGCAGTTCGGTGCCAAGCCGCTGTTTGAAAACGTCTCCGTGAAATTCGGCAACGGCAACCGCTATGGCCTGATCGGCGCCAATGGCTGCGGCAAATCCACCTTCATGAAGATCCTCGGCGGTGAGCTTGCGCCCAGCAGCGGGCAGGTGATGCTCAGCCCTGACGACCGCCTCGGCAAGCTGCGCCAGGACCAGTTTGCCTTTGAAGAGCACACGGTGCTGGACACAGTCATCATGGGGCATACCGAACTGGCGGAAGTGAAAGCCGAACGGGATCGCATCTACAGCCAGGCAGAAATGAGCGAAGAGGACGGCATGCGGGTGGCCGAACTGGAGATGCAGTTCGCCGAAATGGATGGCTACACCGCCGAAGCCCGCGCCGGAGATCTGCTGCTGGGCCTGGGCATCCCCGAAGTGCAACATAACGGCCCCATGTCCGAGGTTGCGCCGGGATGGAAGCTGCGGGTACTGCTGGCACAGGCCCTGTTTTCCGATCCGGATATCCTGCTGCTGGACGAGCCCACTAACCATCTGGACATCCACACCATCCGCTGGCTGGAAGATATCCTGGTGGCCCGTTCCAGCACCATGATCATCATTTCCCATGACCGTCACTTCCTGAACAGCGTTTGTACCCACATGGCGGATCTGGATTATGGCGAACTGCGCCTGTTCCCGGGTAACTACGACGAGTACATGACCGCCGCCACCGCCGCCCGTGAGCGTCTCCATGCAGACAATGCCAAGAAGAAAAAAGAGATCGCCGAACTGCAGAGCTTCGTCAGCCGCTTCTCCGCCAACGCCTCAAAAGCCAAGCAGGCCACCAGCCGAGCCAGACAGATCGACAAGATCCAGCTGGAAGAGGTGAAGCCGTCCAGTCGGGTGAGTCCTTACATCCGTTTTGAGCAAACCAAAAAACTGCATCGCCAGGCGGTGACCGTGGAAGGTCTTGCCAAGGGCTTCGAGGACCTGACCCTGTTCCAGAAGCTGGACATGCAGATCGAGGCCGGCGAACGGGTCGCCATCATTGGCCCCAACGGTATCGGCAAGACCACGCTGCTGCGCTGTCTGGCCGGTGATCTGGCGGGAGACACCGGCACTGTTAAGTGGGCAGACGCCGCCGAGCTGGGTTATTTTGCCCAGGATCACAGCCACGACTTTGAAGAGGACATGATCCTGTTCGACTGGATGGCTCAGTGGACCGCCGACGGCGAGCAGGCTGTGCGTGCCGCCCTGGGGCGCATGCTGTTTTCCAACGATGAAGTGAAGAAGTCCGTGAAGGTGATTTCCGGTGGTGAGCAGGGTCGCATGCTGTTCGGCAAGCTGACCCTGACCAAACCCAACGTGCTGTTGCTGGATGAACCCACCAACCACCTGGACATGGAATCCATCGAGGCCCTGAACCTGGCGCTGGAGAACTACCCCGGCACCCTGATCTTCGTCAGCCACGACCGGGAATTCGTCAGCTCCCTGGCCACCCGGATCCTGGAAATCACCCCGGACGGCATTCGTGATTTCAGCGGTAATTACGACGATTATCTGCGCAGTATTGAAGTCTGATGAGCAAACAGTTGAAAGTTCAAAGTTTAAAGTTGAAAAGCGCGTGACAGGCTTTCAGCTTTGAGAGTCTGTACCCGCGCCCTTACCAGCGATCGCGGGCACAGGCTCTCAGATCATTATGGCTTTTGTCGCGTTTAAACTTTGAACTTTAAACTTTCAACTCAGCGCCATCACCCCGCTACAATCCACCCGGGGCTGACGTTTGGCAAAACCTGAATGGAGAACCCCATGACCGACATCGACCAGACCACCAAAACCGAACTGGAAGCCGCGGCCTTTCGGCGCTTGCTGCAACATCTGGACGAACACAAGGAAGTACAGAACATAGACCTGATGATCCTGGCGGATTTCTGTCGTAACTGTCTGTCCAAATGGTTGGCTGCAGCAGCTTCTGAGCGCGATGTGGAACTGGATTACGAGCAGGCCCGGGAATGGGTGTACGGGATGCCGTACAGCGAGTGGAAGGACCAGTTTCAGGCGCCGGCGACGCCGGAGCAGATGGCGGCTTTTGAGGCAAAGCAGAAAGCCAAGTCGTGAAAGAATGGTCGGAGGTCTGACGTCGGACGACTGACGCCAGAGGCTGAGAACCAGGCTGAAAGCATCGCGGTGGAACCACAGCTCCCACGGCAGCCCTGAGCCGGTCACTGCGGGATTCGGGGTAATGCGGATAGAGAGGGGGATGAGTTGGTCAGACGTCCGACTTCTGACGTCCGACCAGCCCAGCATCCCCGCCAGGGAGCAAAATGCCCACTGCGTCAGCAGTGGATGCATCGCCTTACTCTTCTGATACCTGCACTTCGTACACAGCGGTGGAACCGCTGACCTCGTGCCCCACCACCAGCAGCGGCTCTCCGCTGGGTGAATCTTCACCACTGATGAAGACCAGCCCTTCCGGCCCCAGATCACCGTAGCCATCCAGGTTGCCTGCATCCGGGTCCACGTCCCAGGTATTACGGCTATTCAGGTAATCCTGGAACACCGGCGCTTCAGGGCCGGTGATGTCGTAGACCAGGATCCCCCCCATGCGCTCCAGGCCCAGGAACAGGAATGCCTGTTCGCCGATCATACCGATGGTCAGACCTTCCGGCTCCGGCCCCTTGGCATCGCTACGGCTGTCCAGGGAATCCCCTTCGTCATGGCCGGTGTTGAAGTAGTCCGCACAGGGAATGGCGCGGTCCACACCCAACATGCACTCTGTGCTGGCCAGGAACTGCTCAATGGCATCACCGCTGTCGAACACCAGGCCACCGTTTTCATCCCATACGGAGAAGGAACGGCCGCCATAGCTGTACAGCTTGTCGTACATGAGGCGATCACCCGCTGCATCTTCCACACCGGCATCGGTGTACATCACCGGATTGCCCGACGCATCGGTCTTGTAACCGGCCGTCCAGGTAATGTTCAGACGCCCCAGCACATCGTCCTCACGGCAGTCGCCGGGATCACCCGCGGTGGCACCGCAGTAGCCGAAGATAGCAGGGTCAAGCAGAGCGCCGGCTGCCAGATCACGCAACTGCGGGGGCATGTCATCGCCACAACGACGGTCAAAACCGCTGGCATGCACCAGATGCTTGACGCGCCATTCCTCCACGAAGCCCTGGCTGGCATCCGGCTCACAGAGCACGGGCGGGGCGACCGAATCGTCTGCTTCCTCACCCCAGTAGGCATCATTATCTTCGCCCCAGGCGCGGGCATCCCCTTCATTGGCGGTGACCAGATAGGTGCTGCCAGCCGCTGTATAGGCATGGATGGCATCCGGCTGGTAGAGACCTACCACTCCCGGCCAGGTCTTGATGTTGATGATTTCGTCATCATCGCTGGCATCCATCCCGAAACCCTCCACGCTGCGGTCGATTTCACCCAGCGGCAGCACATCGGTCACGGTGGCACTGGCCACATCCAGCTTGGCCATTGCATTGTTTTCCTGCAGTGCCACCCAGGCAGTGGCGCCATCGTCAGACACGGCGATGTATTCCGGTTCCAGATCCTGGGCCACCGTAGCGTTGGGGCCATAAATGCGCACCCCTTGAGACATCAGGCTGTCCTTCTGGGCATTGAAGGCCGTGAAGTCCGCCGTGCTGACAGTCAGGTTATCCAGGTCGCTGATATCCACCACGCTGATGGAGCCTTCCGGGTCTACACTGTAGTCATCGCTGGGCTCGCCTTCATTGGCGGTCATCACCGTTGCGCTATCGGGCGTGAAGGTAATCATGTCCGGCTGGGCGCCCACCTGGATGCTGTTAATCAGACTCAGATCGGATGCCTGATACAGGGCCACGTAACCATTATCGGTCTTGGGGTCGGCTTCAACGGCAATCGCCACCAGACCATCCTGTACGGCAACGCTGTTAACCTCGGCACCGGCGGCTATCGCGGATACATTGATGCTGCCGATCTTGACCGGTGCAGCAGGGTCACTCAGATCCAGCACGTCCAGCTCCCCGGCTTCAGCATTCACCACGAACAGACGTTGGCTGGCAGCATCATAGGCGGGAATTTCCGCGGCGGATTCATCCAGCAGGCCGGTCTTGTAGCTACCCAACCAGCTCAGCTTGACGCTGGCGCTGGCACCGCTGTCGGTGTTGTCATCGTTGTCGTCGCCGCCACAGGCGGTGAGGGCAGCCGCCATGACCAGACAGCCCCCCAAAGTCACAATACGTCGCATGGTTGTCCCCACTTCTGTTCTTGATTCGGACCGGAATAGGTGCGCGACAGTATGGTGTGGGGATTATTGCATCAGAGCGTCGGAGAGATGACGGTTTAGAGGCAATAAGAGACGCAACATGCGAAGAGACAGGGGCAAGCTACAAGCTTCAAGCTGCAACGCGAGGACAGGTTTGTTGTTATTCCTGTACCTGTGTTACGCGATCACAACTTGTGCGCGGCGCCGGCTGTCACTATTCCACTGCCCTGCCCGCGCCTTGTAGCTTGTAGCTTGTAGCTTGTAGCTGACGTTATGCGGTTTCGTAATCGTCCTCGTTGAAGTCTGCCATCTGCGCCGCGTACTGGGTGGCAAAACCCGGGTACATGGTGGCGTTGAAGCCGTCTTCAGTGAGGTACCAGCTCTTGCAACCGGAATTCCAGTTGGTTCTGGCCAGCCGCTTTTGAATACCCTTGTTGTAGCGTTGCTGCACGTCCTCTTTCACATCCAGCACTTTCAGATCTCCGCCAACAATCTTGCGGATCCCCTTGAGCGCATACTCCAGCTGGGACTCCATGTAGACCAGCGCGGAGTTGTGACCCGGACCGGAATTGGGACCAAAGGTGAGGAACAGGTTCGGGTAGCCGGAAACATTAATGCTCTTGTAAGCCTGGGCGCCACCTTTCCATTCTTCCCCCATGACCTGGCCATCACGGCCAATCACCGGGAACGGCGTGCCGGCATTGCTCACATCAAACCCGGTTGCGAACACGATGCAGTCCACCTGATGCTCAATCCCTTCCACGGTGCGAATGCCTTTTTCGCTGATCCGGGCAATGGGCCAGGTGATCAGCTTGGCATTGTCTTTCTGCAGGGCGGGATAGTAGTCATTGGAGATCAGTACCCGTTTGCAGCCAATGGTGAAATCCGGGGTTAACTGACGCCGTAACCAGCGGTCTTTCACCTGGCGACGAAGATGCCACCTGCCAATTCGCTCGGCGATGCGGGTCAGCGGGGAGTTCCAGATCACTGCCAGCGCCATACTCTCATGACTCCAGTAGAGCAGGTTTCGCATGGCCTGCTGGCTGGCCGGCACCTTGCGGAACAACAGCTTGTTCCATTCCGGGGTCGCAAAATCCGGGCGCGGCATCACCCACCCTGGCGTCCGCTGGAACACCTTCACATGCTTTGCCACCTTGACCAGTTCGGGAATGATCTGGATGCCACTGGCCCCGGTACCGATCACCGCCACATTCTTGCCGGCAAAGTCGTAATCATGATCCCAGCGGGCGCTGTGAATCTTCTTGCCCTGGTAATCCTCGATACCGGTAATGGCCGGGAAGCTGCAGTTGGCCAGTGGCCCCTGCGCCATCACCGCCGCACGGCCGGTGAAAGTTTTTTTCTTGTCCGTGGTGGCGGTCCAGATCCCCCGCTTTTCGTCAAAACGCAGCTCCGCCACGTTCTGCTCAAAGCGGATATGTTTTTCCAGGCCAAACTCGGCCACCAAATGATGGACATAATCGAGAATTTCTTCGCTGCCGGAAAAACTGCGTGACCAGTTGGGATTCGGTGCGAAGGAATAGGAATACAGGTTCGAGGGAATATCACAGGCAGCGCCCGGATACTGGTTATCCCGCCAGGTGCCCCCCACCGCGTTGCCACGTTCCAGAATAATGAAGTCTTCGATACCCGCCTGTTTGAGACGAATGGCCATGCCCAGACCGGCAAAGCCAGCACCGACAATCAGTACCGACACCGGTTTCTCGACCGGCTTCTTCCTGGTCGGGGCCTTGCGCGCAGCGGTCTTTCGCACCGCCGCCTTTTTCTTGCGAGCGGCCTTGGGTTTGGCTGGTTTTTTGGGATCTTGGGTCGTACTCATAACATTAAAACTCGTACAGGGTCGTGCCGCCCGGCGTGACCGGGCGGCAATACTGACATCAGGATTAGCGTGTGGCGGTGGGCTCGTAGGTGAGTTCCTTCACCCAGGACGGCACCGCAGGCAGCGCCTTGCGCGGCACCCTGCCGGTGATTGCTACCAGGGCATCCACCGGGATGTGATACGCCTTGTTACTCCGGTTCACCATGATTCGACCGTGATGCTTGATCAGCTGGAACCAGGGGTTACGGCGGCCCTCTTCGGTCCGGCCACCAATACGCTCGAATTTCTGCATGGCCTTGTAGAGCTTTTCTTCCGGCAGCCCCATGGCAACCACGTTGTCGCGCATCTTGTTGAGCAGGGGCATATAAGAAGCAATACCAAGGATCAGTCTGGGATCCATCACCCGCGCCATCATCTGGGCCATCTTGATATAGGACGCACTGCGACCCTGCATCTCCATCACGGTAAAACCCACCCCCAGGTGACGGGATTCATCATCATTGATCTTCTCGAAGGCCTGGTGACAGACCGGGTCCTTCACCGTATCCAGCAGGAAGGTACACAAGGCGCCATCCAGGGCGATTTCCAGCATGGGCACCACCGTACCGAGCACATACACCGGCATCTCGTCGGCATAGCGGTCCAGCCACTCGATAACGATGCGCAAGTTGATGTTGGGCTCGGGCAGCTCATCGCCGTCCAGCATGCCCCAGCGACGCATCAGGGCCATTTCTGCATTGGCGTGGCGCTGCTCTTCCGCGTGGAAGTAGGTGTAGATCTCACGCAGGTTATCCGTAGGGGCTTTCTTGGCCAGCGCCGCAAAAGCTCGGGCGCCTACATGCTCAATCCACATCAGATCGGCCATAAACTCTTTGAGCTTGGGCCATTGCTCTTCCGTGATCAGCTCCGCACCGGGTGCATCCCAGTCGATATCCGACAGGGCCCACTGTGTGCCTTTGATTTTTTCCAGCATTTTGTCCAGATCGATGGAAGCCATGATGTCTCTCCAAAACGATGATTCGCACTTGCGTCCACAAGCGGATTAATGTCACATTGCCTGATGTTAAGATAAAGCGAATGCTCGTTCGGATTCAATTCGGATATCTCATGGCCAGAAAACCCAAACAACAACGCTCCAAAGCCACCGTGGACGCCATCGTTCAGGCCACCATGATGGCCATTGCCGATCACGGTCCCGCCGCGATTACCGCCCGGCAAATCGCCGAAACCGCAGGGATTGGCGTGGGCTCCCTGTATGAATACTTCGAGGACAAGGACGCCATCATTCATGCTGCCAGCGTCCGTTTCGTGGAAGACACCGTTGGGATGATCAAACCGCTGGTCCCGGAACTGGTCAAAATGGACATCCGCAGCGCCATCAAGCTGTTGCTGTTCAGATTTCGGGAGTTTCTGGAGGAGAATAACCAGCTCTATCTGAAATGCGCCCGCCACGCTTTCACCATGGATATGGTGGTTTATCAGGAGCCAGTAAACCGGGCACTGATGGATTTCTTCACCCAGTATCTGATGCACCACCCGGAGCTGCTGAAGCTGCCCAATATCCCCACCGTGGCGTATTTCTATATCAATGGCGGGGTCTTCACTGTGGTCCGCCACCTGTGCGAAGACGAACCCATGCAGACCTTCGAAGAGCTGGCAGAGGTGTTCGGTGATGTGCTGGCCAGCTATACGGAACGAAAGCTGGAGACGCTGTAGAGGCGAGTTGAAAGTTCAAAGTTTAAAGTTCAAACGCGACAGGCGTTGAATTGTGTCGCGATGCCATGCCCGCGGTTACCGGTAATCTCGCGGGCAGAAAGGTTCCGAACCCGACAAGCTTGACCGCGCTTTTCAACTTTGAACTTTAAACTTTCAACTCAGCTCCTGAATCATCCCGCCAGCAACCTGGTGAATGTGACCCCCGACACAGGCATGCGCCCCGCCACCCGCCTACACTGAGCCTTCGCCTCCAGGGAAAGGAGCGGAATCATGGTTTGTCCACGCTTATGCCTGCTCGGCTATCTGACTACCCTTACCATAACAACCAGCGCCCAGAACTGGCACGTCCCTCATCCGTGGCGCAGCGAGGCCGTGGTCACGGGGAGGGCCAATGACTACGGTGACGAGTATTTTCTGCACGCTTTCAGTTACCGCCATATTCAAGCGCATCCCTCCCCTGTCGAAGAAGGCATCCGCGGTACCGGCGGCAGCCTGACCAGCGACCGCCTCTATCTGGATTTTCGTTATCTGCAACGTTTTCAGTTCGATAACCCTGACCAGGCCTTTGTGCTGGATATACAGCGTGGTGAAGATTTCGATGGCAGTTATGACCGGCAGTTGGTGGGCTTTCAGCAAACCCTGGCACAACGCTGGGAGCTTTCCCTGCAAGGGGATGTATTCAATGCCAAGTCACTCAGCGATATATATTTCGGCGTCCGTCGCCATCACGGCAATGGCAGTTGGCTACAGGTTAACTGGGTGCTCCCCAACGCCTATTTCAATGACAAGACCGACACGGACAGCGAAATCATCACCCGCCCGCAAACCCTGTTTCTGCAATGGCACCAGCAAACCAGCGCAGAAGACAGCATGACCCTTTCACTCAACCACTCGCCGGAATCCACGCTGAATGACCGTGCGCAAGGCGACCAGGTTTCCAGTGAGCAAAGCCGGCTGGCCCTGCGATTGCGCAAGACGACAGCCGACTGGCAATGGCAGACCGAGCTGAAAGGGGAGCGAACCCGTCGCACCCACCAACTGATTGAACGACCGCAGGTTGAGCCTTTCCGTCGCGACATGGGCGCCGTTTCCCTCAGCGCCCGTTATCGCAAACACCCACTTCAGCCCATGCTCGGCGCGCACTACTTCTGGCTCAAGGAGTCGGGATGGTTTGGAAGAAGCCTGGATGGCACCGCCCGTATCGAACGCCGGGAGCCATTATTATTCGGCAGCATCTCCTGGCGACTCACCCGTAGCCAGACGCTCTCCCCAACCGTTTATCTGAGTTGGCCAACGGTGCAGCAGACCGTAACCAACACTCGCTGGAGTGACCGGGATGAGAATGGCTTCATCGGCAAATTGAGCCTGCCCTGGCAGATTCTGGTATCCCGTGAGCATGGCGCGGTCCTGAGTATCGTGCCTTCCTTGCGCCTGCACCGCCTTGCTTTTGGCGGAGGAAATCTGCAGTTGCACTGGCCGTTGTAGGAGGAGGCCGTCGAAAGTTCACAGTGAAACGTTAAAAAGCCCGACGCAGGACTTCATCCCTTTCTTTTGCGTGTTGCCTGATGCATGAAGCGTGTTGCGGCCGCAGAGCGGCCAACAAAAAAGCCGCCCCCGTTTCCGGAGGCGGCCTTGTCTTTTACTCACAACTGGAAGCTGATAGCTCGCAGCTTTTTAAGCGCCGAGCAGCGACGCCACCAGCCCTTTCTTCTTCACCGGCTTGAAGTCACTGAACTCAAGCACATCATCTTCCACGCTGCCAAAGCGCAGCCGCGGCAGGTCGTAGAAGTAATTCTGCACGACCTGCCAGGGGGCACGGGAGCCCTGACGGGGGAGCTCATTATTGGCGCGCTGGATGTAGCCGGACTGCATGCCGAGGAAGTTTTCTTCGCTCTGGCAACCTTCCTTGTCACGGGGGATCACAACCTGGGCCCCGGTCTTGTCCATGTGGTTGAGCACACGGCAGACGTATTCGCACACCAGATCAGCCTTCAGGGTCCAGGAAGAATTGGTATAGCCGAAAATCATGGCCATATTGGGGATATCCTTGAGCATGGATCCCTTGTAAACCATGGTCTCGCTGGGATGCACCGGCTTGCCATCGACGGTGCCCTGAATACCTCCCAGCATCTGGATGTTCAGGCCGGTGGCGGTAATGATGATGTCCGCTTCCAGCTCTTTACCGGATTTCAGCAAAATGCCGTTTTCAGTGAAGTGATCAATGTGATCGGTCACCACCTGGGACTTGCCCTCGCGCAGGCTCTTGAACAGATCACCATTGGGCACCGCACAGAGACGCTCTTCCCAGGGGTTATAGCTGGGACGGAAATGAGTCATGTCAAAGTCATCACCCAGCTGGCGGCGGGCAGCAGCCAGCAGTGCGCGACGCACCAGCTTTGGCCGCTGCTGGGCCAGCTTGAAGACCAGACGCTGAATGCCGATATTACGTGCCCGAGCCATGCGATACACCGCCGTATTGGGCAGGAACCGGCGCAGCCCGACCGAAATCTGGTCCACCTCCGGCACGGTGGCCACGTAAGTGGGAGAGCGCTGCAACATGGTCACGTTGGCCCCCTTGGCTGCCATGGCCGGCACCAGCGTCACCGCCGTCGCACCGGAGCCAATCACCACCACTTTCTTGCCCGCATACTGCAGATCTTCAGGCCAGTGCTGGGGGTGAATAATCTGGCCCTTGAAGTTTTCCTCACCGGGAAAATCGGGACGGTAGCCCTGATCGTAGTTGTAGTAGCCGGTACAGGAAAACAGAAAGTTGGCAGTGTAGCTGTCCTTCTTGCCGGTTTTCTCGTCGGTGGTTTCCACGTTCCAACACTTGTCGGCACTGGACCAGTCCGCCTTGATCACCTTTTTCCCGAAACGGATATGGCGAGGCACCCCGTGCTCGTTGGCAGCCTCTTCCACGTACTCACGAATGGAGGCGCCATCGGCCAGCACCTTGGCCCGGTTCCAGGGCTTGAAACCATAACCCAGGGTGGACATGTCGGAATCGGAACGGATGCCCGGGTATTTGAACAGATCCCAGGTGCCGCCGATACGCTCGCGACGTTCGAGGATCGCATAGGTGTGATTCGGGCATTTACGGGTCAAGTGAACCGCGGCGTCGATACCGGACAAGCCAGCCCCGACGATCAGTACATCAAAATGGTTATTGGACATTATTCTTTACCTCCGACAGCACGCTGCCTGGTCGCAACTGCAAACACTTACATTGGCCAATGGCACAATTAACTTTCAGCAAGAATAACCGTACCCGCCGGTAGGGAAAAGGCCAGAATGGGCCGATTATTGGCCGCAGAGACGGCGAAAACTGCCGCTAGAGACCTGAAAGGTGGCGCACTTGGGACATAAAGAGAGGAGAGGACAGGGACCGGCAGGCCTCGGCAAGCCCGGCCAACAGCCCGGCAGGGTCAGTATCTACCCTCATAGCGCTCAAGGCAGTCCAGCTTGTTGGCGGGAATCAGATAACCCAGCAGGCGTTGTTCACTGGCATGTTCATCATAGGCCCACAGCCGGCGATCATTGGCCACCTTGCGCGGCTGGTAGCTCAATCCCCGTTGCCGCAACAGCTTGTCCACCAGGGCATCACGCTGCCCATGACTGAGCTGCTGCCCCATTTCCCGCACGCAATCCTCATATCCGGCAATGAGGGCGAACTGTTCCAGCGAGTAATGAAAACGCGGCGAACCTTGCCCCGTCAGCGGCAGCAATAGCAAGACCGTGATCAGCACACGCATGGCACTCCCCCTCTTCAGTCAAACCTTTACCTACACATCGATAGGCAATATGGCGCATATCGTAAACTATTGATATTACAGGAATTTCATAAAAAAGAGGTAAACGATTAATCATTCACGGTTTACCTTTTTGTTTTGTGATCCTGTCGACACTGAAGTCAATTCACATTCTGTGATACTGGCGCTGGCTTCTCGGGGGAGGAGCCGGCTCCTGCCCAAAAAAGCAATATCACAAGGGGATCACCATGCAGGCTTTCAGCGATCTATGGCATACCATGGGAGAACACCCATGGGTGAGCATACCTTTCCTTTATGCACTTCTGTTTACCATGTTGCTGTGGACCGGGCGAATTCGCCACCCGGCCGCCATCAACCTGATCGCTGTCGGTCTGATCCTGCCTTGCATCAACCTTGGCATGATTGCTGCCGGAGCCATGCTGTCATCGGAGCGCTTTGAGCTTGCCATGACAGGCCTGATGCCGTTCTGAAGCCGCAGTAACGCGGGCCCCTTACGCTGCCAGGGCCCCGTTGCTCAAACCAGGGTTTTCAGGAACGCCAGCTGGTCGTTCAGGCTGACCTCACGAGCGTCCCCTTGATACACATCAAAGTGCCCCACCGGGTAACGTTTCACCGTGGCGTTTGCCATGGCTGCGGCGGCCTTCTCTGCCGCTGACGCCGGGGCAACAGAATCGGTTTCGCAAATCAGAATCAGTGCCGGGCAGGTCACCTTGCTGGCGCTGGCAACGGGGCGAAACAGGGGTAATACCAGGGCAATGCGCGCCGCCACTTCGTTGGGGACATGATCCGGCATCAAAGCGGTGTAACCCTCCCAGGCGTCGGCACTGGACATGGCGGCCAACTCCCCGGGGCGGCCTGCAGAAGGCAGAGTCTTTGGGCCCATTCCCAGCGTACTGACAGCCAGGTCGAGCATCCCCAGACCGGTCATCTTCACTGCCTGCCCGATACCCGCATAGCGCACCACCTCCAGCACGGACGCCAGACCATCCATCATCGGGCACTGGGAAATGATCCCGGCCACCGGCTCCTTGCCGGCCACCACGGAGACCAGACCGCCCGCGAAAGAGGTGCCCCACAGCACGATTTTCTGGTTATCCACTTCCGGAATCTTGCGCACGCAGGCCAGTGCGGCCTGCCAATCCGCCACTTCCCGGCTGGGGAGCAGTGCCTGACGGGGAACCCCTTCGCTCTCACCGAAATGACGGTAGTCGAACAGAAATACCGCGTAACCCGCTGCCAGGAAGGCATCGCGGAACGGATCCAGCCCGCATTCCTTGGTGAGACCAAAACCATGCCCCATGACCACCGTCAAAAAGGGGCCGTCACCGTCCGGTAGATAAAGATCACCACGACAGGACTGGCCGTCGCTGAGAAATCGCAGTTCGCGCATTTCACTCATCTTTCAACCTCTCTCTGCTCTCCAATGCTGATCCAGACGATCAGCCAAAAAACAACGTCAATAAAAGGTCGCTAGATGCCTGACGCCTGATGCCTGACGAAAAATCACAACACCGGCCGACACCGTAAGCCTGTGCTTCCTCCGGTGCTATCGGGGTAACAGCCAGGCTGGCGCACTCTGATGAGTTCACCCCTGATGGCTCTGCCTTTCGGGCTCAGACCACCTGGCAGAGTGCGTTCTTTTCCAGCATAAGGCATCCCGCGCTTGGCGTATCACCCAATCGCTGGCGCGATAAAGCGCCACTCGTCCACGCTTTGTCCCAGCACCAGGAAGAACGGGTTGAGGATGTCTTCCTTGTTGTACCGCAGGGGCTCGAACGCGGTGTTGGTCACGACCCCACCCGCGGCCGTGACGACGGCATGAGCCGCTGCGGTGTCCCACTCGCTGGTGGGCGCCAGGCGCGGGTAAATATCGGCACTGCCTTCTGCCACCAGACACAGTTTCAGGGAGGAGCCCATGGAAGCTCTCTCCACCTCACCGATCTCCTCACGGATAAAGGCTTCCAGTTTTTCCACCGCCTCACCACCGTGACTGCGACTGGCCACCATCACCACCGGGGTGGTGCGTTCACGACACTGAATGGGCTGACGCTCACCATTCTGTTCCTTGAAAGCCCCCACGCCTTCGCCGCCCAGATAGGTAACAGCGGTAACCGGCACATGGACCACACCCAACACCGGCGTGTCGCCACGGACCAAGGCGATATTCACGGTAAACTCGCCATTGCGCTTGATGAATTCCTTGGTGCCATCCAGCGGGTCCACCAGCCAGAACTCCGGCCAGTCCTTGCGGTCCGCATAGGCAATATCACCGGACTCCTCGGAATACACCGGGATTTCCGGCGTCAGCGCCTTGAGGCGAGCCTCGATAATCTCGTGAGCCGCTTTGTCCGCCTCGGTAATCGGGGACTCATCCTGCTTGGTTTCCACTCCGAGATCTTCCCGCTCGTAAACTTCCAGAATGGCCTTGCCCGCGTCACGGGCGATGTCGGCGAGGGGGTTGAGCAGGGTGTTGAAGTCGGTCATCTGTTCTTCCATCTTTCTGTGTTTAATTCGGGTGAGTTGAAAGTTCAAAGTTTAAAGTTGAAAAGCGCGGGAAATTCATCTGCCACGCGACTTGCGCCAGGGCCGCGCCGCAATCTCAGCAGGAGCCCCCCTCTCGGTGCGCGGCAAGGAAGCCCAAAGACAGGCACCCACCTTCGTCGCGCTTTTGAACTTTAAACTTTCAACTTTGAACTATCTCTTCTCCAGCAACCGCTTCGTCATCAGCAACGCGGCGATCACCCTTGCCTCGGTCACATCATCCCGCTCGATCAGCTGATCCAGCTCGGACAGTTTCCAGGGCACCACTTCCAGCGCCTCCGGCTCATCGCCGGGCAGCGATTCCTCGTAGAGATCCTCTGCCAGTACCACCTTGATACGATGGCCCATATACCCCGGCGACAGGGTCATGTCCTTTAACAGGGTGAGGTTGTGCGCACCGTGGCCAGCTTCTTCCTTGAGTTCACGATTGGCGGATTCACGCCAGTCTTCACCATGCTCGCAGGCACCTTTGGGCAGGGTCAGCTCATAGCTTTCGGTACCCGCGCCATATTCCCGGATCATCAGCACGGTATCGTTATCCAGCAACGGTACCATCATCACCGCCGCAATAGGCGGGGTGCGCAAGCGTTCATAGGTCCGTTCCACCCCGTTACGAAAACGCAGGTGCAGCTCTTCGATACCGAACAAGCGGCTCTTTGCCACCAGGCGGGTGTCGAGAATCTCCGGCTTCTCATCCATAATCAGCTCTGTGTGCCTGCTTGTGATGGGCGAAGACTAACCTGAACGACCGGGAATTGCATGATCGACTGGCAGTCTGTAGACACGGTATTACTGGATATGGACGGCACTCTGCTGGACCTGCGTTTTGACAACTGGTTCTGGCAGCGCCATGTGCCCGAAGCCTATGCCCGCCAACTGGGGCTCCCCCGGGAGGAAGCGGACCAGATCATCCATGACTGGATCCGCAGCCACCAGGGCACCCTCAACTGGTACTGTCTGGATTTCTGGACCGATGAATTGGGCCTGGAAATCGCGCGCTTGAAAAGGGAGGCCCGCGACCGCATATCCGTGCGTCCGGGTGCCGAGCAGTTTCTGCAGCGGCTGCAGCAGTCCGGCAAGCAGATCATCATGGTCACCAACGCTCACCGCGATGCGCTGGACGTGAAAGTGGCCCAGACCGGCATCGACCAGTATTTCCACGAGCTGGTCTCCAGCCATGATTACGGCCACCCCAAGGAGGCCCAGGCCTTCTGGCAGCATCTGCAACGCCATCTGCCCTTTGAGCCAACCCGGGCATTGCTGCTGGATGACTCCCTGCCCGTGCTGCACAGCGCCAAGCTGTATGGCATCGGCCAACCGGTCAGTATCCTGCACCCGGATTCCAGCCTGCCGAAACGGGAACACACCGATCCGTTTCTGGCCGTTGACGACTTTGCATCGGTATTACCACCAGTACAGAACCATGGATAGCGTACGCATTGATTCCTGGCTGTGGGCCGCGCGTTTCTTCAAGACCCGCACCCTGGCCAAGACCGCCATCGAGGGCGGAAAGGTACATATAGATGGCAGCCGCACCAAGCCCAGCAAGGCCGTGCAGCCCGGCCAGACCGTGACCATCACCAAGGGCACAGAGCATTTTGAAGTGGTGGTGCGCGATCTGAGCAGCAAGCGCGGCCCGGCCAAGGTGGCCCAGACGCTCTACGAAGAAACCGCAGAAAGCGTCGCCAAACGGGAAATGAACAGCGAGCAGCGCAAACTTGCCCGCGCCGCTGCCGCCGCCCCGGACCACCGGCCCAGCAAGAAAGAGCGCCGCGACATCCAGCGCTTCAAGCGGGACAACGACATTTAGGCCCGGCTCCCCGGGCCCAGACCAGGACATCATCATGCAAGACCACAAACAGCGCTTCCTTTTCCCTGACTCCGACATTCGTGGCGAACTGGTGCAGGTAGAAAGTAGCATCACCCGCATCCTGGAAGGCCACAGCTACCCACTTGCCGTGCAGGGACTGATCAGCGAAGCGGTAGCCGCGGTGGCCCTGCTGGCCAGCACCCTCAAGTTCAAGGGTCGCCTGGCCCTGCAGGCCCAGGGCCACGGCCCGGTCTCCCTGTTGCTGGCAGAGTGCACCAACGAAGGCGAGTTGCGCGCGGTGGCCCGCCACAGTGAGGGCCAGGACTGGAGCGAAGGGGATGTGCGTTCGCTGATCGGCGATGGCCACATGGTGATTACCATCCTTCCCGAGCAGGGCCAGCAATATCAGGGCATTGTCCCACTGGAAGGTGACACCCTGGCCCAATGCCTGGAAGCCTATTTCCAGCAGTCCGAACAGTTACCCACCCGCCTGTGGCTGGCCAGCGGCAATAATCGCGCCGCCGGCCTGCTGCTGCAGCGCCTGCCCAACCAGATCGCCGGCAGCGACGCCAACACCCAGATGTGGGAGCACCTGGAAGCCCTGGCCGCCACCCTGACCATGGAAGAGCTGCTCAATCTGGACGATCAGACCATCCTGCACCGCCTGTTCCACGACACCCCGCCGCAGCTGCCCACACAGAACCCCCTGAAATTCGGCTGCACCTGCTCCCGGGAGCGCAACCGTAACGCCTTGATTTCTCTTGGCATCAATGAACTGCAGACCCTGCTGGACGAAGACGGCGAAGTAGAGCTGACCTGCGACTTTTGTCGCAACCAGGAGAAGTTTGATGCGGTGGATCTGGCGGAGATGATCAGGGAAATCAGTTAACAGTTAATAGTGAACAGTTAACAGCGGCGCGCCCCCCCGTCTCGGGGTTCCCACCCCCCGGAGGCCGCGCCCACTCCTGGGCGCGACCTCCGGCATCTCAGGGCCTGAAGGCCTGAAACCGCGCACTATTCACTATTAACTGTTCACTGTTCACTGCCCCGGTGCATGACCGGCCAGTCCGAAGGGGAATCGCCACTGTTTCAGAATTCTGGCATAATCGCGCGCCTGTGCTGACTGGAGTGGAGCTCTGGTCACCTTTTGTCTTGCCCGCAGGCTGTGAAACGGGCACGAGACCGGCACTGTTACCCGCAATGCGAACCCGGTACGGAATACCACACCGTGCCATGGCGATTAGCCCAGGAATGACCATGACCGACCCGATTGTTTATAACGACCTCAGCCCAGCCCAGCTGGTAGAGATGGCTGTTCAGCGTAACGAAGGCCGCCTGTCCGACACCGGCGCCCTGGTGGTGGAAACCGGTCACCGTACCGGCCGCTCCCCCATGGACCGTTACATCGTTGACGAGCCGAGCACCAGCGAGCACATCCACTGGGGTGCCATCAACCGCCCCTTCCCGGCTGACAAGTTTGACGCCCTCTGGGACCGCGTTTCCGCTGCCACCGCGGAAAGCGACAGCTTCGTTTCCCACCTGCACGTGGGCGCCGATTCGGATCATTACCTGGCGGTAAAAGTGACTGCGCAGACCGCGTGGCACAATCTGTTCGCCAACACCATGTTCATCCGTCCGGAAAAGTACAACCCGCGCAGCAAAGAAGAATGGCAGATCCTGCACGCACCGCACTTCCAGTGCGAGCCGGAGCGTGACGGCACCAACTCTGACGGTTGCGTGATCCTCAACTTCGCCCAGCGCAAGATCCTCATTGCCGGCATGCGTTACGCCGGTGAAATGAAGAAAGCCATGTTCTCCGTACAGAACTTCCTGCTGCCGGAGAAAGACGTCCTGCCCATGCACTGCTCCGCCAACGTGGGTGAAGACGGTGACGTGGCCCTGTTCTTCGGCCTGTCCGGCACCGGTAAAACCACCCTGTCCGCCGACCCGGCCCGTTACCTGATCGGTGACGACGAGCACGGTTGGGGCAAGGACGTGGTCTTCAACATTGAAGGCGGCTGCTACGCCAAGTGTATCGACCTGAGCCAGAAGAACGAGCCGGTGATCTGGGATGCCATCAAGTTCGGTGCGGTACTGGAAAACGTCATCATCAATGACGAAACCCGTAACGCGGACTACACCGATGTGTCCCTGACCCAGAACACCCGTGCCGCCTACCCGCTGGAAAACATCGACAAGAAAGTCGAAGCCAACCGCGCTGGCGAGCCCAAGCACATCATCTTCCTGACCTGCGACCTGACCGGCGTACTGCCGCCTGTCTCCAAGCTGAGCAAGGAAGCGGCCGCCTACCACTTCCTGAGTGGCTACACCGCACTGGTCGGCTCCACCGAAATGGGTTCCGGCGGTGGCATCAAGAGCACCTTCTCCACCTGCTTCGGCGCGCCCTTCTTCCCCCGTCGCGCCGGCGAGTACGCCGAGCTGCTGATCAAGCGCATGGAAGAATTCGGCTCCACCGTTTACCTGGTCAACACCGGCTGGACCGGTGGCCCCTACGGTGAAGGCGAGCGTTTCAGCATCCCCACCACCCGTGGTGTGGTGAACGCCATCCTGTCCGGCGAGCTGGACAATGCCGAAACCGAGCACCTGGACATCATCAACCTGGACGTGCCGAAAGCCGTTCCCGGCGTTGACAGCAACCTGCTGCAGCCCAAGAACACCTGGGCCAACCCGGAAAACTACGAAGCACGCGCCCGCGATCTGGCGGAACAGTTCGAAAAGAACTTCGCCGAGAAATACGCGGATGTGTCCGACGAGATTCGCGCCGCCGGCCCTAAAGCTTGATGGCGTAATCGACTGAAAAAGCCCGCCACCGGCGGGCTTTTTCGTTATCGCCCATGGCGCAGACCCGCGCCATCGGGAAGATAGGAAATTTTCCGGTTTGCCCCCGCGCACATACGGGCGCAAACTTTTTCCGGCCCAGCAGACGTTTGAGCCGGCCGCCCCAAAAGGGCCTGCCTTTGAAGAATAATTCAGAAATACCCAATGAATTTGAACGGTTTGCCCGTGCATAACGGACAGCCTGACAGGAGCTTCAATGAGCATACCCAAGATTGTTGTCGTTGGTGGTGGTGCCGGCGGATTGCCGCTGGTGACCAAACTGGGCCGCAAACTCGGCCGCGTCGGCAACGCCGATGTTACCCTGGTGGATTCCTCCAGCATTCATGTCTGGAAGCCCCGCTTCCACGAAGTCGCCACCGGCGCCATTGATGCGGATCTGGATGCGGTGGATTACCGCGCCCACGCCCAGCTGAACCATTACCGGTTTGAGCCCGGCACCCTCACCGAAGTGAATACCGCCAACCAGCAACTCACCCTGGCCCCGCTCCATGACGAGCATGGCAAGGAAGTACTGCCCGAACGCAAACTGGACTACGACTACCTGGTACTGGCCACTGGCAGCCAGAGCAATGACTTTGGTACACCCGGCGTGCGCGACAACTGCCTGTTCATGGACAGCCGCGCCCAGGCCGAGCGTTTCCGTGAGCGTTTCCTCAATGCCTGTCTGCACGCCAATTACGAAGGCAAGCCGGTATCCGTTGCCATCGTGGGCGGCGGTGCCACCGGTGTGGAACTGGCCGCGGAACTGCACCATGCCGTTTCCATGCTCAACTTCTACGGGCACGACAAGCTGGATCGCAAACATCTGCAGGTGGATATTATTGAAGCCGCACCGCGTATCCTGCCGGTACTCAGCGAGCGGGTGTCTGCCACCGCCACCAAGCGTCTGGAAGCCCTGGGGGTAAAAGTGCGCACCAGCGTGATGGTGTCCGAAGCCACCGAAGCCGCCTTTGTGCCGAAAGACGGCGATCCCATCAAGGCCGACTTGCTGGTCTGGGCCGCCGGGGTAAAGTGTCCGGAATGGCTCGGCCAGATCGAGGGCCTGACCACCAATCGCATCAATCAGGTGGAGGTGGAGCCCACATTACAGGCCAAAGGCCACAAGAACATTTTCATCATCGGCGATGCCGCCTTCCTGATTCCGGAAGGCGCCGAACGACCGATTCCGCCACGCGCCCAGTCCGCCCAGCAGATGGCCCAGCACACCGCACGCAGCCTGCAACAGCTGCTGATGAACCGCGACCCGCGCCCGTTCGAATACAAGGACCACGGCTCGCTGGTATCGCTGTCCAACTACAGTTCCGTGGGCATGCTCATGGGCAACCTGAAAGGCGGCAATTTCTTTGTGGAAGGCTGGCTGGCCAGGATGATGTACATCAGCCTGTACCGCATGCACCAGGCTGCGCTGTACGGTTGGCCGAGAACCGTGATGCTGTTGATCGCCGGGCGCTTTAACAAGCTGGTTAGGCCGCGGTTGAAACTGCATTAAAGGGCGAGTTGAAAGTTTAAAGTTCAAAGTTGAAAAAGCGCGGATGAGTTAGGCAGTAAGCGTCGCCGACTCTGCCCGCGCACCACCCACCCACGCCGTAGGAGCCTGCCTGCAGGCGATTTTGTGGATTAGACGTTCGCATGCGCAATGGTTTCAATCGCCTCGCTGCGCGCGTTCCTCCCTCAAGTGGAACTCCAACAAAAAAAGGCCGCCCCGGTTAGGGGCGGCCTTTTTTATTGGGTCTCTCTGTGCACTTGGCATGCCTGCAAGCAAAAAGATCGTCTGCAGGCAGGCTCCTACGGTGAGCGCGGGCAGTGGGTTTTCGATCATTAGTACCAGCCCCGCGCCTTTTCAACTTTGAACTTTAAACTTTCAACTGCTCCTAGATCTTGCCCACCAGATTAATAAACGCCCCTTCGTGATCGTAATCCAGATCGGTCAGATCATCGGAGAACGAGCTGAAGTTGTAGCCCACGCCAAACTTGATGTTGTCGTTCAGGTGACGATAGATCGCGGTCAGCACACCGCTTCGGCTGTCTTCGGCATCCGGCAGGTCCAGCAGGCGCCCCTCGAGGGTGGCATCCCATTTGCGGATGAAGTGCCAGTCGATGCGTGCCACATAGAGACTGGCACGGCTGTCGAAGAACTCGGGGTCATCACGGTCCTGACTGATTTGCCCCAGACGGTAGGCGTACTTTCCACCGATGCTCCAGCGACGGGTGAGATCATAGATGGCATCCACCGAGAGGATATGGCTCTTCTGGATAAACTCCGTGCTGGTGTTGTTCACCGTCACCTGATCCGCTGTAGGCAGATTGTAGAAGTAGGTGTACTTGGCCAGCACGTTGAGACGATCGTTATACACTGGACGGTAACCGTAACCAAAGATGGCTTCGATAAAGCGGCCGTCGTAAAAGTCGCCTTGTGAGCTGATGCTGTCCGAGTAGTTCAACCGGCCAATCAAGCGCCAGTCCGGAGTGAACTGATATTTGAGGCTGTTCTTGGTGAGCCAGGTCTTGCGCTCGGAATGGCTCAGGTCTTCCGCCTCCAGTTTATCGATCCGATATTCCAGCACGCTGGCCATCTGCACGGTCTTGTACCCGTAGCCCACTTTGGCCCCAATCGCACGGCGCTCCTGCTCGGCGCCGGTTTGGCGGTCACGCAGGGTGCCGAAATCCAGGCTGGCGCCGTAGTTCCAACGATCATTAGGCGCGATATCGATACCCGTGGCATGGGTCAGACCGGTGGGCACATCACCGTGGGTGTAACGCTCTTCCAGGTAGACACTGGTGGTATCGGAATAACGGGAACGCACCCCGGTGGCCATGTTGCCGCGACGGGCACGCACGCCGTTGTCGCTGCGCTCATTCTCCAGCGCATAGTTGAGATACAGATTGCTGCGATCGGACACCTGGAACTCGGTACCGGCCTGGGCACCCACGCCCAGATCACCGCCGGAGACCTCACCATTGGTGCGCCAGCGATCGGAAATACGCACTTCCCCCCCCGCCCCCAGGCGGGCATTGTCTTCCTGGGTGCCATTACTGGAGGCGGTATCCTGGGCATAACCGTAGGCCGCCCAGCGCCCCAGGGAGTCGTAGTCACCCCGCACCACCACATCGGTGCGGTCGCCTTCAATCTGTGTCAGCGGCACTACCGGGGAGTTATCCTCACGCTGCTCCTGACGGACCCCGGCACTGACCTGCCACTGCGCATTGAGTCGCTGGGTCACATTCAGTTCCGCGGCGCTGGTATCCAGTCCCTGTTCCTGCTCCAGGCTGTCCGCTTTCACCGTGACGCTGGTGCTCTTGGTCACTGGAACATGGAGGCTACCGCCCTGCTGCTCGGTATCCTTGGCGGTAATCTGGCCCGGAGCGGAATAGCCTGCTTCCACCTCCTGCCGGTATACGGTCATGTTGCCGTCCACCGACTTGTCCCATATATCGCGGAAGCCCACGCTGGCATCCACCCGATTGGCATCGGCACTGATATCTTCACCCGGCAGCGCACCGTTGCTGACGCCGTCGAAGTTATACCCGCCATCGGTTGAGAAGAAGGTGGACGTGTCTGTGCCTTCAGAGCTGGCAAATTCGGTTTTCAGCCAGGTGCGGGCGTTCTTGCGCAGGGTCAGGTCCACACTGCCCAGATCACTGCTGCCTTCTTCACTGGTGTTGTTGGCGGTGAGGCCCAGCTTCACATGGTCGCCAAACCAGTAGTGCATGCGCCCGCCCTGGGACAGGTCGCTGGTTTCCTCAAAGCTGAAGGTGTACTCGTAGCGCGCCACCAGGAATACATCGTTGTCACTCCCCGCATCCGTAGACACCAGAAGCTCATCGGCCATGCTCGGCGAGAGTGGCTCGTTGAGCATCAGCCGGCCCTGCAGATAGTCGATGTCATAGTCGATGCCGGGCACCAGGTTCTTCACCGCCAGCACCATCCCGGAAGCCTTGTCCCGCACTTCCACACGCACCCGGTCCGAGCCTTCCAGCACATCCAGATGACGCAGGTAGTACAGCGAACCACCGGTGCCACGGAATTCATCCCGACCGGCCAGCGTGCCCGGATCCGCCACAAAGCCGTCCACCAGTAACCGCTGCTCGCCGAAGCTGGTCACCGAATCGGACTCATAATGCAGCTTGCCCCCGTAGAGACTGCGGTCCACCTGCGCCAGCGTGGTGTCCAGGTAACTGGTGTGGAAATTACCCCACATGCCGTAGTCATCGTCACGCTGTACCCGCAGATAGAACTTGCCCAGGGTCGGCGCCCCGTCTTCTACCGTGCTGTCATCCCCGTAGGTGGGGAAGTAATAGTCCGGATCAATACGACGAAACAGGGCATCCGGTGACTTGTCCATGAAACCGCTGAACAGATCATCCACCGGGCCATCCAGGGTGTCTGCGCTGGAGGTCAGCTGCCAGTTATCACCAAACTTGCCACGGGTGTAGTAAGCAAGACGACCATAGAGATTGAACTTGTCGTCGTAGTACTCGTCATCCGTCACCAGCTTGGCCGGGCCGGTGGTTTCTCCATAGGAGGCGGTCACGTCCGCCACACCCACGTAGAACCAGTCGTTCTTTTCCAGCTCCAGGTCGCGCAGGAACAAATCACCGTTACCCTCATTATCGATAACGGCAACCTCGACGGTGTGCAGCCCCGGGGGGAGAATCTCTTCCACCGCAAACTCACCTTCTGTGGCCACCGGCACACTGCGGCCCGCCACAAAGACTTCACGGCCTTCCGGGATTTCACTGCCATAGACACGAATGGTGCCGCCATCCAGGGGAATCTCGGAACGCACCAGGCGATTCTCGCCGTAGCCCACTTTCAGCTCTTCGTCCGGGCTCAGGTATTCGTCTTTCTTGTCGGCAAGATCGTCCGCTGTCAGGGAATTCACCACCCACAGGGTCTGCGGTGCCGTTTCATCGTAGCGGCCTTCGCTGTCGTACACGCGCAACAGATAGCGCAGGTCGGTATTGGAGGTGATGGACTCATCCAGTTCCACCTGCCATTCCGCATCACCATTCACCGGCAATTCAATCACCGCCAGCGGCTCATCACGAACCGATTTACCCAGCTCGAACAGGCGCACTTCAGCCTTCTCCAGATAGGCCGGGTAGTTGCTGTAGGCGCGGAACTGCACCAGGTTGTCCGGGCCTTCGGTATCCGGGTTATCTTCACGCATGACCGTGTTCGGCCAGGCAGTCACGTTCAGGCGAGGCTTGATCTCGAGATTGTCGAACTTGAACTGAATGTCTGCCTTTTCCAGCGCCACATCGGTACAGCGCTGCACATCAGCAGAACTCTTCAACGGGTCATCAATGGCCTTGCCGTCCACGCTGATGCGCATCAGGTTGAGTGCATAGGGGTTGGCGATGTCCACCTCACGGGTAAGCCGCTGGATATCCACACCTTCCAGATCATCCAGCACGGCCAGCTCATCGTAGACCACCTCCACATCCACGCGGGACACATCGGATTCCACAAAGCCGGCGTTGACCACATCATCGGTCTGCACATGGCCGCGGCCTTCCCACTCGGTCTGTTCTTCCGTCAGCTTGAGCTGCTCACTCACGGCTTCCATGACACGACGTGCCCGGGCAGTGGAAAGCCCCACATCGTCGCCATACACCATGGCGGTACGTCGATCGAGTCGCTCATTGCTGGTGTAGCCGATAAAGCGCAGGCGCACATTGGTCTTGTCCTGCACATCAGCAAGGATGCCGGACAGTCGTGTCATATACCCTTCCGGGATATCCGGATTGCCCTGCTTGTAGATCACCGGGGCAATCGGACCAGAAGGCGGGTCGTAGGTTCTTGTCACGGTTTCCGCGCCGGCGTCCTCCGGGCACATCTGCGGCTCACCGGACAATGACTGCAGGATATCGTCGTACCAGAACTCCACTTCCACACGACGATTAAGGGCGCGGCCGGACTCGGACTCATTGGACGCAATGGGGTTGCTGCTGCCCTTGCCAGTGCTTTCCAGCATGCTGCTGGGCAGCCCCAGCGCATCCTGCAGCGCCAGCAGCGCCCGCCGGGCACGCGCCTTGGACAAGCCTTCATGGGTGCCATAGATACGGGCATCACGGCCGGTAATCACTGCGTTGTCGGTATAGCCAATCAGGCGAAGGGTGACGTTCTGCTTGTTGGCCAGATTCTCCAGCGCCTGACGGATATGGTTCTGGAAGGATGCCGGAATCTCCACAGATTCATCATTGAAATGCAGCGGCGGCACCAGGTTTTTCACCCGGGTACGCTTGGAATGGCCTTCCTTGTAGGTCAGCTTACAAACGGTTTCTACCCGACAGACTTTTACCCGGTTGAGTTTTTCCTCAACCACGACTTCTTTCTCAACGGTGTTCTGTTCCACTTCGTCATACCAGACTTCCACTTCAACCCGGCGGTTCTCGGCACGACCTGCTGACGTATCATTTGACGCCAGCGGCTGACTCTCCCCCATCCCTTCATAGGAAATGGATTCCGGTGGCAGATCCAGGGCCACCTGGAAGTATTCGGCTGCGGCGCCAGCACGTTCGCGGGACAGGCCAGTGTTATCACCCAGGCGAGCACGCAGGGCACCGAACAGGGGAACGTTGTCGGAATGGCCAACGAAATGCAGGCGAACGTTCAGACGGCCACGCATGTTTTCCAGTACCGCACGCAGGCGCTCTACATACGAAGCCGGAATTTCCGATACCCCGGATTGATAACGGATTGGAGGCACCACATCAGTGAGCTTGATAGTGCGCAGGTTTTCCACATCCTCCGTGACGGTTTCAATACGGTCGCCCAGATTCTGCTCATAACGGCTGGGGTCCTGCACCCAGGTCTGATAATCCATATAGAGGGGCAGCTGCCGTTCAACCGCCTCCCCCAGCGACGGGGTTACCCGTACGTCCGGAGCCGGGAGAGCCTGTTCAGTCTGTGGCGCCGCGATTTGCTCTGCCTGCAGCGGCAACGCTATCCCCATGATCAATACCGTCAGCACCCCCGCACGGCCCGGAGCGCCAATAGCACGGGGGGAGGCCATCTTCATGGACAGCCGCTTCATTGTTTTTGTCAGCACAGTCAGCCTGTTCATTACTTGCCACCTCCTTTCAGAGGCGCGCCGGTTCGCCAGAAGACTTCCGTCTCGATGACCAGCTCATTGTCATTCCCCAATTCTGCCCATTTGCGGGCAACCCGCTTTCTGATGGCCTTGAGGCGGTCATCCACCAGCCCTTCATCTTCCCGCTCAGCCATATAGGCAATGCGCAGGATGGACGGCTTCCCTTCCAGCTGTTCCATCAGCAGGGGCATGCGCGACGCCCATTGCAGACGCATCTCGGTGCTGCCCTTCTCGAATACCGGGTCGGCAATATCCAGACGCACCACCCGGTGCAAGGCCGCACCAAAGTTGAACTTGATCATCTTGCCTCGAGTGGCACGACGCACCAGCGGGTTCGGTGTGGTCATGCGATAACCGGAAGGCAGCGAGCGATCGTCTACCTTGAGAATGAAATTGGAACCACGCAGCTCGTTGGGTACCACCGCACAGGTGATGTGGAAGCGGCCATACTGGTCGCTGGTGACAATCAGGCCACGGGCAGTGACGGCACGCACATTTGGCAGGCCGGCTTCGCCGTCATCCTGATAGCCATTCATGTTGGTGTCGTCGTAGACCTTGCCAATCACATCACTACAGTCGAAGTCCGGATCCGGCACGACGCGCACCGTCGCCTGGGCTTCTCCGGACACCGCAGCACTGTTGGCAAGGCGGGCGCGACTGGTGCGCGCCTGGAAAACCTGGGCGCGGTTCACGTACTCACCTTCCGCCACGCCGGAGCCCACGATGAACAGCAACTTCAGCGCATACTGCCCACTGGCATTGAGGTCCAGATCGCGCCATATCAGGTTGCGACCATCCACCTCCGGCTCCACCGCCTGGTCGCCCAGTCGGGCAGACCCTTTCACATACTTGAAGCCTGCCGGGAAGCTGTCGAGGATCGCCAGATCGGAAAGATCACTGCCAAAGTTGTTGTTGATGCGAATCACGTAGGGCACGAACTCACCGCGGCTCACGTTCACCACCGAGGCACTCTTGGTGATGGTCACCGCACCGCTCAACTCCGGATCCAGTGGAATGTGGTTGTTATAGATCTGGCTGTCCTCGGGGGTGGTCCCGGCAAACATCAGATTCAGGTAGTAACCGGTCAGCGGGCTGCCCGCAGCCACTGAGGAAGGCGGCACGGCGGCAGAGATCTGGGCCTCACACTCCGCAGTGGTCGCCAGCGCATCATCACTACAGGCCGCCGCATCATAGGCGGTGGTTTGCTCGCCGGTCAGCGGCGGAATCACTGCGGACTCTCCGCCGGTGAATGCACCAGCCGGCGGGGTCACCACAATCCGATAATCCTGCCCAGAGGGGCAGGAAGCGCCGCTGAAGTTCAGGTCGAATTTGTAGAAACCGGACACCAGCGTTACCTGCCCCTGCTGCGCCGGGCTGTCGAAACAACTGTCGGCGATGGCATTGCCAGCCCCGTCCACCATGGTCAGGGTCGCGCCGGCAATGGCTTCACGGGTAATGGCGTTGTAGACCACCCCGTTGGGATCAATCGGCAGGTTCAGATCAGCCACCAGGCTGTCTGCCGCCGCGGTGATATCCGTGATCACTTGCAGACCATCGGTGAAGGCAGGATCAGAATCGGTGTAACCCAGCGGCGCCGTGGTGGACGACGCGCCCGGTGCCACAAACCGCAGCTCATAGGTTTCCCCCGGCTGGGTCATCGGCAGGCCAATAACGCTGTAGTTGCCATCGGCGCCGGACACCGTGCTGCGCAGCATCACATTGTTCTGCCAGGCCTGGACTTCCCAATCCACCAGCGGCTGTTCGGTGGCATCGAAGATATTGTCGAAATCCTCGTCGTGCCACAGTGCGCCACTCAGGGTTGCGGTACCGGGAATGGCCCCCACCTGAACATCCACCGTACTGCTGGCCATCTGGGTATTGTTGTTCCAGTACACATCGCCGGTATTGCTGACGATGGACTCCCAGGGAATGGCACTGTCCAGGGTGACCCGGAAGCGCAACAGAGCATTCGCCCCCGGCGCCAGATCGCCATAGGCCATACCGTAATCCGCCACCAGCAAGGTGCCTTCCGTTACCCCCGCAACGCCACCATTGAGCGTGGCCGAGTTGGTGACAAAGGTGCCCATGGAGGCCAGCCAGGACAGGTCATCCTGAATGATGACCTGGGTTGCCGGCACCGTGCCCACGTTGGCGACCTGAACCGTATATTCAAGCTCGGAGCCGGGCATCACGGCGCCGCCGCCCACCACCACCACATTCTTGACGATGGCCAGTTGCTGGGCTTCACCCACGGTGATTTCGGTGGGCTGGTCACCATTGGAATCGATGCCGTCCTGATCCGACAGTTCATCCGGCAGCTCTTCACTGCTCATGGTGCCCTGGTTGACGATCACCGTGCCGTTGGCCGTACCGGTATTGATGGTGACCTGCAAAGTCACTTCAGCCGTGCTGTTGGCAGCCACGGTACCGGCCACGTCACCCATCGAGTTGACCTGCATGCCGGACACCAGCGGCGAAGCACCACTGAGATCCGCCACCGCGGCACCGTTCAGGGTGGTGCTGGCAGGAACATAGGTGGTGTTGGCCGGTATCAGATCGGTCAGCATCACATTGGTAGCGGGCTGATCCGCCGTATTGGTCACCGTGAAGGTGTACAACAGGGTGTCATCGGGGTCCGGTGCGTTGTTGGCATTGAGGTCATTGGCCAGCACTACGGTTTTCTGTACATCCAGCAGGGGCAGATTGCCGACAATATCCACCGTGGGATCATTCAGCGCCGGTGTGGCCGGATCATCGGAGGGCTGCTCCATGAAGTCAGTCCCCCCATTGCCGGTGCCCACCACAAAGCCCTGGTTGGCAATCAAGGTGCCCGGTATCGCGTCACTGTCCACTTGCACATCAAAGGTCACCGTGGCCACGTGATCTGCCGGTGCCAGGGTGTTCGCCAGCATCACACCTGGAGCCGCATCCACCGGTGCGTTGACCAGCATGCCGCTTTCAAGCGCCGACATGCCCGCCGCCGGATCGGCCACCGGATTCCCGTTCAGGGTGGTGGTACCCGGCAGGTAGCTTGTGTACTGGGGAATGGCATCGCGCAGGAACACATCACGCGCGTCTTCATTACCGATGTTCGTCACAGTGAGGGTGTAGCGCAGGGTTTCGCCCGGCTCCAGCACAGCGGGATCGGCACTGATATCGGCAGACACTTTCTGCACCCGCATCTGTGGTGCCGAATTCACCGTGATGGCCGTGGGATCTTCCGTGCCGCCCAGAGCGGGATCATCGGTTAGCTGCAGGGGATTGCCGAGGAATTCGACCTGGCCCTGGTTCAGCACTTCGGTGGCATCATCCATCACCGCCACCAGGGTAATGTCGAAGGCCAGCTGAATGGCATCACCGGCTTCACCCTGGGCAGCCAGGTTAAGGTCACGGATATCTACCTGCCCCTGGCCGTTGGTGCCACCAACAGGGTCGGAATTATCGCTGCTGCCTGGGGGCAGCGAAGCCATCACCAGAGAACCGGCTTCAAACCACTCCCCGGCATTCAGGGCACCCAGATCATCAACCATGGAGAAACCGGTCAGTGAGGCCGCGCTGGTATTGGTCACATCAATCACATAGCGCAGGGTATCCCCAGGGCTGGCCTGGCCATCACCATCCGCATCCACCTGCACACTGACGGTCTTGTCCACCTGCATGGAGGGCAGCACCGGGGTCAGGGTGTGGTAATCCTGCGGGTCCGCCACATCTTCGATTACCTGCTGCAAATCATGGTCATAGGTACGACGCGCCGGTGACGTATCCTCTGCGCTAAACCATTGCGTGGCCGCCGCAAAGTTGGTCAGGTTGGCATCCGTGGGCGTGTCCTGATCCAGTTGCGCTTCATAGCTCACCACCAGGATCTGTTCCGGGCCCAATGCCGCTGTTGCGCTGACGCCATTGATGACCAGCGCACAGGGTTCCCCTGGCGTAAAGCTCAGCGTGTAGTCCGTACTTTCTGCCAGTGTGTTTACCAGGGTAGTGGCATCGGATTCGTAGATGCTCACATCCGTCACCACCGGCGGCACATCACACATGCCGCCCTCTGCCAGTGTCGGCAGATAATCGGTCACGGTGATATCCCGCGCCGTGGCCACGGTATCCGTGTTCTGTACCGACAGGGTGAACAACCCGGGCGTCCCATAGGCCAGGGTGGCCGGGCCATCCTTGGTCATCACCAGGGACGGCTCGACAATGGTCATGTCTTCCGAGGTATCGGCCAGGGTGGCGGTATCCCCTGCGAAGCTGCCGTAGGAATAACGCGCCGTATTGTTGAAGGTCAGACCCGCCACATTGGCCGGGTCATCCTGCAGATACACGGTCAGCTCCACCAGCATCTGCCCCGATGCCGGCACATCCACACCGTCGCCGCTGGCCTGATCCACCAGATCCAGCGCGGTGGCCGTGCCCTGGTTGCTCATGGCGGCCCAGCTGGTGCCGCCATCAAGGCTGTAGCGCGCCTCACTGAAAGCCAGCACCGCTGCAGAGGAGGACAGGTCATCCAGTACATGCACATCGCTCAGCGCAATGTTCTCCGCCACTGCCGGCACGCGAATCTGGTAAGTGAACGGCACCCCGATTTCGGCTTCAGGCTGGGTGATCGCTTTCTCCAGCGCGCCGGCGCCAGGGGAGGTGAGGCTGGCAGACAGGGGCGCAGTCGGGCCGTAATCTTCCCGCTCTGCGGCATCACCGTCGGTGGGCACATCACCGTTGTCGAAGGAGAAATAGAGATTCACCAGTACACTGTTGTCCAGCGTCAGGCTGGCGCCGAGATCCGCATCCGCCTGGGCGGTGTAGACCAGACGCAAGGTGTCGCCTGCCGGAATTGTCCAGGCATCGGCGGCGCCGTCCAGATCCCACTGGGCCAGGCCAGTCAACGGATCGAAGCCGGGGGCCTGCACCGGCAAGGCGGCGCCCGACAACAGTTCAATACTTTGCGTGGTGACACCGGCCACCCGCAGACCCGCTGGCAGCACATCCTGAATCTGCACGTCGTAGGCCGGTGCCTGACCGTTGTTCTGGATATCTACGGTGTAGGTCACCCCTTCACCGGCGGTAACCACCGCATCTGCCCCGGTGGCTGACGTCACATTCACCGCAGAGACTTCCAGAAAGGGCTGATGCACCGCGATGCTGGCCGTGGCAGGAACCGGGGTCACCGGACCACTCACCAGGGTATAGGCCAGCTCTGCACTGTTGGCGAGAGTCTGCACCAGCGGCTGCTGGTTGAGTGCATCCAGGTTCAACACCCGAGCCTGATAGGTGATGACATAGACGTCGTTGCTGGCATCCCCATCCACCGGGTTGGTGATATCACCAATATCGAAAGTGACGGTCTGGCCACTTACCGCCGGGGCCGCCAAGGTCCCGGCCGTACCAAACTGGTCCACACTGACCACTTGCTCGAACGCCATGCCTGCGGGGAGGGTATCGGTCACCACCAGATCGGTGTGGGAGCCCTCCTGCAATGCCACCTGCAAGGCAAAGTTGACCCGGTCACCGACTCGCAATATGCCATCGTCATCGGGCAGGTAGGTATCGCTGACCACCTGTTTGCTGAAGGCGGTACTGTCGGTGGTGGCAACCTGACTGCTGTCCGTAGCCACATAATCATTGAAGGCAGGGGTTTCACTGCCGGTCCGCTCGAAAGCGCTGCTGCCCGCCAGACTGGTCCAGCGCAGCACCAGGGTGTTGTTCAATGTCTGCCCGGCACCCACGCTGTCTTGCACAGCCGCCTGGTAGGTGAGATTGAGGTTGTCACCTTCCGCCAGAGTGGCCACGTTCCAGGTGAGTACCTGGGGCGTGTTGATGCCGTCACCGGTGATCGTATCCGGATCCCCCAGGCTGGCACTGCCCGCCTCATACACCAAGCCGATATCCAGCGTATCGGTCAGGGTCAGGTCATGGGCATCTGCGGCATTCGCCCCGGTAGCCGCGGTTACCTGGACGCTATAATCCAGCAACGTACCGGCACTGATGCTGGCCGGTGCCGTCACATCCTTGCTCAGGGTCAGTTGCGGCTCGGCAATGGTGAGTGCCGCCGTAGCGGAACTGGTCAGGGTGTTACCGTTGAAGGTATAGCTGGCCGTGTTCACAAAGCTGTCGCCGGCATTGCTGTCCGCGGTGTTCACCACTCTTGCTACAAGGGTAATTTCCGCCTGCTGTCCCGCCGGAATCTGGGTCAGGCTCAGGTCCACGTTCTGGGCCGCGCTGCCGTTGTCGGTCAGCCCGAACGCCGGGTCGTTGACGGTTGCCGAGACGAACTCCAGATCACTGTTCAGGGTATCGGTGATCTGCACATCGCTGAGCGCGGCGGACAGGGTCGCGCCGGGAACGGTGATGGTATATTCCACTTCTTCACCCACCACCGCCTTGGTGGTGGGCGTCACCAGGGTCTTCACCGGCACAGCCAGTGTGGCCGGATTGCTCATCACAAATTCGGTCACCGCAACCGGCGCATAACGCTGGCCACTGGTGGCGGGCAATGACCAGTACTCGGTAATTCCGGCGCCATGACTCCAGCTGGTGTTGGGAGGCGTATCGGTATGGAAACCGATGTCGTAGTCGATGGTCAGCACACCGCCGGGCATCACCGGCACATTCAGTTTGATGCTGGTACTGCCGCCGCGCGTCGCCGGCGGGGTAAAGACAAAGTCAGCGGCCGCCAGAGGCGTGCCGTCGATGCTCACCACCGGCGTGGTCAGGGTGCTTTCGTCCAGCTCGTAGGCCACGTTGCCGCTGATCAGCAGATCATAGGCCGGTGCATCGCCGTTGTTCTGGGTCTCCAGCCGGAACGCCATGGTCTCGCCAGCCAGGTCCATGACGTTGTAGGGACTGGTGCGACCATTGCGCTCGGTCTTGACCACATCACTCATCAACGGCTGGTCAACGGTGATCCCCACCGTGTCCTGCATGCGGGCCGGATCCAGTGGCACCGGGTCGCCGCTCAGGGTGGCGTAGGAAAGGGTCACCGCATTGTCCAGCCCGAGGGTAGCCTGGTGCGCCAGCACGTCCTCGACCACCCGCGCGCGGTAAACCAGCACCAGGTCATTATTGGCAGAGTTGTTGTCGTTGGCGTTGCCCACATCCCCCAGACTGAAAGTCACCGTCTGCCCGCTGGTTGCATCACCGGCCACCGACGGCGCACCCAGCGGCGCATGGGTAAAGGGATAAACCGGATCAAATGGCGCGGCATTGTCACCGTTGACGGACACGATCCGGTCGAACGCCATACCTGCGGGAAGCACATCGGACAACACCACATTACGGGTGGTGCTCTCGTTCAGGGTCAGGGTGAGCTGATAATCCAGGCTATCGCCTACCCGCAATCGGCCGTCGCCGCCGAGACTGCCATCGGCTGCCCAGGTGTCCACCAGGAACGCCTTGCTGACCGCCGTGTCATCGGAAGAATCGGCAGTCGTGACCTGGGCGGAAATACAGTAATCATCCGGGGCAGTAATCGCCGGACAGCCGGCACCGGTACGCTCGTAGACACTGACATCCTGCAGTGAGGTCCAGTCCGCGTTCATGCTGTTGGTAAAGGTGCCGCCGGGAATGCCGATCACCACACGGTAGGTAAGCACCAACTCCTGGCCAGCAGGTAGATCAAGACTGCCGTCCGCATTATCACGACCCCAGATCCACTGGCCACTGCCGCCATCGGCAGGGGCACTGACAAAGCCGGCCACGGCGCTGCCGTTGATGGTGGCCGTCGGGGTAAAGCTGCTATCCAGGGTCAGGCCCGTGGGCAGGGTGTCAACGATGTTCAGATCATAGGCGGTGGCATTGCCGTTATTGTTCAGGGTAACGGTGTACTCCAGTACCGTCCCCCCGGTGAGCTGGCCACCACTGATGTTGGTGTAGTTCTTGGTGGCAGACAGATCCGATTCGATGGCGCTCACCAGCGCCGTGCTGTCATTCAGGGTCGGAGCCGGCGCACCGGTCTGCCCATGGGTGTAATTCACCTGTACCCCATTACCGAGTGTGTCGCCACGGTCGGTATTGAGGTCGTTATTGATACGCCCGTAGTAGGTGATGCGAATCTGCGGATTCAGGGTGGTGGTGCTCAGATCATCTTCCGTGGCGGTGACCACCGTGCCCAGATCCCACAGCACCGCCCCACTGGCGCCGTCCACCGGCACCGCATTCATTGCCGCTTCGGAAGGCGCAGCACCGTTGATGCTGGCGATACCGGTAAAGTCGTAGGTGATATCAAAGTCAGCGTTATCGGCCAGCAGGTAGCTGACCGCACCACTATTCAGGAAATCCTGGATTTGCAGGTTCTGGGTGGTGCCTTCCGGCAACAGGATATCCAGCTGGAAGGCCTTGTGGGCACCGATCTCGGGCGCCATGGCCGGGTCCAGATCGGTCTTGGTCAGGGCCAGCGGCCCCACGGTGGCCTGCACCGTATTACTGATCGCTTCGTAGTCGTTGGGGGCGGTGGCCGAGCTATCCAGGGAACCGATACGCTGGCCATCGGCCGCGCCATCCGCACCGATCTGGCCGGTGCTGTTGAGGGCAGTGCCTTGCCCCGGCAGGGAGGTCCAGTCTCCCCGCACCAGGTTCTGCAGCATTTGCAGCGGCTGGACCGCATCATCTACCCGTACCTGGAAAGTGAAGGTGCGGCTGGCCCCTGGGGCCAGCGGGTTGGCAGGCTGCCACACAAACACCGGGCGGTTTGGGCCATAGGTGGTGGTGTCCACCACATCCGGCGGATCCGTTCCTGATACGCTACCGGCGATAAAGGTCATTTCACTGTCGAGCAGATCTTCCCATACCCGCAGGTTGTAGGCCGGCGCGGTGCCGTTATTGGTCGCGGTAATGGTGATATCCACCAGGTCACCGCCGTCCACCGGCTCTACCCAGACCTTGTCCAGGCTCACGTCAGCTTCCTTCACCTCAACGGCCACTTCATCAAAGGTCAGCACCACGGTGGCGCCGCCCTGATTCTCATAGCTCAACTGGGTGGTGGTGGCAGGAAAGCCATTGGTCAGGGTGGTGCCATCATTGTTGCCCGCACTGTTATCTACCCGGGCAATAAAGGTGAGCGGAAATTCGAAACGGCTCTGGCCGGCAATCACGGACGTCAACGTCACATCACCAAAATCCCAGCGCACCTGAGTGCCACTACAGGACGGAGTAATGGGCGGCACCGGAGTCAGGTCAGGACGCTTGAAGCCCGCCGCAGCATAGGGCGGCTGACTGAGATCAACAACCGGGGCTTCGGCACAGGTCAGTCCGGCTGGTAATTGGTCTTCCACAACCAGATTGCGCAACACGGCCACCGGCAGTTCTGCCAGCAGGCGATACTCGATTTCCTCGCCCGGGGTCACTTCCTGGGGGCTGCCCTGCCCCAATGGCGTCTGCGACAACCGCAGGATTTCCTTGGGCTGGGTGAGCAGCGGAATGATCTCGATAGCCGCATCCGCTTCAGCACTGTTGTATTGACGGGCACCGCCCAGTTCGCCGTTGCCCGGCGTGGTAACGGTCTGCTGGCCATGTTCGTTGGCGCTGCCTTCCAGGCTGTCATAGAGCGAGCTGAAGCGGTTGGTCAGCACCTGCTGCGGCGCAGCCCGTTCATCCGGGTCCACCCGGTAATACAGCTCCACACTGCTACCGGGTTCGATGCGGCGCAAACCTGTGCCATCCACGCCGTGCAAATGCGAGAAGGTGATCACTGCCGGGGTACCGTTGAGCACCACGTTGTCTGCCACGCTACCTTCACCGTCCGTGTCAGCCCCATCGACCAGACCATCACCGTCGTTATCCAGACCGTCGGTGGCAAAGTCCACCACCAGCATCAGGTCGCTGGCATCCAGATTGTCGGTGAGTTCCAGATCGTAGGCTGGCGCACGCGGCTGGCCATCATCGGCGGCGCGGTTGCTCACCGTGAGACGGAAAATATAGCTGTGAAAGGTATCCCCTTCGTCCGTCAGGTCCACCCAGTTGCTACAGCCCGGACCGGCACCATACAGGGTTTCGTTACACACCTGTTTTTCCACTTCAATCAGCGGCTCGGTGACGATCACATCCGCGCGCCGGATCGGCTCTTCCGGGTAACCGGTGGTGGTGCCCTGTGACAGACTGCCCTCGGCACCGATCAGGCCGCTACCCAGGGTGTAGTTTTCCTGCAGCTGGGTGTTCTCGTTGAAGAACGCCGCATCAAAGGTGGAATCCAGCACATTGGTGCGGTTGGCCGCATGCACATTGGGCGCATTGCGATCATCCTGGGGCTTGTTCAGGATGCGCGTCACGGTATCCAGGATGAACCACTCATCCGCCACCTCGATACGGGTACTGTCCGGTACATTGAAGCGCCAGCCAAACTCCCCTTCCTCCAGCGGCGAACGCGAGACATCCCTGGTCACACCCGTGATCAGCGAGGTGGATTCCAGGGTGTAGTCGGTATTGGATATATAGCTCTGACCATCCGGCACCTGATCACGTACCTGGATGTTCTGAACCGAGATGAAGGAAAAACCCGGGGTCTCGAAACCGAACCAGCCGCCGGTTTCGATCTTCCAGGTACACTCTTCGCCAATCTGTACCCGTTCACGGTCTTTGGCCTGACCGCTGGCCGGACCGTCGTAGCTCACATCCGCCACGTTTTCATTACAGGTACCCACCAGATCCTTGATCAGGTTGAAACCTATGACCCTCGCCCAGTGAGTATCCAGCGAGTAGTTGTTGCCACGGTCGATTTCGCCATCGCCGCGCAGGTTGTCGGTCCCGCCCGGAGCCGGGAACCACAACGGCAAGCCTGCGCCAGTGGCATTGAGACCATTGGCGGTAAAGATTTCCCCCACCACATCGGCACGGAAGGTCAGATCATCTTCAGCAATCCCTGCCGGGTCGTTGGTCTTGATGACCTCGAAATCGTAGTTGACCGTTTGCCCGGGGGACACGGGAGACGGCGCATCACAGCGGTAGACCGTGGCCGTGGACGGAATCGCCACCGGATCCACCCAGGTTTTCCAGGGTGCAGGCTGGATGGGGCTGCCAGACACGGGCACCACCGAACACTGTCCCGGCGAGCTCACGATTTCCATGGTGGCGCCGAAGGTCACAAAGGCCTGGAAGTCTTCAGCGTCATGACCACCGTTGTTGGTCAGCATGACTCGCAGCGGCAGACGCTGGTTCCGGTCATTGGTGAGAATAAAGGTCTGGCCATCAATATTGATATCCAGATCTTCCGGGTCCGCCGGCACCTGTCCGCGATCCTGATCGGCAATCGCATAGTTGTTCAGACTGTTGCCAGTCATGCTGCCGTCATTGTTGTTGCCGCGCAGGTCATACTCCTGCAGCCCCTGTGCCGCACAGAGCGTACGGAACTGCACGTACAGACGATTCTCCAGGTCAGGCACCTTGGAGGGATCGGTGTTGGGTTCCGGCGAGGAGATCACATCCTCTTCCAGCACATCCAGGTTGGCTGACAGGTCATAAAAGTCTGGATCGATCAGCACGACACGGAACTGGAAGGTCAACTCGTCACCATGGCGCATCAGGTGCCGATCTTCTTCCGCCTGATCTGCGTCGCTGTCGATGGTGGAACTGGACAGCCGGAACTCCGGTGCTGTGTTGTTCAGGTAGGTGGTGGAATCACCGCCGTTGAGTGGCAAGCCACCGGCCCGGTTGATCCATTCCAGGGTATCAATACGTCCTTCGTAATTACCGTATAACTGCGACTCAGCCACAATCTGCGGGGTGAACGTGGGATCCATGACATATTCAGGGGGCAACACGTCGCGCAGGTGCCAACTGTCTCCCTGATCAAAGTAGACCGTACCGCGCCCTTCATTGCGCAGGGTGATGGTCATCAAGCCACGCGCACCCACTGGCTGCACACTATCCAGACCGGTGAGACGACGCTTGACCCGCAAGCCGATATTGCTGCCACCACCATCGGTTTCGCCGTAACGGGTATACATATTGGCGTCACCGGTGTCGCTGGCGTTCAGGCCACCAGGGCCCGGCTGCGCCTCACAACCGTACTCCACATCCTGCGCATCATTCTGCAGCCAGCCCTGACGACAGGACGCGTCGTTATAAATCTTGCCCACCATGTAGATGTTGATGTTCTGGCCAGGGTTGGCATCCACCAGATCCCCATTCTCATAGGGAAGATTGTCGTCGCCAGCGCCGAACGGTGGCTCCACCACGTAGTTGTTCAATGGATTTCCCAACGCAATACTGGTCGGCTCACAGTCCCCGGGCATGCCCGCACCGTTGTTTGCCGCCACGGTATTCGCAGATCCCTGGGACGCACAGATGTGGGTAATTTCCATCAAATCCGCATCGCTGATCACATCATCCAGGCGCAGATCCTGTACCGGCGCATTACCGTTGTTGCGGATCCGGATGCGCCAGACCACATCATCATCATTGTGGCCGTATACCGTGTCACTCTGGGTGGATTGGCGCTGACCCGCATCGTAGTTCCAGCCCCACTTGGCGATATCCAGGTTGGGAGAGCGATAATCCAGGGTTTCATTACGATTAAAGGCGCCTTCGTTATAGGGGTCGGTTTCCCAGCTCCACCCTCCGGGAAAGCTCCACTCACGATCCCACTCCAGCGCATTGGTGGCCGAGCAATTGTCCTGCATCTCAAAGTCGACCAGGCGCGCACTGACGTTCTTCGAAGCGAATTCCAGCCCCTCCGGGTTAGAGGGACGGTGTACCGCGATACGCACCCGCAGGGTGTTGGCCCGTCCGATGCCACCACCGTTCTCACGGTTGTTGCTGGTGTTATTGTTCAGCGTGGGAAGGTTGGTGACTCTGACAACATTTCCGGATTGGGAGACAGAGCCGCCACTGGTGAATCCACCACCATTAAAACTGTACGACACTTCCGGCACCCCGCCACCGCCGCCGTACCACAGCTGCAGCCCGGTGGAGCCGAGATCGAACTCGATCTCGATGTCTTCCATATCAGGGTCACTGGTACCGTCCCCGCCATCCATAAAGGGGTTGCGCACCTCCGCGGTCATGTAGCCATAGCCGCACAGTTCGCAGTAGTTCAGGTTATTGTTCCCGACAAAGTCAAAAAGCTGCGGCGATCCCTCCCGGGCATAACACTGCGCCCAGAGTTGACCTGACACTGCCAGCAACACGGCCACCCCCAGCCCCCGCGCCAGCAATGCCGCGGGATGCCCCAAACAGGCAGCAGCCATCGTGTTTACCCCAGCCACGAAACTGCGGAATAGAATGAATATCGAGTTCAATTGATATGTTCTTCTTGACTTAATAAGTTTTAACACCCTTTAAGGGCATTTTTTGATTAGGAATATATTCGTATAAGTTTGAACCCAATACCGTGAATCCCCTCGCATCTGTCCGCTCGATCTACGAAGAAAGCGTGACCCGCCTCATAAAAATGCAAATCCACCCAATGCCTCCATTGTTTGCCTCTCTCATTGAGGGAGCCTGTTCCAAAAAGGGAGCGAAGAGGTGCATACCAAGCTTCAGGGAATAGCCCGCTTTTCTTACTGAACGCTACGCCCTCTGTGGTAAACCTGTATTCAGCAACGGCTATCCCGCCGCCAGCGACGCGCCTAAGGAAAGAGGGAATTGAATCCACTGCTGTGCCACAGTTTGTATCTGCTTGTCTGAGTTGTGCGGGCCGACATTCCGGCAGGGGATCTCGTGATATGAAGGCATAAATTGGCGGCGAGCCAGTTTTTAAGATGCCGCCACCCAGCTTCCGTAGATTCTTCCTGGGTAGACGCTTGCTTGCAGGCGAAGACGTGTTCGCAAGGGCCGAATTCGCTTGCAAGCAAGCTCCCACAAAGGAAGAGGGCCCTATCCCAAAGAGGAGCCTGAAAATGTGGGACAGCTGTGGATTGAATCGGGCTTTTCTCGTGAATCGTAATGAGCAAAAAAAACGCCGCCCGGGAAGGCGGCGTCATAAAACAACGCTCAAACCAGAATCAGCCTACCCGGCAGGCAGGAAATCAATGGGGTAAAGGATCTTGGTTTGCGGCACCCCTTCCTTGGCGCCGAAATTGAACATCTGTACCCGCATGACGATCTTCTGTCCCAGGGTTGGTGAATCAAGATCCGACGATTTCACCCGACATGAAGACACGGAGCCATCCGGTTCGATCACCAGCTCCAACACCATCTTGCCGCGCAAGCTGGGGTTGTTGCGTAGCTCCCGGTTATAGATGCGGTACAGCGCCGATTTGTAGCGATCAAAGACAATCTGGATCTCTTCATCGGTTCGCGACGGACCAGCACCCTTGGACAAGGGACGGGCCGTTTCCTTCACGCTGGCCGCCACCGAACTCTGTACCTGGCCAGTGGACAGACCACTACCACTGATGGCATTTCCGCCGCCGCTGCCAACACCTCCACGGCTAACCGCGCTGGCTGCAGCCACACCGCCACTGCCCCCTGCCGAAGCAGTGATAAGCGCCCTGGAGCCTTCGGCGCCATTGGCGGCGGCAGCCCCTGTGGCCTTGCTGCCAGAGATCTTCGCCTCTGCACCGAGATTAGAGGTCATGGAATCATCCATCAGGTCAGCAAACATATCGCGATGTGCAAGCACCCCTTTGGTCTCGGCTTTCTTGCGAGCCTTCTTCACCTCTTCCGGCTTGGGCTCCTCCTTCTTCGCCACCTTGGGTTCATCCGGCTTGGGCGCATCGTCCTTCTTCTGCTCCTGCTTTTTCTCAACCGGTTTCGGCTTGGCTTTCTCTTTAACCAGCTTTGCCAACCGCTCCGGAATCTCGATTTCCTTGTTCGGGTCAGGCGGCGGCAACGTCCAGATAGCCGGAATCCCCCCCACCAGGAACATCACTGCCAGAGAGACAAGCAGCGCCTTGCGCTGACGCTTTTCGTCTTCTTCCGTTTTGGACCAGGGCAGAAGACCTGCGGCAAAGACCTTTCGATCATCGGCATCACGCTCAATGACAAAGTCATACTGCGCCTTGTCAATTTCCTCGGATACTTCAGCTAGATGAAACTCCAGTTCATTAAGATTGCCCTGATGCCAGGCAATTTTTTCAGCCAGCTCACTCTGGGCCTGATCGAGCACCTTGAGCTCGGCATTGAATTGATCGGCCACACCACGAGCACTGGCTATCTTCTGCTCGTGCTCTGCCTCCGATACCCCTTCGCCCCAGAAAAGTGACGCAGCATCCATTTCATGAAGCTGGTCCAGTGATTCACAGATCACACCCAGCAACTGAAATTTTTGACGCTGCGGCGCCTTTTCCTGCAGCTCGCTTTCAACCTTGTTCAGCTGTTCCTGCAGGACGGCAAGCGCTTGTTGCTCGCTCTCCACCTGTCCCATCAGGTCCTGCTGTCGCTGTGCTAATGATGTATTCACAGGATCTGCCAATCTGGAAATTATTATTTCTGATTAACCGCTAGCGAAATCTTGGTGTACCCGGCAGCCGTGCATGACGCCATCACACGTTTCATGATGCTGTAGTGCACCTTGCGATCAGCCATGATCGTGACTTCGGTACTCTTGTCTTCTTCTTCGGTACCCAGCCCGATCGAGCTTTCACGGATTTCCGTCATCCGATCACGGATCGGCGCGATTATGCCCTTGTCGCTCGCCAGAACATCTTCCATGGAAACGACAGGCTCCCCCTTCACGATCACCTGCTCCGCATTCACCGTCACCACCAGGGTTTCCCTGGGTTTTGTTTCGACAATGGAGTCAGGAAGTTTCACATTCTTCGGCGGCTCCAGCGGGGTATCTGACTGATTCACCAAAAGGTAAAGCAGCAGAATGGTAAAAATATCCATCAGGGACGTCAGATTGAGGCCTGAACCCGCCTTGTTGCCCACTCGCTGCAAACGACGCATACGACGCTGATTTCTCATGGCGCATCTCCTATGGAAATATCCGGAAACAGCACCTCAGATACGGGCGGCGCGTCCTCCTGCTCCTGCCTGTAGATTTTCACCGTGTCCATCACCGCAATCATGTCGTTGTACTCAATATTCGGCTCCAGAAGCACGGTAACGTCTTCCTTCTCCGGATATTTTTCCTTGAGCGCACGGAGTTCAGCGGTAAGGGCGGACAGATCATAGTCTCCTTCCTTGTTGGCAAAGCGATCCGTAATCACTTTGCCATTACTGATCTCCAGCGCGTCTTTACGCACCATGATCTCGATGGTCACCTTCGGCTTGTCAGCCACCTCACCCCCGGAACCCGATGGCAGATTCAGCTCCTGAATGGACACCTGCGAAAAGACCGCCGTTGCCAACAGGAAGGGAATCAACACCACCATCAGATTCATGAACGAAGTAACGTCCAGTTCCGCTTCAGGTAGCGGTTTCTTGTATTTCTTTCGAGCCATGACTCAACTCTCAGCTGGTGGCTTCGGCAGTTTTTCCGCCCGCTTCACCTTCATTGTCTTGTTCACCCTGGCCGGTCTCATTGGACGCAGGCGCGGCCTGATAATTACGACGGGACAGGGTGCTGATCAGCTTGAGCGTCTTCACAGAGATCATTTCCAGGCTGCCCACAATCGCGGCCGTTTTGGAGTTCACCATGTTGAAGCAGACCAGCAGTGGAATCGCTGCAATCAGCCCGAATGCCGTGGTATTCATGGCCATCGCAATGGAACTGGAAAGCAAGGCAGATTTCTCGGCCGGATTAGCATTGGCTACCGCTTCAAACGCAGAGATCAGACCAATAATGGTACCCAGCAGTCCCAGCAGAGTGGCAATGTTGGCAAACATGGAAATGTAGACCGTGCGGGCTTCAAGCTGAGGGGTGATCTCCATCATGGCTTCTTCCATGGCGATCTCGATATCGTCACGACGCCGCACCGTACCCTGCACTTCCAGCCCCATGGTAAGCAGCTGGGCAACAGCAGAGTTACTGTCCTCTACCCGTTTTCTTGCCTTCTCGAACTCACCTTTCACCAACAACGGATGAATATCGTTCCAGGTATTCCGGTTTGCCCGCTCAAGCAGTTTCAACTTGATAAAACGCTCAACGGCAAAGGCCCCACCCAAGATCCCGACGACCAGAATCGGATACATCCAGAAACCGCCATCCTGGAAAAATTTGATAATAACGTTCATGACTTCACTCTTCCTCAGACCCTATTGGTTGATTATTTTCCGCTGTCTTCCTGACTGACCTGGTAGAAATCCAACTCACGCATGAACACCGGCTTATCTACCGGCACCATATCCTCATTGAGGAGATTGGACGTCAGATCAGTTTCCACCCCGATTTCGGAGGTCTTCCAGGGAACGATATAAAGGGATTTGGGTGCATCGTTATTCCCCATTACCGACATCCCGGAAATTTCCTTGGTTTCCTGCTCCGCCTCTTCGGCCTGCACCCAGACAGGTAACGCCGAAATCAGAAAAAAAAGATAAGCAAGTCGCTTCATTTCATTCACCCCCTGCTTATTGCGTTCTCATTTCCAGATCCGAAATCCAGATCCCCACTTCTTCGTCATCTGGCGTAACCGCGCTGTATGCCTGGTACGCATCAAGAGCGCATTGATAGTCCTTCATATAGATATCACAGAGCACACCCAGGTTTTTGTTGGCCAGCGCAAACTTTGGATACTTTCTAAGAATATTTTCGTATACTTCCCGCGCTTCTATAAACCGCCCCTGCTTTCTGAGCAGCAACGCATATTCGTTATTCGCCACCGGGTTATCTGGCTCGATCTTCATTGCCTGTTGCAGCGCCGTTTCCGCCTGCTCAGTGTCTTCCAGTTTCTTGTAGGCGATCGCCATATTGATGTAGGGAACTGCGCTGTCACCGTTCTGCGACACCAGCTTCTCAAGCTGACGAATACCGTCCTGATACTTTTCCTGTTGCAGGTCCTGCATGGCCGCATTGAAAAGCGCATTCTCATCCTGATTCAGGATAATATTTCCCTCGGTACCCTGGGGCCCTGGAGTGGTAGCACAGCCGCCCAGCAACAGGGCAAGGACGACCCCGGCACGGGCCATACTCAACCAACGGAATGACGTCACAGCGCTCATTGCCCCTCCCCCTTGCTCTCAACCACGGCGGCAGTGGCCGTTTGAGTCTGCTCGCCATCTGTATCGCTCTGCGCCTCATCCCCCTGAGCGCCATCACTGTCTGCGTTCACTGCTGCGCTTTCAGAGGTCGCGGCCATGTCACCTTTCGCCATCTCGGTTTCACCGGAAGAGTCAGCCGACATGCTGGCGGCATTATCTGACTCGCTACTTTCTACCGATGCCGCCGTCTTGCTGTCCGGTTCATCTTCCGCCACGGCCAAAGGCTCATTCTCTTCGCTGGCGGGCTCAACATCGGCTGCGACACTATCACCGGAAACGGCCGTAGCGGGATCGGTTACCACCACCGGCAATTGTGGGTTGACCAGGGACTGGTAACTCACGTTATTCACTGTCGTAATGAAACCGCTGCTTTCTTCAAACTTGGCGTAACGTCCGGGCATCAGTGATGCGAGTTTGACAATGCTACGGTCTACCCAGTCGTTGTAGACGCCCCTGTCAATGAAGCCCACATTCTTCTCATGAATATCAATGGCCTTCTCTTCAAAGGGATAGGACTGTTCATCCAGCAAGAACTCGTACTGCTGCATTTCCAGTTCGCTGAGACCATTGGGGCGCTCGGAATCGAGCAGTGAACGGCTGAAGTTGTAATAAATCTCCGCAATATAAAAAGTGGCCGCGGCGGTAACCTCGCCAATCTCGTAGTCCACCAGCTTCCCGAAGGCGGCATTGGTAGCCTTCATGGCATCACGCTTGCGTTTCAGGCTCGCCTGGAACGGCTGGTTCAGTTTCAATGCCGCAAACTCTGCGTACATGGGCTCGGTGATCTTGAGATGGGATGTCCCTGCAAGGTAGCGCATGCGATCAGTGCGTGCTTCCGGAGCCGCCTGGGAATACACGTACACCATGGCATTCAATTCATCGTGATAACCTGCCTGGTCGCCGCGCTTGTCCAGAACGCCAGCAATGGCATGATGCATTTCCATCACCGGCTCACGGGGTGACGGGAAGTACTCAATGAATCGACGGCGCACCAGAATCGCCTTGTCGGTGTTATCCACTTCCATATACAGATCAGCGGCCACTTTCAGTGCTTCACGACGAATGCCTTCATCATCGCTCTCACTTTCAATGCGCTCATACTCCGCCGCTGCAAGCGCCAGCTTGCCGTCCTCGCTATACACCTGCGCCAGCTTCTTGGTGACATCCGCCTGCAGTTCATGGTCCGGGTAATGATTGCGGAATGCGGTGAGCACCGACGCAGATCGCGCCCAGTCTTCCAGCTTTATCAGCGCAGTGGCTGCGTCATAGTCTGCTGACGGGCGCAGTTTCGATTGCGGGGCCGCCTGTCCCACGCGCAGGAAATGCTCCGCCGCCACCAGGAACTCACCCTGATCGTTGGCTTGCTCGCCCTGCTTGTAGATGGATGCCGCCAGATTCTCCACCAACTCCTTCCGTGATGGATCATCCTGGGCCGTGAGGTTAAGCACATTCTGGTAGGCGGCTTCTGCATCGGCATACTGCGCAAGTTCGAAAGAAGAATGCGCCACAATCAACCAGCCGGAATGACGTTCCTCCTGCGGCGCCTGCGGGAACATCTCCAGCATCTTGCGCCCGGTGGTGACCGCGAAGGTGTAATCCTTCATGGCAAAGATATCTTCCAGCGCCGCATTCATGACCAGAGAGGCTTTCTCATGCTCCGGGAAGACCTCGGAGAAACGCAGGGAGCTGCGAATCACCTCACGCTTGACCGGGTCCTTCGCTTCTTCTTCCGCCACTTCCAGATTCTTGCGGTGGGTATACACCGCGGCATAACCCGCCGCAGAGGCCTTGTCATGGGCCGGATAATCATAGGCCGTGCGCTCATACTCCAGCGCCGCCTCGCGGTAAGACTTGTTCTCCAGCAGCAGATCAGCCAGCTGGTAGTTCATCACCGGTGCCTGGTTGTCTTTCGGGAATGAATCCAGGAACTCGTGATACCAGTGTTGCGCCTCCACAAAATGCTCTGCACGCTGCTTGGCAAAGTCCTTGTTCTGATACATGGCGTGGTAGTAGTTAGCCAGTTCAGTCAAGGTGGACTTCAGTAGCGCCAGCACATCCGGATAGGAATCCACTTCAAAGTGCTGCCAGTATGGCGACTTCAGCCCGTAACTGGTGGCGAATTCCTTGTTGGCTTCGATAACCAGCTTGGGGAACCCGCCTTTCTTGTAGATCTCGATGACGCGCATATCAAAGTGCGGCGCCACCTTGTGATAGGGGTTGAGCTCCACAAAGGTCTTGTAGGATGAAGCCGCATCCGCATAGCGACGCTTCTCCAGATAGTGCTCACCCAGATTGCGGTAGATATCTACTTCATAGCTTCTCGCGCCATTCTTCTCGAAGTAGTTCACCACGGAATCCGGGCCGCCCATGGCCGAGAAACTCAGACTGATCACCCGGAAGGTGTCATCAATCCGCTTCTGTTCAATATCGTCATCCGGGTTTTCAAAGTCGTAGCCAATGTTGATCTTGTGATCCAGCAATGCCACGAACTGGTCCATGGCTTCTTCAAGCATGTCCTGCTTGTAGAAAGTCCACCCCAGCTTGTACAGGGCAAGTTCATAGTAGAAAGAGCTGGGCCCCATTCTGGCGATGGTAAGGTAGGCATTCTCTGCATCCAGATATTTCTTCCGGGTAAAGTAGTATTCACCACGGCGGAACTGGATTTCATCAATGTAATCGGAGTTCGGATATTCCGACGCAATGCGGTTCATCACCTCAACCGCTTCATCCACACGACCCAGTTCCTCATAGGCCCGCGTCATCTGGTAGAGCACCTGATCATTGCGCTCATACATCGGGTACTTTTCCAGCAATTGCTTGTAGAGCCCGATGGCTTCCTGCGCGCTCTTGTTTTCCAGACCATTGGCTACCTGGTTTTCCGGTACCGCACCCACAGAGGCGGGCAAATTGGTCTGTGTGGCACGGCTTTCAAAGTCGGATTCCGATTCCCTGTCGCCGATCACCTCCACCCCGGTCGCCGAAACCGGCGCAGCAAGGGTTGCCGTCTCCGGGGCATCCATGGGCGCTGCAGAACCTGCACCTGCAGCAGGCGCTGTCACACCGACGCCCGGACTTTCAAAGGTGCCGTACTCCCGCTCGATCTTCAGGTCAGCAAGACGACGTATTGCCTCCGGCGTCATGGCGGTTTCCGGTGTTTCTTCGAGGAAATTCTGGTAGCTCTGCATGGCCTTTTCGATGCCGCCCTCGATGACTTCATCGGAAAGGTCCAGCTTTACATCTCGCAGTTCGGCAATGGTGCCTTTCTCGGACACCGAGGCACAGGAAGCCAGCAGCACGGACACCGCAAGCAGACCTGAATAGCGCAAGGACATCATGGCTTGTCGCCCTCCCCGTCGTTGTCTTGCGCTTCACTGTCTGGCTTGTCGTTTGTATCCAGTATCTTCTGCTGGGCCGCCTCCTGCTGGGCCTTCACCGCCCGGTCATAGCTTTCCGCCATCGCGAAGCGTGCCTGAATCTGGTACTGATCAATACGGTCACGACGCTGTTTGAGCTCGGTAATTGCCATTGTCTCCAGCATGTGGCCAACGCCTTTCATGAGGTGGGCAACGGTTTCCGTGGCGCGCTCAATTTTGGCCCTGGCCCGGACGATCTGCTGGTTATAGCCTTGATAACTCTGTGTCGCCGCCTGCCGGGTACGGACATAGGAGGCATAAATGCTTTCCATTCGCTCCACATCGGCTTCAAGGGCCTTGAGATGGGTGAAGGTTTCAGTGAGACGGTCCTGATAATCCAGTTTGGTATTCCAATGGATAACACCGCGCAGACGCTTTATACGACGGCGAGCCTCTTCGCCAGCGGCGCTATTATCATTTGCGTATTGCGCTTCCAGCTGATCAAGCTGCATGGACAGGATGCGTTCATCGGCGGTGATCAGCATTTCCGGCTGTGGCGCCACCAGCAGGCGCTGAAGCCGGTCACGGATACTGTTGCGCTGTTCAAGGCGCAACAGAATTCGCGAATCCAGCTCACGGAAACGGGCATCGATACCGGGCAATAGCGGGGCATAGTAACGACGCCGCATTTCGATCAGATCCTCATAGGCATTGAGATCGTTCTGCCAGGCAATCATGCGCCGACGCATGTCTTCCAGATCCAGGTAGTTTTTCAACAACACCTGAAAGTCGTTGGAAGCCATCAAGTCCATCAGATAGTAGGTTTCCGGGGTTTCCGGCAATTCACGAAGACGAATCAGCCAGTTACTGTCCAGCTTGATCTCCTCGCGCACCATGGCCTTGAAAAAATTGCCATTGCGAATGCTTTCGATGGAACTGTTGAGCCGTTGCTTTTCCACACCGAAGGCATCCAGCGCATTGCCGTACAACACTGCGGCTCGGCCATGCATGTCCAGATTGGCGTAGGAGTAAGGCACCCCCAGCAGACTTTCCTGGACCGCCTTGTTGGTGGGATTGCGTTTGAAAAGAATGCTCCAGGGCACCAGGGCGCGGTCATAACGCTGGGCCGCCACATCGGCCCAGCCCGAGCCCAGCAGCGCCTTGTTGGAGAACGGGCCTTCCAGCCGCACCCGATCCAGATACTGCTTGGCTTCCTGGGGCTGCTCGGCTTCGAGCAATCGGTAGCCCAGCACCAGATTGGCCTTGTCACGAATCCCCAATGAAGGAGCATCATCCTTGCTGAACTTGATCTGGCCGGTTTTCTCAAGTTGCGCCAGCCCTTTCTTCTCTTCACCGGAGAGAATCAGGGCAATGCCCAGGTTGTAGCCGGCAAAGCCTTCAAAGCCTGATACTTTTTCCAGCTTTTCAAGGATCTCCACCGCCTCACTAAAGCGCCCATTGACGGTATAGATCTGCGCACGCAACAAGCGTTCATCATCACGCACACTCTCGGGCACTTCCCCTTCGATGCGATCGATGGTGTGCACCGCGTTCAGCTTTTCCCCTTTTTCATAGTAGATTCTTGCCAGACGGTAGGCCGCTTCATTCTTGACCTGCTGATCCACATCCCCTTCCAGCACTGCCTTGATGGCACGCCCGGCCTTCCTGTGCATACGGTAGGAGAGTTCAAAATCCCCAACCGAAAATTTCGCGGTACCGGCATGAATATGTAACGGATCCAGGTGACGCTCATCCACCCGATGGTACTGTTCCAGTTCCGCATCCAGTCGGGAAATAGCGTCAAAGTACAACCCTTGCTGGGCGTAATAGAACGCCTCCCCCAGGAACAGGTCCCGGGGTTGCTGACTGGAGGTGTCGTCAGCCCAGGCCGGCACCATGGCGCACAGCCCGAACAGCACAAGTTGACGGAGAGCCATGGATTAGCGGTCTTTGAAGTTGATGGTATTGCCCGATTCGAACAAGGTGATCTCGAGCAGGCGTGGTCCCTGTTCCTTGGTGAAAGCGTGACTGGCGGTTTCCTGGAAATCCTTGCCGGTTACGGTCACTTCTATCTGGTGCTCACCGGCCCGGACGTTCCCGGTGTACAGGCGCTGCACACCCCCCTCCTGCAGGGCCTCCAGTTCTTTGTGGGTATAGACGTGATGCATCACATCTTCGCCATCCACCCGTATTGCCATGGAATCCACTCGCTGATCCTTGTCAGCGGCCATGGAGACAAAAACAGATACCTGGGTATTGGAGGGATAAATCAGTTTCTCTTCGAGCTGTAACAGCTCAGTGGAGATAGCCAAAACATCCTGTTTGATGTCCTGAACCTGCTCATCAAGGCCCTTGATCTTTTCACGGGACACCTCATCCGCTGCGCTCGCCAACTGGGATACCAGCAACAAAAAAGCCAGCGCGCCCCCCTTGAATATAGCCAACATATCTTTTCCGGATATCACTCCGCCTCATGTTCTTTCGGCGTATGAGATCACGGGGGCAACCACCAATTCCTCCGACTGGTGCTCATTTTACTAAGTTAAAGGTATTAGATATGGATGCAGAACAAGAACCTACAAGCCATCTTTAATGCAGCACTTTCACGTTAGCCATTTACCTTTTTTCATGGCGACATACATGCCGTTTCGTACTGTCGTAAGCGCCACTCATGCTCTCGGCGCAGAAGAATTGTGACGCCGGTCACTCAATGTAGAGCCTTCCAAGCCGGCTCTGCCTCAGCCACAATGCCGTCAGTCATTCGGAACAAGACCGCCATGAACCTTCACCTCAGTGATTCAGTTTCCATTTTCAAGCGCGCTGTTCGCTTGTGGCTGGACAGCAATGCAGGCAGCTACGCCGGTTCTCTGGCCTTTTTCACCCTTTTTTCGCTGGCCCCGGTCATCATTCTGGCGGTCAAGGTCACGTCCCTGGTGATGACCAGCGATGCCGCCATGGCAGAAATCCTCGCCCAACTGGAAAGCACCGTGGGCCCCGCCGCCACCGACGAGATCCGCAATCTGATTGCCAAGACCGAGTCGCCCAGCCAGGGGTTACTCGCCGGCGCGCTCAGTCTGATGGTCATCATCATTGGTGCCACCACCGTGTTCGCCCAGATGCAACGCTCCATGAACACCCTCTGGGATGTGGCACCTCGCCCCTCACGCAACACCCTTATCGCGCTGATCAAAAGTCGCCTGTTGTCGCTGACGGTGGTCATCTCACTGGGCTTCGTGCTGATGGTGTCACTGCTGCTGAACGTGCTGGTCCATTCATTGATGAACTACGCCAGCCACTGGTTACCCTTTCATGGCAGCCTCGCCATCGGCATGGAAATGCTGGCATCGCTACTGGTAATCAGCCTGTTGTTTGCCACCATGTTCCGGGTGTTGCCAGATGTGGTTCTCGCCTGGCGGGATGTGTGGCTGGCCGCCCTGATCACCGCCATCCTGTTTTCCATTGGCCGCGCCCTGATTGCCATCTACCTGACCTATACGGCTACCGCCTCCACCTATGGCGCTGCCGGTTCCCTGGTGGTGCTGCTGATGTGGGTCTATTACTCATCCATGATCCTGCTGTTTGGCGCCGCCATGGCACGGGCCCTGTGCGAGTATCGCCAGGTAGAAGTACGCCCGCGCAGCACTGCTGTTCGCGTACGCCGAGAACTGGTTCACTGAGGTTTTTACAGCCCTGTCCGCCAAGGCCGGGTATCCTTGGCGTTTACCCGCAACACCACCATGCTGCCTGGAGAGTGCATGTTCGCCGTACGTCTGCTACCCCTCGCCTTTCCCATTCTGTTGTTGGCCCAGCCCGCTGTAGCAGCGGAGACTGGGGAAACCCTCACCGAGGAGGGATTTCGCCAGTGCATCACTGAACTGCAAGCCGACGCCATCGCCACAGGCCTGCCAGAAAATCTGGTGAAGGAAAATCTGGCCGGCGTCAGACTGAATGAAAAGGTAATCGAGCTGGATCGCAGCCAGCCGGAGTTCACCAGCAGCTTTGCCGACTATTACACCCGCCGGGTCAGTGACACCCGCGTGGCCACCGGCCGCGAACGCTACCAGGAACTGCAGCCGTTGCTGCGCGAACTGACTCGCACCTACGGCATTCCCGGCCACTATCTGGTGTCATTCTGGGGCCTGGAAACCAACTACGGCGGCTATCTGGGTTACATTCCTACCCTGGACGCCCTGGCCACCCTGACCTGCGAAGGGCGCCGCGGCGCCTATTTCAAGGGCGAGCTGTTCAATGCCCTGCGCATTCTCCAGGCCGGTGATGTGGACCTGAAAAACATGCAGGGCTCCTGGGCCGGCGCCATGGGCCAGACCCAGTTCATGCCAGCCATCTTCCTGCGCTACGCCACCGACCACGACGGCGATGGCCGCCGCAACCTGTGGGGCAGCCGTGAAGACGCTCTCGCCTCTGCCGCCAACTTTCTGCGTGACCTGGGCTGGCAAGAAGAAGAACGCTGGGGCCGGGAAATTTCTCTGCCCGATAACTTCGACTATGCCCTCACCGGCCTGGCCGTGAAGCGTAGCCTGAAAGAATGGTCGAGTATGGGCGTGCGCATGCCCAACGGCAGCGCCCTGCCCGCCGCCGACATGGAAGCCTCGGTAATTGTGCCTTCCGGCCATAACGGTCCGGCCTTTCTGGCCTACCAGAACTTCCGGGTGATCATGGGCTGGAACCGGTCTGTCTCCTATGCCCTGGCAGTGGGACGACTGGCAGACCGGATTGCCGGGGCCGGCGAGTTAAGCGTGGCACCGGTACCCGCTCCCCGCCTTGACCGGGGGCAAGTCACCCGCCTGCAGCAGACCCTCAACCAGCTGGGGCATGACGCCGGACCGGAAGACGGCCTGCTCGGGCCGGGCACCCGCAAGGCGCTGGCCCGCTACCAGCAAAGCCAGGGCATGGTCGCCGATGGCTTCCCCGATAAAAACGTCCTCACCCGGATCGGGGTACTTGCTGACCAGGATTAAACCCCTGTTTCACCACAGAGGGCGCAGAGTTCACTGAGGCATGAGATAGAGACGGCACTGCGGGAAACAGGGACAGACAAGGACCGGCCGAAGGCGATTTCCAATCTTGATGAGGGAACGTAGCGTAGCGAAGTAACGCACGGAGTGCGGCCCGAAGGGTTAGCGAAGCGAATAACTTGCTTGCAAACGAAGCCTTTCCCAACCGCACGAAAAAATGCCTGGCGCGCAAGACACCCTCTAACGCAGACGCCCTCTAGAAAGTAACCAGGTTCCCACGGTACAGCTGTGCCGACTTTGTGTGTTGCATGCCAGCCTGATGCGGTCGCCCTGCGACGCCAGGATCAAATGCGCTTTCACCTCAGCGTTCAAGAAAATCAGCCCCCTCAGTGATCTCGGTGTTCTCTGTGGAGAAAAAGCATTTACCCCCACCCGGGTTTTATCCGTCACAGGCCCGTGGCATTCTCCTTGTACACCCGCACCGGAGTCTGTCATGCGCCCTGTCACCACGTTACTGCTTACCTCCCTCGCCCTGTCTGCCTGTGCCGACAATGCCGCCACGCTGGCACCTCAAAGCAACAACGACATTCGCGCCAGCGAAATCACCGACGGCCTGCATCACCCCTGGTCACTGGCGTTTGTCTCCGACAGCGAATGGCTGGTCACCGAGCGGCGCGGAACACTGCGGCGCATTGTGGACGGCGACCTGCAGGACAACGCAGTGACGGGCGTTCCCCAGGTGGTGGCCTCTGGTCAGGGGGGGCTGATGGACATGGCTCCTCATCCGGACTTCGCCGACAACCAGCGTCTTTACCTCAGTTACGCCAAACCCTGCGGCGATGGCGGCGGCACCACCGCAGTGGGATACGGTATCTATAAAGACGGCGCACTGAGTGCATTCCAGGATGTGTATGTGGCGGAAGCCTCCTGCACCAACACTGCCAAACATTTCGGCGGCAGAATCCTGTTTGATAATGAGGGTTTCCTGTTCCTGACCATCGGCGACCGCGGCCAGCGCGATCGGGCCCAGGACACCAGCGACCCGGCTGGCAGTGTTGTCCGCCTGCATGATGACGGGCGCATCCCTGAAGACAACCCCCTGGCCGGCCAGCAGGGCAAGGCTGGAGAAATCTGGAGCTGGGGCCATCGCAATCCCCAGGGGCTGGCTCTGCATCCACAAACTGGCAAGCCCTGGCTCAATGAACACGGCCCCCGTGGCGGTGACGAAATCAATGCCCCGGAACCCGGCATCAATTATGGCTGGCCAGTGATCACCTACGGCCGCGAATACTACGGGCCCAGCATCGGAGACACCGAAAAGAAAGGCTATGCCCAGCCGTTACTGCACTGGACCCCGTCCATTGCCCCCTCCGGCATGGCCTTCGTCACCAGTAACCGCTATCCGGATTGGCAAGGGGATATCGTCAACGGCGCCCTCAAACTCACCCACCTGAACAAGGTCAGCTTTGACGGCAAGACCGCGACCAGGGAAGTGCGACTGCTCCAGGATCGCGGTGAACGCATTCGCGATGTGCGCCAGGGACCCGATGGGTATCTGTACCTGCTCACCGACAGCAGTAACGGCAAGCTGCTTAGACTCGCGCCGGCGGAATAGGAGAGGAGTTGAAAGTTCAAAGTTTAAAGGCGCGAGGCCAGGACGATGCCATTCCTCAAGCATTTGGTTCCGCGCCTCAGCTGCAGTGGGTTGAAATTCGGGATGGCAGGAAAGCCTTTGTGAGAGATTCTGTTTTTATGAAGAAATGAAGTCTACGTTCAAGCGAACAGCGCGAAGTGATGAGGCATGAATTCGGCAGAGCCCGTCACCGCGCCATTCAACTTTAAACTTTGAACTTTCAACTCACCCCGAAATCCTGAGCACCACGCCTCTTCAAAACCCCACGGATGTCACCAGCTGAAAACTGTTCTCGCTGGTAAGTCGGTCATCATCGGTGTAGGCGTATTCAAAGGCAAAACGAATCGGGGTGCGATGGAACAGCAATAGTTCCGCATCCAGGCCCACAATGGCCTGGTTCAACGCCAGTTCCGCAACACCGAAGTCGATATCGTAATGGCGATAGCGCAGATGCAATGCCTCGCGCCGCAATGACACCGGCGATTTGAAGGAGTACCAGGGCAGGTTGATGACCTTGGACAGGCTCGCCTCCCCGAACGCCACTTGTTCAGCATAGTAAGTATCATCCAGTGCCGGGATGACCACCCGCGAAGGATCTTCGGCGAAAAAGTCCTGGCTCTGATCCAGCTCCACCCCGCGTCGCTGGAACTGGCTGATATCCGCATTACTACGGGAAAACTGGCCACGCGCCCCCACATAGAACTCTGCAGGAAGATCCGTCATCACACTCAAGGACATGCCCTGGCTGGTATCGTCACGGTCGTCTACCTGGTAGCCCGTCAGCCCGAAATGCTTGTTGGGCAGGTAGCTGTTGCCAAAGCGGGTGGTGCGACTGATCCCCCACTGCACGGCCAGCGGCTCACGTTCATCCAGGTGGTAATCCTGGTACCAGGTACTGGCAAGCTCACTGTACCAATATCCCGATTGCAGTAACGGCAAACGCAGCTCCGCACTGAGGCCATGGTTGCGAGCATCTTCAGGAGGCGTCTCCCGATCCAGCTGGTCGTCCAGCACCCAGTACTGCTTGATGCCACCCAGCAGGAAGAACTGACTGTTGCGATAGCCCACACCGGCAAGCTGTGTAAGGTCTTCATCCCGGTAGCTGAACAGGGACAATTCATTCTGCTCCAGCGGATCCGCAAACCTCAGCTGAACATTATAAAGCGTGTGCAGATCAGTCTCGTCTTGCGGTGTAGTGTCGTCATCTTCTTCGGCATACAACGCCAACGACAGATCCGTCGCGCTGTAACGCATCGCCGTCAAGGCATGGTAGCGACGATCCAGATTCAGTGCTGATGGTTGCCTTTCCTGATGGAGGTTTTCCGCCGCATTGTCCTCATGGTCCCAGCGCAACGCACGAACCGCAGGCGCTTGCGGACGCGGCTGCAACGGCTTCAGGTAATAACCGTAATGATCCGCCTGGATGGCCACCGCCAGCACCTGCTCATCATCCAGCAGGCGGGCCGCGACAATATCATCTTCCGCCAGCACCCGACTGACCTGGTTACCCGCCAGGCGGAACAGTGTGGAGCCCTGCTCGCTGTTGGCCACGAACAGTACCCTCCCCTGGCTATCCACATCGGCGATCACCCCGTAGTAACCCTGATACGCATACAACGCTGTACGGTTACGGTAGAGAGTACGCAGGGGGCCATCCTGTACGAAGTAGTAAAGGTCATCGCCATGCACTTCCACCGAGGAATTCACCTGGGCGTAAAACGTTTCCCCCACATACAGTTGAGGCTGATCATAGGAACTGGCCACATCGAAATAGACCGGCTCACCTGCAGCGGTATAGCCCTGAATGATCCGGCCACGTGTGTCGTCATTGAGGTAGGCGCTCTCACTGTAGAGCCCCTGATAAATTCGCCACGGTGAACTGTAGCCACTGGCCATGGACCAGGTGTCCCCGTCATGGCGAAACAACTTGCCGGCCCGATAGGTGGACCGCTGCTTGTCGAGACTGGCGGTGTGCCGGTTCAGCGCCACATGAAACGGCGCTCGCACATCCTGCGGGCTGGCCAGGAAGAAGATCTCGTCCTCATCACTATTGAGGGCCGTGAAGTGCTTCGAGGTGAGTAATGGTTTTCCCTCGGACATCACCGCCAGCGCCGCCTGCTCTACTTCATGGGTAGCCCAGTCGGCGAAGGTGTTGTCAAAGTTGTTGCCAATGGCGGCTCGCAACGGCGCATTGGTCACCAGTGGCAGATACCAGTAACGCGAGCGCATCTTGAAGTAACGGTTGGTGGCATCCAGGCCGTACTGATCGGCAAGAAAATACTGATAGTGACTGCCCAACACATAACTGCTTTCCCCATAGGGAAAATACAGTGTCTGGTTATAGGTTCGCGCCGGCGTCAGGTAGCCCGCTTTTGCCTGGGCGTGAACCAGGGCATCAAAACGGCCGCTGTACAGTCGCCCGCCGTTGCCATGGCGGGATTCATTCAGCACCGCATTACCCTCCAGCATGAAGGAGGACTCGAACATGTTCGGCACAATGGCGGGAATCAAAGGGGTCATCAGGGAACCATTGCCCAGCACCGAATGCAGGGTACTGGAGACTGGGTTGTCCTTGGCATTGAGCTGATAGTTATGGGCAGTTTCATGAAACAGCAAGGTGTCCAGCCAGGAGGTGGTGGCAAAATAATCCACCGCGGCCGCGCCGCCCATGTAGTTGATTTGACGGTTATGGGGAAACTGGGTGGAGAAGCCATTGGCGATCTGGTTGTTATCGGAAATCAGCCCCACGTAGAGCGGCGAGTCCATGCGATAACCAAAGGTCGCTTCATAATCTGGCTGCAGGTGCTGCTCTACACCTGCTGCGTGCTCGGCAAAGTCCTTGTTCTGCTCGGTGAAGATCAACTCGGTGTTGCGCACTGTTGCCTTGTAATAGGGCTCATCGTGGGGCACCACCGTCTGGTTGCGCTGCACCAGGGGTTCAGCCATGGCAACCAGCGGCAGCAGGGGCAGTCCCCCTGCCAACAACCACACAGCCTTCCTTTTCGTTCCCATTATCTTTATCACCCCGGTTAACACAGGCGTCATATAAGCAGATCCGTCCTCATCACACCATTACACAGATTCACAGACTTCACGGTTTGATAACCAAGCCCCACCGCATACCAACAGCCTTGCATGTTCACATTCTTTACCCTCGGCATCACCTGTCACCAGATCCACCGACAAAACCTAAAACAACAATGACGAGGCTCGACATGCTCCTGTCACTCACAGGCCGTCACTGGCCGGCCGCCTGTACGCTGGTGCTATCCCTGCTACTTACTGCCTGTGGTGGTGGAGAGGGCAGCGCCCCGGTGATTGCCAACCCGTCAGCGCCTGACAGCCAGGCACCCGCTACGCCCAATTCCCCACCCCCGTCTCCAGAGCCAGAAAGCCCCAAGGCAACCAGTCTGGTATGGCCTGAAGCCTACCAGCGTGAAGCAGACTACCCCGGCACCGTTAATCTGCCGCAACAGCTGATCACCCTCCGTGACGGTATTCGCCTCGCCGCTACGGTAACCCTGCCTGCGGACGAAAACGGCAATGCCATTGACGGCCAGTTTCCGGTCATCGCCACCTTTACCGGTTACAACCAGTTTTATTCCGGGCTGATTCTCTCCGACACCGCACTGGTGCAGAAAGGCTATGCCTACATTACCGTGGACATGCGCGGCACCGGCGCCTCGGAGGGTAGCTGGCAGGCCTTCAGCCAGATTGACCACGACGACATTGCCGAGCTGGTCGAATACATCAAGACCCAGCCCTGGAGCAACGGCACCATCGGCATGAACGGCGCCTCCTACATGGGCATCACCGGCCTGCTGGCTGGCGCCACCGAAGACCCGGCGATTAAGGCCATCTTTGCCGTCGTACCCATGGCCGACGCCTACCGCGATGTGGTGTTCGGCGGCGGTCAGGTGAATGCCGGCTTTATCCCACTGTGGGTGACCCTGGTCACCGGCCTGAGCCTGGTGCCAACGACAGCAGGCTTTGATAACCAGGAACCCGGCTACTTCCTGACCACCCTGCTACAGCACCTGCAAGGCGCCCTCACCGATTTCCAGGTCCCCGTCATTGCCGGCGCCCTGATCGGTGACGAAAACAAGTTCGACACCGAATTCTGGCGTATCCGTTCACCCATCGAGAAGATCGATCAGGTGAGTGCACCCACCTTTGTGGTGGGCGGCCTGCATGACATCTTCCAGCGCGGCGAGCCACTGATCTATGAAGGCCTGAAAGACCACACCAATGCCAAGCTGCTAATCGGCCCCTGGACACATATCGAGGGCTCCTTCGGCGCCGGCTTGCCCGCAGACGGGGTACCGGATCTGGCCAGCCTGCGCCTGGCGTGGTTTGACCACTACCTCAAGGGCATGGAGACCGGTGCCGAGGCCTACCCTCCGGTCACCCAGTACTACAAAGGGGAAGAGCGCTACGTCACCGCCGCCGATTGGCCACACCCCGAAACCCAGGCAGAAACCTTCTATCTGCATGGCAAACCCCTGCTGGCCCAACTGGGCACCATCACCCGGGATGCCCCCGCAGCCAGCTACCAGACCAGCCTTTTACAAACCCCACTCAACGGCCTGTGCTCCGCCAGCGCCAGCCAGTGGACCGCCGGCATCCTGGGCATGATCACCCCGCCCTGCGCCGCACAGGACAACGTGGTCAATCTGCTTGAGGCGGTCTACACCAGTGATCCCCTCACTGAGCCCATGGCCATCAACGGTCCGATCACCGGGCAGATCTGGGCCTCGACCACCGCCTTCGACACCAACGTGACCGTGCGCATCAGCGTGGTGGACGAAAACGGCATCGCCCGGCCCCTGACCCACGGCATCCAGATGGCCTCCATGAGCGCCAATGATCCCCAGCGCGCCCGCTACCTGGATGACAAACTGATCCAGCCCTGGCACCCCTACAGTGCCGAGAGCCAGCGCAACATCAGCCCGCTTACCCCGTACCAGACGGATGTGGAGGTCTTCCCCACCAGCGCCGTCATCGCCGCCGGTGAGCGCTTGCGTGTCAGCGTGGGCGCCAGTGACCTGCCCCACGGCATCAGCCCGCTGCCGGACCTGCTCGCCAGCCTGCTCGGCGCCCTGACGATCTACAGCACCCCGGCCATGCCCTCACGGGTCAACATCCCGCTGGTGCCCATGTCCGCTCTGCAGCCTGGCGATTGAAAGAAGGTTTCACCTCCGGGCACACAGCATTCACTGAGGCAAACCAACAGGTTTCCTCAGTGATCTCTGTGCTGAATCCGCTTTTGATCTTTGCCTGCCGCGTGTTGCGTGAAGCGTGCTGCAGCCGCAGAGCGGCCCCAAAACTGCCTGCTCCCCACACCCCAAAAGCCCCCGGAAACCACTCATCATTTCCTTGCCCCACAGGGGGTGACGGTTATTTTTTCGCCATGTAGAATCGCCGGCCTTTTTTTCGTCATGACGCCCTGGAGCCGCCATGTCTTCCGGCACAGTTCTATCCCCCAAACGCGTACTTTTTCTCTCCCTGGCACTGGCCCTGGGAGGGTTCGGTATCGGTAGTGGCGAGTTCGTCATCATGGGGCTGATCAGCCGGGTGGCCACCGACTTGCAGGTGTCTCCCGCCGACGTGGGCTATGCCATCAGCAGCTATGCGCTGGGGGTGGTACTGGGCGCTCCGGTGATCTCGGCCCTGTCCGCCCGCCTGCCCCGCCGCGCCCTGTTGATCTGCCTGATGCTGGTGTTCGCGGTGGCCAATGTGGCCAGTGCCTTCGCCGCAGATTTTCAGACCTTTGTGGTGCTGCGTTTCCTGGCCGGCCTCCCCCATGGCGCCTACTTTGGCGTGGCTGCCCTGGTGGCGGCCTCTGCGGTGCCCTACCACAAACGGGCCCGGGCCGTTGCGCGGGTCATGAGCGGTCTCACCGTGGCTATTCTGGTGGGCGCCCCCCTGGCCACCTGGGCCGGCAACCTGTTCGGTTGGGAAATTGCCTTCACCGGTGTCGGCGTGATCGCCCTGCTGACCGCTTTCCTGATCTGGTTGTGGGTGCCCCGTCAGGCGGTAGACCCAATGGCCAGCCCGGCAAGGGAACTCTCTGCCCTGTTCAACCAGCAACTACTGTTCACTCTGGGGGTAGCCAGCATCGGCTTCGGCGGCATGTTCGCGGTGTTCAGCTATGTGATGCCCACCCTGACCGAGCAGGCCGGCATGGCGGAACGATGGGGGCCCCTGGTGCTGATGATTTTCGGCATCGGCACCATCATCGGCAATCTGGTCGGCGCGCGACTGGCAGACGGCAATTTGCTGCGTGCCATTCCGCTGATTCTGGGCTGGTGCGTACTGGTGCAGGCAGGGTTTTTCTTCGCTGCCGATCACGTCATCGCCGGCATTGTGTTTGTGGCACTGGTCGGCACCTGCATGGCCATGGGCCCTGCCCTGCAGACCCGCCTGATGGATGTGGCCGGTGACGGGCAGACCATGGCGGCCTCCATGAACCACGCCGCCTTCAATATGGCCAATGCGCTGGGTGCCTGGCTGGCTGGCGTCACCGTCAAGAGCGGCGCAGTCTGGTCCACCACCGGCCTGGTGGGCGCCGCCCTGGCCATCGGCGGCCTGCTGATCTTCTTCGCCGGTCGCAGCCTGAAACAGCGCAAACCGGCAGGCACCAAAACCGCTGCCAGCGCAGAACCGGTGGTCTGACGCCCGCATCAGAAGCAAGGGCATCTGCGCAGCGTTACCCGTTATTTTTTGTTTTGTGGGAGTTTGCTTGCAAACGAAGGTTCCCCCCTCCTTCGCTTGCAAGCAAGCTCCCACAGCAGCCTCGGATCGGCGATAAAAAAGGTTCATCGCAGTTTTGCGCGAAAGCCTGGTTCGATCCTCCTCCCTTCCCGCAAGAGCGCCGCGGCGCGATTCCAGCGCTTTACTTCGCCCGGGTGAAATCGATGTCTGGTGTGAGATTCAGCTTGCTGAACGAAGATTCTGGTAGCGTGCCCTGGTCTGCATCAGCATTCGTTCAGCAAGCTGAACTTCCCACACAAGCAGCAAAGCCAGTTTTACCACAGAGGTCGCAGAGATCACGGAGTTAAAACAATCGCTTTCCTCCATGATCTCCGTGATCTCTGTGGTGAAAACGTTTTTGATCCTGGTCTGAAATCGCGCCGCCAACGACGCTTGTATGTTTGAATGCCTCTCCTGCAATGATGCAGGACTTGCCGGGGTGGAGGGACCAACGACGCATCTGACCTCAGGGTACAGACGGTAGGAGACTTGGCCCCACCCCGCACCTATTCATACGCCGATAAAGAATCCATCGGCTGAGTTGCACCTCAGACCGACGATACCAGCAAGCCAGCGTTTAGGTGCGCCCCGACAAGCATGTGTAACCTAGCTCAAGGGGCAGTTCAGTGGCAATGCAAGTAGCAAGATCTATCGTCGGCATCGACGTCGCCAAGGCCGAGTTGGTCATTCATTTCCAGGGCCAGACGTTCACCATCGAGAACACCCCCAAAGCCATTAAACACTGGCTCAAGAGCCTGCCATGCTCCTGTGAGATCGCCATTGAGGCCACAGGGACTTACCACATGGCAGTCATCGAGTTGGCCCATGCCAAAGGGCACCACATTTACGTCATTGATGCTTCACGTCTCAGCAGCTACCGCAAGGGAACAGGCGGCCGAGCTAAAACAGACGCCTCTGACGCCCAGCTGCTTGCCCGCCATCTGCAGAGAGAGAAGGAGGATCTGCGCCGTTGGAGCCCGCCGCCCAAGGCGTATCGAACACTGCAGACACTGCTACGCCGCCGCGCGGCGCTGATCAAGGCGCGAACCATGATCCAACAGAGCCTGGGTGGCGAAAAGATTCTCAAGGCGAGCCTGACAAGGCTGATCTCACAGATCAACAGTCTGGATACACTAATCCAGAAGCATCTTCGCAACACCGTAAGAGAGGCAGGGCTCTGCGATCAGGTACAACGCTGCAAATCTCTGGAAGGTGTGGGCGATCTGACGGCTTACGCCTTGGTCATGGCCTTCCTGCGAGGAGACTTCCGCAACAGCGACGCCTTCGTCGCCTTCCTGGGGATGGATGTCCATGTAAAGGACTCCGGCACCAGAACGGGAAAACGCAAGCTGACCAAAAAAGGCGACTCAGAGACCCGCAGACTGCTTTACTGTGCGGCCATGGCCGCTCGTAAAAGCGCCCGCTGGGCGGGTGTCTACCAAGGTTATCTCGACCGTGGCCTGGCGAAAACGCAGGCCCTGGTCATCCTCGCACGTAAGCTGGTCCGTATCGCCTTCGCGCTGATGAAGAGCCGTACTGACTACGTATCTATGCCTGCCTCATAAAAGGGGTGGACAACATAGAATCTCCTACGGAAAGGTGGGGCTTTCCCGGAAATCCGCGATGAACCAAAAAAAGGCCGCACAAAGGTGCGGCCAAGCGACCTGTGCCAGGGGGCAACAGGTTATCGGCATTCACAACACGTCATGGATCAACCGTTAACGGCAGAACCCGCATGATGGAATCAGCAGAAAAATGTGTGGGGTGGTGAGGCAATACGGGGCGTGTGCCCGTTTTTAAGACAGGTCATGATGAGCTCTCCCAAGTCCTTTTGTTCGCTCCCGGCCCGCTTGTAATACGTATATTTGTCAGGCCGTTCGTTATCTTGTTGTGTTTCCAGGCATTGTTATATGCAGGGTTGCGCGTAAACACAATCCCTGGTTTACGGCTACTGGCCAGACGGTCGATTTCAACGGGTTTCCGGTTGAAACGCCGGCACGAATGGCCTTCATTGATTTCGAGGATGCGCCGCTTGCCGGTGACAAACCGTGATCCGCCTCACACTCAACAAAACCCAACAAAGAATATCCCTTCGGTTACCTGCGGAATGCCGCAAACCCGCGGCAATAACCCCACCTGCGCCGCTGGCTGCTACCTAGAAGCTACGAGCTGTGAGAAAAGTCAAAATCGAGAGCAGAGGGAAGAAAAACAATATTGGGGACATCTTGCGGATTTAGGCTTCTTTCATTCCGGGGCAGAATAGCCCTGCCTGGGCCTCAGCACCTCAAGGCTGCTGCGGCCCGGGTTTTAGCGTCAGGCATCTGGCATCCAGCGTCGAGCGTCCACTCATCTCACCCCGGCAGACAGCGACTCCGGTTGCACAAACTGGCCGGTGACCGGGAAGCGCACGGTAACCAGCAAGCCACCGTGGGGGTGGTTGGCCAGGGACATCTCGCCGTGGTGCATGTCCACAATCCGTTTCACGATGGCCAGCCCCAGACCACTGCCACTGAGGGTGCGCGCCTTCTCTCCCCGGGAGAACGGCTGCAACAGCAGCGGCATGTCCTCTTCCTTCACGCCCTTGCCATGGTCACGCAGAGTCAGCACCACCACGTTGTCCTGCACTGCGGTACGGATCTCCACCGGAGACGCGCCGTACTTGAGCGCATTGCCGATCAGGTTGGCCAGCATACGTTTGACTGTGAGGCGCTTGAGCATCATGCGGGGCAGATCATCCAGCTGGAACCGCAATTGTTCTGCCGGGTACTTGCCCGCCACTTCCTGAATCAGGCCATTGAGGTTCTCAAAGTCCGGGGTTTCATCAGCACCGTCACGAATGAAGGCAATGAACTGATCGAGGATGGCATCCATGTCCTCGATATCCTCGATGATCCCCCCGGCCAGCTCCTCATCCTGCATGAATTCCGCAGACAGCCGCAGTCGGGTCAGGGGAGTGCGCAGATCATGGGAGACCCCCGCCAGCAACAGGGCGCGATCACGCTGGGCCTGTTGCAGATCGCTGGTCATGCGGTTGAAGGCCGCATTCACCGCCTGGATTTCTTCCGGCCCGAGGGTGGTATCCAGCACGGGCACCGCTTCACCGCGCCCCACTTTCAGCGCCACCCTGGCCAGCCGTCGCAGCGGCAGGTTGAGCCCCCGCGCAATCAGCAGACCACCAATGATGGCAAGCAACGGTACCGTCACCCCCCATCCCAACAGCAGATAACGGTCGTAATCGCGGAAGAACTCCATGGGCACCCGCAGCCAGTTCCCCTGAAACGAAGGCGCACTCACCCACAGGACAGGCTGACGGTTATCCTCCAGTCGCACCGTCACCGGCTCTTCCAGCATTTGCTCCAGCTCTTCCCGGAAACGGCTGACCACTGGCTGTGACAACAGCATGGTTCCCTGATGAAGATTGCTTGGAGTGGCCACTTCAATGCTGGTGGCACCGGCCAGACGGCCAGCCAGCCGGGCATCCTCTTCCCCGTTTTCGTTGAATGCCAATTCCGCCTGCAGCACGGTCAGGCGTGCGTATTCACGAATGCCGGGCAGATAGGCATTGCGCGCAAAAAACCACAGGGTCAACGCCTGGCTGATACCAATGACCAGACCGACAACAATGGCAGAACGGACAAAGGCCGTGCGGGGATAGAATTTCATGAATAGATCGCCAGAGGCTGGACGCCTGACGCCCGACGCTGAAAAGAACGCCCGGTTTCAGGCGTCGTGCATCCGGCGTCCTGCGTCATGCGTTCAATCAGGCACAAACACATAACCCACCCCCCATACCGTCTGCACGTAGCGGGGTTTGGAGGGGTCGTCTTCCAGCAGGCGGCGCAGGCGGGAAACCTGAACATCAATGGAGCGCTCCATGGCGGACCATTCCCGGCCCCGAGCCAGACTCATCAGCTTGTCACGGGTGAGTGGCTCGCGGGGGTTCTGCACCAGCGCCTTGAGCACTGCGAATTCGCCAGTGGTCAGCCCCTGCGGGTCGCCATCACGGGTCAGCGTGCGGTTGGCCAGATCCAGGGTCCAGGGACCGAAGCTGACCTGGCCCTCTTCCTTGCTGGGCGCCCCCGGCAGCTCCCGCACATGACGACGCAATACGGCACGGATGCGCGCATCCAGTTCCTTGGGATTGAAAGGTTTGGGCAAATAATCATCCGCCCCCGCATCCAGACCTTCGATGCGCTCGGCATCATCGCCCTTGGCCGTGAGCATGATGATCGGCAGGGCATTGTCGGCGTCACGCAGTCGGCGACAGATGGACAAGCCATCTTCCCCGGGCAGCATCAGGTCCAGTACCATCAATGAGTAGATTTCACGGGACAGGGCGCGGTCCATCTGTTCGGCATCCGCCACCGCCTTGACGGCATACCCCGCCTCTTCCAGAAAGCGCTGCAACAGGCTGCGCAGGCGGGCATCATCATCGACGACGAGAATCTTGTCTTGTTGTTCGCTCACTGGACCTCCCTGGGAAACAGCTCTTGCGCAGAGGAGCAAAATGACAAAGAGCAGATCAAGACGTGCTCCTGCGGCCAAGATTTACGTATTATGCTGCGAACGTGCAAGAAAATGGCATGACAAGATTGTTTGCAAACATTGCCGAAGCGGGCACCCGGCCATCACTGGGACCTCTGGGCAGAGCCTGACAGAGCCGCTACAGTTCAGAGCCTGAAAATTATTATCAAAAAGGGACGCAACCTTGCGAGAGCGCCTGAAACAGATTCCCCCGGTCCCCCGTGTCATTCTTGGCACCCTTGCCGCCATTATCCTGCTGTCGGTGTTCAAGCCAGCAGCAGACACCCGTGACATCAGCGATCATCACGACCGGGTTCGCTTCGTGCTGGCCGAACCCGCCGCCCACTCGCCGCAAATCCAGTTGTTCGGCCGGGTCCAGTCCCCCCGTGCCGCCAGTCTGACCGCCGTGGTCACCGCCAATGTGGCCGACATCCCGGTGCGTGCCGGCAACCGTGTCAACGAAGGCGACCTGCTGATCCAGCTGGACGACACCGAAGCCGCCCTGGCACGGGATCGGGCCCGGGCCGCCCGTGACGAAGCCCGCGCCCAGCTGGAGACCACCCGGCTGCGCTACGATAGCGACAAGCAGAACCTGGCCCTGGAAAAGAAACTGGCGCAGCTGGCCAACAACAACCTGGAACGCCTGCAATCCCTGCGCGGCAAGAACCTGGTCTCACAGACCCAGCTCGACCAGGCTGAGGAAGCCAAGGCCAGAGCGGACCTGTCGCTGGCCCAGCGCCAGCTCAGCGTCAATGATTACCGCAACGAACTGGCCCGGATGGAAGCCCGGCTGGCCAGCAGTGAAGCCCAGCTCAAACAGGCCGACATCGACCTGAGCCGTACCCGGGTAGAAGCGCCCTTTGATGGCACCGTGACCAATCTGGCGGTGGCGCCCGGTGAGCGGGTACGCCCGGGCGAGCCGCTGGTTAGCCTGTTTGCCAATACCGACCTGGAAGTGCGAGCCCAGATCCCCAACCGTCACCTGCCCGCGGTCCGTGATGGCCTGGTGGAAAAAGCACTCACCGCCACCACAGTGCTGGAAGGCCAGACGCTGGCACTCAAACTCAAACGGCTGGCCGGTGACGCCGCCGATGCCCGGGGCGGCATTGATGGCCTGTTCGAGTTTGTGGACGGGGCACCGGCGGCGGCGCTGGGCCGGCCGATCACCATTACCCTCACCCTGCCCAGCCGGGATCAGCTGCTGGCCCTGCCGGCCACCGCCCTGCACGGCCTCAACCGTCTGTATCGCATCGATGACGAAAACCGACTGCAGCGGGTGGATGCCGAGATCGTGGGGGAAGCCATCAGCGGAGAGCAGCCACTGCTGTTGCTGCGAGCACCGGATCTTGCCGAGGGCGACAGGGTCATGACCACCCAGTTACCCCAGGCCATTGTCGGCCTGCCGGTGGACGCCCGCCCGGCCCCCGGCAGCAATGCGGACACCGACAGCTCACCCTCGGCGCAGGAGATAGAGGGTGAGTGAGTCCGGCAGCCTGATCGCCAGCTTTACCGGCCACAAGGTGGCCGCCAACCTGCTGATGCTGTTGATGCTGATGCTGGGGCTGCTGGGGTTGAACCGGCTCAACACCCAGATGTTTCCGAACTTCGAGTTCGATTACGTCAGCGTTACGGTGCCCTGGCGAGGCGCCAGCCCGGAGGACGTACAACGCTCCATTACCATCCCCATCGAGCAGGCCCTCAAGACCCTGCCCAACACCAAGAAACTGATTGCCCGCTCCCAGCAGGGGGCCGCCGCCATTTTTATCGAACTGGAGGCGGGCTCTGATCTGGGGCTGGCGCTGGACGAAGTCCGCCAGCGCATTGATTCCATCCGCAACCTCCCCCAGGACGCCGAACGACCGGTGATCCAGAAGATCACCCGCTACTCGCTGGTCACCAGTATCCTGCTCACCTCCGAGCAGGGCAGCCTGGAAGAGTTGCGCCATCTGGCCCGGGAAATGGAGGATGAGCTGCTGGCCATGGGGGTCGGCAAGGTGGAGTTTTCCGGCATGCCGGAAGAGGAAATGGCCATCCAGGTGCCCTCCGGCACGCTCCACGACCTGCGCATGACCCTGGGCGACATTGCCAACCGGGTGCGCAGTTTCAGCCAGGACACCCCCGCCGGCACCGTGGGCCGAGATGACGCGGCCAAGCAGCTACGCGCCCTGGGCCAGCGACGTGACGAGAAGGCCTTTGCGGAACTGCCCCTGATCACCACCGCCGACGGTCAGCAACTGACCCTGGGCGACGTGGCCTTTATTGAACGACGCCCCCGCGACGACCAGCCCACCCTGACATGGCAGGGCGACCCGGCCATTGAGTTGCAGGCCATGCGCGGCGAAGACGACGACATGCTCGAGCTGGCAGACAAGATTCTCAGCTGGGGCCATGCTCGCCAGGCCTCCCTGCCGGAAGGGGTCACCCTGACCTTCCACTCCCAGGCCTGGAAACTGGTGGAAGACCGTATTTCCACACTGCTGTGGAACGGCATCTCCGGCCTGGTCCTGGTCATTCTTACCCTCTATTTTTTCCTTAACGCCCGGGTGGCCTGGTGGGTCACCGTGGGCATCCCGGTATCGTTCATGGCTACACTGGGGCTGCTGTGGATGTTCGGCGGCACCATCAACATGATCAGCCTGTTCGGCCTGATTCTCGCCCTCGGCCTGATCGTGGATGATGCCATTGTGGTCGGCGAAGATACCCTCACTCATTTGCAGCAGGGGGAATCCGCCCACCGGGCGGCCCTGGGCGGAGCCCGGCGCATGTTCTGGCCAGTGGTCGCCTCCTCCACCACCACCATGGCCGCCTTCCTGCCGCTGGGCATGATGAGTGGCGCCATGGGCAAGATCGCGTTCGACATCCCCTTCGTGATGATCTGCGTGATCATGGCCTCGCTGCTGGAATGCTTTCTGGTATTGCCCGGTCACCTGCATCACAGCTTCCGCGGCCTGCAGATCAAGACTGGCGGCCTGCGCCAACGCATCGATACCGGCTTCAACCGGATTCGCGACGAAAAATTCCGCCCCCTGGTGCACTGGGCGGTGCGCAACCGGCACCTGGTCAGCGTGTCTGCGATCTGCGCCTTTGTGCTGGCTCTGGCGGTGGTGGCCACCGGCTGGCTCAAATTCACCTTCTTCCCGCCGGTGGACGGTGACCAGATACGTGCCATTGCCCAGTTCACCTCCGGCACCGATCAAACCCGGGTCGACCAGTTTCTGGATCATCTGGAAGAAACCCTCTATATCACCAACGAAGAGCTGGGCGGACACCTGGTGCTCACCTCGATCATGCACCATGGCGCCGCCTCCGGCTTCCCCAACCCGGGCGGCGCCCAGAACAAGAGCGGCGACGAATACGGCACCCTGATGGTCGAGGTCTATACCGGACCCGACCGGGAAATCAGCAACGACACCTTCATCCAGCACTGGCGCGACAAGGTGGTGCTGCCCGCAGGCCTGGAGCAGCTTCTTATTGCCCAGCCGGAGGCCGGCCCACCGGGCAAGCCCATCGAGATCAAGCTGACCGGCAACGACGCACCCGTCCTCAAGGAAGCCTCCATGGCCCTGCAGGAACGGCTGCGGGAGTTTTCCGGGGTCAGCAATGTGGATGATGACCTGCCCTACGGGAAGGAACAGCTCACCTTCGAACTCACCCCCCTGGGGCGCTCACTGGGACTGTCACTCAATGATGTGGCCGGGCAACTGCGCTCCGCCTTCGACGGTAACCTGGCGCAGCTCTACAACGAGCAGGACGAGGAAATCGAGGTCCGGGTCATGCTGCCGGACAACGAACGCCGTCGCTTCAGTGCCATTGAGCGCCTTCCCATCATTACTCCCCAGGGCGATGCGGTTCCCCTGCGCGATGTGGTCAGCTTTGACGCCCGCAAAGGGGTGGATCTGCTGCGCCGGGTGGATGGCGAAATGGCCGTCACCGTGTATGCGGATCTGGACCCGGAACAGGGCAACGCCAACGCCATCATCGAGGACCTGAAAGCCGGCACCCTGCCCGGCCTTCAGGCCCGCTACGGGGTGGGCGTGGGCTACGAAGGCAAGCTGCAGGAACAGGCTGACAACATGCGTGACATGGCCACCGGCGCCCTGCTCGGTCTGGCCATCATCTACATTGTGCTGGCCTGGGTATTCAGCTCCTATTCCTGGCCGCTGGCCATCATGACCGCCATCTTCTTCGGTCTCACCGGCGCCGTGATCGGGCATCTGCTTACCGCTCCCTTCGGCATCAAGTTTTCCATGTTCTCGGCCATGGGGCTGTTCGGCCTGTCCGGGATCATCGTCAATGATTCCATCGTGCTGGTCAGTTTCTACAAGCAACTGATTGCCGAGGGGATGGACCGTTTCGACGCCATTGTGGAGGCCTGTGTACGACGTCTGCGCGCGGTGCTGCTCACCTCCATCACCACGGTGGCCGGCCTGACGCCTATCCTGTTCGAGACCTCCCTGCAGGCCCAGTTCCTCAAGCCCATGGCCGTGAGTCTGGTATTCGGCCTGCTGTTCGGCACCGCCCTGATCCTGCTGGTGGTGCCATCCATGCTGATGATCATCGAGGAACAGCGGGATCGCGTGCAGGGACTGAGTCACCATTTCGCCCCCGGCAACTGGGGCACCCTGGCACAACGGCTGTGGCGGTTTGACCCGCAGCACTACCGCCAACAACCCGGCCCGCAAGGGTTGGGCGGGCACCTCTGGTGGGTCATGCTGCTCGGACCCTTATTGCTGCTGAAACTGCTCGGCCTGCTCCCGCCCCTTATCGAGGCGGGCAAGGCCGGTCAGTGGCTGGTGGCCATCCCCGTTGGGGGAATCTGGCTGGCCATGACCGCCTTCGGCGCCCTGTTCCTGTGGCAGCTTTTCACGCGCAGACACACGGCTCCTGCCAGCGCTCGTCGCTGGCTGCTGCTCACCGGTATCGGCGGTCTGCTGATCGCCATCCTGGCCCCCTGGGCCGGCGACACCGGTTCCGAGCTGGCGGCGTCCTACTGGGCCCTGGCCAACAGCACCCTGTGGTATGGCCTGATCATGTTGCCACTACTGTTCTGGACCCGCCGCAGCGCCAGCACCCTGACGAGATAGAAACGAGCTACAACGCGGAAAGGGGCTTTGCCACACAGCCCCTCAACCTGTAGCCGCTGTGGGAGCCAGCCTGCAAGCGATCTGGGCCTTGGCGAGGTCAGAGGCCTGGCGGACACACAATCGCTGAAAGAATGGATTTACCACAGCAATTCCAGAGTGGGGATTATCCCCCTACTCTCGACTTTTTGTGGGGAGCGTGCTTGCACGCGAAACCTTTTCCCTCAGTGAACGCTGTGACCTCTGTGGCAAAAAAGCCTTTAATCCAGACCTGATGCGCGGGCATAGCGGCAAACGAATGGCACCCACCTGCTCCGCGTTGCAGCTTGCAGCTGCTTTAGGCGACATTTTGCGTCACAATGCCTGCCCAAATTCGACAGATTACCCGCCGTCATTCAGCTGATATGATGGTGAATTGATCGCACTGCATGACCATAACAAGACAGGCCACCACAGCGGATGGCCGGGTTTCAGGAGAGCACGATGGCAAAAATCCTTGTAGTGGATGACTCCCCCACGCAACTCACCAACCTGGTGAAGATTGTGGAAGGCCAGGGCCACAGCGTGGTGACCGCCACCAACGGCATGGAAGGCGTAGACAAGGCACGCGAGGAACAGCCTGATCTGATTCTGATGGATGTGGTGATGCCGGAACTGAACGGCTTCCAGGCTACCCGCAAGATCACCCGTGATCCCAACACCGAGGCCATCCCGGTGATTCTGGTCACCACCAAGGACCAGGAAACCGACAAGGTATGGGGCGAGCGCCAGGGCGCCTTTGGTTATGTGGTCAAACCGCCGGTGGAGGCGGAGCTGGTGGCCATGATCAACAAGGCACTGGGATAACTCCCGGCGCCGCCAGATCCAAGCCACAGCAGCCCATACAAGTCAATCTGTTAACGACCGGCATCATTCCCTATGATTCCGGTCGTTTTCGTTTTTGAAGAACGCTTGCACGCGGCACGCTGATACGCCGGCACTGCAGGCATGCAAGCCAGGAATCAACATGCGTAGTATTGAACAGATCATCGCCGAGGAAATCGGCTGTCAGGTACAACAAGTCAACGCCGCCGTCGGCCTGCTCGACGAAGGTGCCACTGTCCCCTTTATTGCCCGTTACCGCAAAGAGGTAACCGGCGGGCTGGATGACACCCAACTGCGGAATCTGGAAGAGCGGCTGCGCTACCTGCGCGAGATGGAAGAACGCCGCGAGGCCATCCTGAAGAGCATCGCCGAGCAGGAAAAGCTCACTCCCGAGCTGGAGAAGGCCATCAAGGCGGCCGACACCAAGACCCGACTGGAAGATCTCTACCTGCCCTACAAGCCCAAGCGTCGCACCCGTGCCCAGATCGCCCGGGAAGCCGGCCTCGAGCCACTGGCCGACAGCCTGCTCAATGATCCCACCCAGGATCCGGAAGCACTGGCCGGCGGCTACCTGAACGAAGATCACAAGATCGCCTCCGCCAAGGACGCCCTGGACGGGGCCAAGCAGATCCTCATGGAGCGTTTTGCCGAAGACGCCGAGCTGCTTACCCGCCTGCGTACCTACCTGTGGGACAAGGCCCACATCCAGGCCAAGGTGGCCGACGGCAAGGAAAAGGACGGCGCCAAATTCAGCGACTACTTCGATCACAGCGAAGCTCTCAAGGACATCCCCAGCCACCGCGCCCTGGCCCTGTTCCGTGGCCGCAATGAAGGCATCCTGCATGTCTCCATGGTGCTGCCGGAAGAACTGGAAACCGCGATCCCGCATCCCTGCGAGTCCATGGTCACCGCCGTGTCTGGCTGGAACCACGAAGGCCGCGCCGCCGATGACTGGCTCAAGGAAGTGATGCGCTGGACCTGGAAGATCAAGCTCAACACCCACCTGGAAACCGAACTGCTGGGCCGCGTGCGCGAGCTGGGCGAAGAAGAGGCCATCCAGGTATTTGCCCGCAACCTGAAGAGCCTGCTGATGGCCTCCCCGGCCGGCCCCAAGTGCACCATGGGCCTCGATCCGGGCCTGCGTACCGGGGTGAAGGTGGTGGTGGTGGACCCCACCGGCAAGCTGCTGGAGCACACCACCATCTTCCCGCACCAGCCGAAGAATCAGTGGGACCAGTCCCTGTCCGTACTGGCCGCCCTGTGCATGAAGCACAAGGTGGAACTGATCGCCATCGGCAACGGTACCGCCAGCCGCGAAACCGACAAGCTGGCCGGTGAAGTGGTCAAGGCCAGCAAGGGCAACATCCAGAAGATCATGGTCTCCGAAGCGGGCGCCTCGGTGTACTCCGCCTCCGAAACCGCGGCCCGGGAATTCCCTGATCTGGATGTATCCTTCCGTGGCGCCGTGTCCATCGCCCGTCGTCTGCAGGACCCGCTGGCCGAGCTGGTGAAAATCGATCCGAAGGCCATCGGGGTAGGCCAGTACCAGCATGACGTGAGCCAGGTGAAACTGTCCCGCTCCCTGGATGCGGTGGTGGAAGACTGTGTGAACTCCGTGGGCGTGGACGTGAACACCGCCAGCGCCCCGCTGCTGTCCCGCATTGCCGGCCTCAACAGCACCATCGCCGGCAACATCGTCACCTTCCGGGAAAAGAACGGCGCCTTTGGCAGCCGTGACGACCTCAAGCAGGTGCCGCGCCTGGGCGACAAGACCTTTGAACAGGCCGCCGGGTTCCTGCGCATCATGAACGGCGCCAACCCGCTGGATGGCTCCTCGGTGCACCCGGAAGCCTACCCGGTGGTGGAAAAGATCGCCGCCCAGCACGAGCGACCGCTCAAGGAAGTGATCGGTGACGTGCCCTTCCTGAAGAAGGTCAATGCCGCCGACTTCATCGATGACAGCTTCGGCCTGCCCACCGTCACCGACATCCTCAGCGAACTGGAAAAACCCGGTCGTGATCCTCGCCCGGAATTCAAGGCGGCGGTGTTCAAGGAAGGGGTGGAAACCCTCAAGGACCTGAAGCCCTCCATGATCCTGGAAGGCACGGTAACCAACGTGACCAACTTCGGCGCCTTCGTGGACATCGGTGTTCACCAGGACGGTCTGGTGCATGTGTCCGCGCTGTCCGACAAGTTCGTTGAAGATCCGCACACCGTGGTCAAGCCCGGCGACATCGTCAAGGTGAAGGTGCTGGAGGTGGATCTGGACCGCAAACGCATCAGCCTGACCATGCGCATGGACGACCAGCCCCAGGAAAAGGCCGCCGGCCAACGTCCTGCCGGCGCCCGCCCTGGTGGCGGCCAGCGCCGCGGCGGAGGCAACAAGCCCCAGCGCGGTGGCGGTCAGCCGCAACAGGGCGGCGGCACCTTTGCCGACCTGTTCGCCAAGGCCAAGGAAGATCAGAAGAAGGGCAAAAAACGCCTGTAGCCTTTAACTTCACGCACCCGGGCGCTGACTTCCCAGCGTCACGGGATTGCCCCATGATTGTCGGATTACCGTCACACCCGCCGCCGGCACGACCCGGCGGCCCGGACCGGGCCCAGCCATGAAACAACTGGAACAGCGAATCCACGCCCTGCTCGATGCCAATGCCGCCGCCACCCTGGCCGGCATCCGTCGCGGTATCGAGAAGGAAAGTCTGCGCATCACCACCGATGGCACCCTGGCGCAGACGCCACATCCTACGGCCCTGGGCTCCGCCCTGACGCACCCCTACATCACCACGGATTATTCCGAGGCGCTGCTGGAATTCATTACCCCGCCCACCACCGAAGTCCACAAGCCGCTGGCCTTTTTGGAACAGCTGCACCGCTATGTGTACAGCCACATCGGTGACGAAGTGCTGTGGGTGAATTCCATGCCCTGCATGATCAGCAAGGACAGCGATGTACCCGTAGCCCAGTACGGCAACTCCAATGTTGGCCGCATGAAGACCATCTACCGGGAAGGGCTGGGGCACCGTTACGGTCGCAAGATGCAGACTATCGCCGGCATCCACTACAACTTTTCCTATCCGGAAACGTTCTGGCAGCTGCACCAGCAACTGGAAGGAGACGACGCGCCGCTGCAGACCTACATCTCGCGCCGCTACTTCGACCTGACCCGCAACTTCCAGCGCTACTCCTGGTTGCTGGTCTACCTGTTCGGCGCCTCTCCAGCGCTGTGCAAATCCTTCCTGGCCGGTCGCGAGCACCAGCTGGACACCTTCGACCACACCCTCTACAAGCCTTTCGCCACCAGCCTGCGCATGAGTGATCTGGGTTACCAGAACAATGCCCAATCCTCACTGGCGATCAGCTACAACAATCTGGATGAATACGTCGAGACCCTGACCCACGCCATCAAGACCCCGGAAGCAGCCTACGAGCGATTCGGCGTGAAAAATGCGGCCGGTAATTACCAGCAGCTCAACGCCAACATCCTGCAGATCGAGAACGAGTACTACTCCTCCATCCGCCCCAAGCGCACCATCAACTCCGGCGAACGTCCCACCACCGCCTTGCAGAAGCGCGGCGTGGAATACATCGAGATCCGTGCCCTGGATCTGAACCCGTTCGAACCGGTGGGTATCAACCAGCAGGAAATCCGCTTCCTGGACCTGTTTGCCACCTACTGTCTGCTGATGGAATCTCCCCAGCTGGAGGCCTGTGACCTCAACGCCAGCAAGTCCAACCTGCAGAAAGTGGTCTATGAAGGCCGCAACACCAGCGTTGAACTGTGCCGCTGGGGCAAGGCCGTCAGCCTGAAGGACTGGGCCACGGAAAAACTGGAACAGATGCAGCCCATCGCCGAGCTGTTCGACCGCGCCCATGGCGGAAACGATTACGCCAACGCGCTGGCACGTCAGCAGGAAAAAGTGTCCACTCCGGACGCCACCCCTTCCGCCCGCATCCTGGAAAAACTGGAAGGTCGCGAGCAGAGTTTCTTCCAGTTCGCCATGAACCAGGCCCTCGCCCACCGCGATCACTTCCTTTCCCGCCAACGCTGCGACGACACCAACGCCAGACTGGAACAGCTGGCGGCCAGCAGTCTGGAAGAGCAGGCCACCCTCGACCAGACCGAGGAACCCTCCTTCGAGGAGTACCTGGCGGATTATTTCAGGGATTGATGTGACGCCTGACGCCTGACGCCTTTTTGCGTCGGTACAACCCTCGCTATACCCCGCCGTAGGAGCGAGCCTGCTCGCGATCCGAGCCTAAGCGAGGTAAGGATTCCAGAGACGAGTTTCGAAGATCAAAAACTTGGGCCAGGCACGCGATTTGGGGTTTTGCCTTTCGAAACTCACAACTCATCGCCTCGTTGTCGCCGGTTCGCTCAGGCAAGCTGAGTCTCCTACAGCAGGCCATGCCATTTAAGAGTCGCCGAACTCAACGATCTGGAAGGCGTTTCCGTTCTTCAAAAAACCAGAGAACTATTCCGGTTTTCCCGATCCAATCCACCGGGCCCGTAGCGTAATCCAAACCTGCGTCACACACTCCGTGACCATTCGTACACGTTGTTGCACTTTGCCTGCGCTTCTCAACAAAAATGCGCATTGTCTCCCTATGCAATTCCCGTCGTGGTGCTAGTCTCAACGGAACCAAGCCGGGAGACTCAGGATGACCCCGAACCAGCAACAGCGAGAAAAAGCGTACAACCAGGGGTGCATGTGGGGGCTCGGAGGGGGCGACAGCAATCGCTGCCCTTACACCGCCGAAGACCCACTCACCGAATGGTGGTTCCAGGGCTGGGAAGCCGGCATTGATGCCTGGAACGAACGCAATTTGAAAGACAGCCAGATCCGTCAGGCCTGAATCCCTCCGGCCTCACACCGGGTCGCCGGCTTTGGCCACCTGGGCACAACGGCAATCCCCAACGGCCCCCTTGTCGTTATAGCCTTGCCGCCACCCACGCTTTTCCCTACCCTTCCGGCGTCAACGAACGAAAGAGCCCACCATGACGTCCATGATCCCTGCTCCGCGACTACTCAATCTGCTTGCCCTGCTCGGCTGTATTGTGGCCATGGCGGGCGCCCTTTATCTGCAACATGTGGACGGTCTTGAACCCTGTCCCTTGTGTATTTTTCAGCGCGTGGGCGTGATGGCCGCGGCGCTGGTGCTGCTGGTGGCGGTCCTGCATGGCCCCAAACGGGTGGGCATACGGGTGTATGCCGTTCTCACCGCGCTGGCGTCCATGGGTGGCGGGGCCATCTCCATTCGCCATATCTGGCTGCAGAGCCTGCCCGCTGACGAAGTCCCTGCCTGCGGGCCGGGCCTGGAATACATGCTGGATGTGTTTCCCCTGCAGAATGTGGTGCAGCAGGTGTTGGCCGGCTCCGGGGAATGTGCCGAACTGGACTGGAGCTTCCTCGGTCTGAGCCTGCCGGCCTGGACGCTGGTGGTCTTCTCCGGCCTGCTGCTGGTAGCCCTGATCCAGCTGTTCCGCCCATTGCCCCGCTGACAGCAACATGATCGATGGCCTGCTGATCCTGCTGTTTTTCCAATTCCTCGGTGAGGTGCTCATTCGCCTTACCGGGCTGCCTTTGCCTGCCCCGGTGTTGGGCATGGTACTGCTGCTGATCGCTCTGCTGCTGAACGCGCCGTTCACCCAGCGCGTCGCCACCGCGGCAGGCACCCTGATCAAGCACATCAGCCTGCTGATCTTCCCGTTGGGTGTGGGCATCGTGCTGCAGTGGGACCGCTATCAGGAAAACGCTCTGGCGCTGGTGGTGGCCGTGGTGGGCGGCACCATCGTCAGCCTGATCCTGGTCACCCTGATGCTGAAATTGCTGATGGGCGGCAAGCACCGGGAAAAGGAGGACGGCCATGGACACTGATCTGCAAGGTCTGGCCGGGCTGGTGCACACGCCCCTGTTTGGCATTCTCCTCACCCTGGCCAGCTACCAGTTCGCCCTGTGGGTGTACGGCAAAAGCAACAGCCTGCCCCTGTTCCACCCCTTCCTGGTGGCCTCCATTCCGGTTATCGTGGTGCTGCCACTGGTGGGCGTGGATTATGAGGAATACCGGCAACAGACCAGCCTGATCGCCTTCCTGCTTGGCCCCGCTACCGTGGCCCTGGCCTGGCCCCTCTATCGTCAGCTGCATACCGTGCGCAGCGTGCTGACACCGCTCATCATCGCCACCCTGATTGGCGCCTTTATCGCCGCGGCCATTTCCGTAGGCCTGGCCTGGTGGCTGGGTGCCCCCGAAGACGTAATTGCCTCCCTGGCCCCCAAATCCATCACCACCCCCATCGCTGTGGAAGTGGTCAAATCCACCGGCGGCTCGGAATCCCTGGTGGCCGGCGCCGTGGCCATCACCGGCATCGTCGGCGCCCTGGCTGCCGGCCCGATATACCGCCTGCTCAAGGTGAAGGATGACCGCATCCGCGGCTTTGCGCTGGGCCTGGTGGCCCATGCCATCGGCACGGCGCGCGCCTTTGAATATGGCGAGAAAGCCGGTGCCTTCAGCGGGCTGGCGCTGGGCCTGTGTGGCCTGGTCACGGCCCTCGCGCTGCCCTGGATCTGGCCCTGGATTGCCGGCCTGCTGTCCTGAACTCTGTGCCCGGGCAGGCGCAAAAAAACATGTCGTTATGAAAAATCCGTCTTTAGCGGCAAGTTACTGACCACCCACCCTTTTTTTTCACACACATGACCGTTCCGCGATGACGCCCCATTCTGCCCATTGCGGCGCCCCGCTCGATCATCCTAGTCTCGAAAACCCGTAGGGAAACACGGCAGACAAGGAGGACACCCATGGCGAGCACCTCACCCAGCGCCATCGCACAATGGCAACGCATTGAAACCCTGGTCAAGGCCTGGCTGGATGAACGCCAGCAACTGATTGTGTTGTTATGCACCCTGCAGGGCATTCGCGGGCTTGGCAACCAACAGCCGCAACACAAACAGCTGCAGCGGTTTTGCGAATTGCTGATGGATTACATCAGCGCCGGCTACTTCGAGGTCTACCGCGAACTGGTCAATGAGGCACGGCACTTCCAGCGCGAAAACCCCGCCCTGACCCATCACATCCTTCGCCAGCTGGATAATTCCACTGACGAGGCCCTGGCCTTCAATGCCGACTTTGACAACCCGGCTCATATCGCCGAACACCAGGACCAGCTACCCCAGCGCATCAGCCACCTGATGCAAAGTCTGGAAGAGCGTTTTGCTCTGGAGGATCAACTGATCCTCAGCATTCACCAGCAGGAACCGCCGCTGCGCCAGGCAATGCATTGAGGGAACGCGTCACGCTTCACGCAACAGGCAACACGCGAAAAACCGAAAAACATGTCCCCAAGCGATCATTCAGCCCTGTAGGAGCCCAGCTCGCCTGGGCGAACCGAGCGCAGTGAGGCGACCGAAGGGAGGATGTTTTTCTGGGATCTGTCGCGGTTTGCCCCTGTTCTACTTTAAGCTCGAAACACGTCTCTGGAATCCTTACCTCGCTCAGGCTCGGATCGCGAGCAGGCTCGTTATTCGCTGCGCTCACCCTTCGGGCCAGCCTGCGGCTGTTACCTCCGTTGCACTCCGGTTCCCACAGCAGCTCCGTAGAAACGCACAACCTTGGGAACTTTATTGGTTTTCCCAATCCAAGCGTAGCTTGTAGCTTGTAGCTTGTAGCTTGTAGCTTGTAGCTTGTAGCTTGTAGCTTGTAGCTCGTAGCTCATAACTCATAGCTGAAGCTTACCAACGCCCGCCCCCGTCGCCTTGCCCCGAGTCGCCACCACAGCAGTCCCAGACAACGAATCGCCTCGCGATCATCCGCCTGTTGGGCCAGAGCCTGCTGCGCCAGGCGCAAGGCCTGACGCAGCAGTTGATCGGCATGACCAGGCTGTTCCCGGGTGGCGATCAGCAGGGCATGGATGATGACGTGCACCGCACGCTTCATGAGCTCGCCTCATCCGCCAGTGACGTTTTCTGCTGCCCACGGCCTCCAGCAAAGCCATACCAATCCAGCTTGCGGGTCACCAGCATCACCGCCGACAGGGCAGAGAACAGCAACAAGGCGCCCAACAACAAGGCGTAATCTTCCGCCATCAGGATGCCGTAAATCAGTCCCTGCACCAGCAGCAGGCTGCCGGCGAATCCCCATCCGGAAGCGGGTGAGCGCATCACCGCCACCAGGTACACGCCAATCAACGCACAGCACGACAAGGCCGCAGCCAGATAGGCCCAGACGAAGTCGATATGCTCACTGAGCGCCACCAGCAGCAGATAGAACATGGCCAGTGCCAGCCCCACCAGCAGGTACTGCATGGCATGCAACGGATATCGGCGCAGCACCTCGAACAGGAAAAAGGCGGCAAAGGTGAGCCCCACAATCAGAAAGGAATACTTCAATGCCCGCTCACTGGACAGCAGCCCCGTCACCGGCTGCACCAGACGTACCCGCAGGGCCTGATCCGGCTCGTTGCACAGTCCGTTACCCTGCGCACAATGAATCGCACTGGCGGCGGCCAGACTGTTGGTGCGCCACTGGCTGGTAAAACCGTCCCCGCCCACCTCTCTTTCCACCGGCAATACCAGCCCTTCAAAACTGGGATGGGGCCAGTCTGCCCGCAGCGCCATGCGTGTTTCCTTGGCCAGCGGCAGGGTGGCCAGGGACTCGGTGCCATTCAGGTTAAGGCGCACCTTCACAGTAAAAGCACCCTGAATATTTGGCGGCAGCTTCACCGCCACCGCACTGTCACCCAGGCTGGAGGGCAGCTGTTCGGTTTCCACCAACGGCAACGCCACATCGTTGACAAAAATCTGCGGCCGTTCCACCAGGCCTCGCAGGTCGGCGATCTGCATGACTAATAAAGGCGCCTGCGACGACACCACCTGTTCCGGCTGTTTGGCCTGCCGCCAGCTGGCCGGGAACACCGCCTCCAGCTGCATCAGACTGCGATACACCGGCGAGCCATAAATACCGCGGTAACGCATGCTGGTCTGCAGCTCCCCATCAATGCTGAGCGTGTCCGGGATGGCGCTCTCCAGCACCTGCCGGTGGCGCTCCACACGGCAATCCTTTGGTGCCTCACAATCAGATTTTTCCGCCAGATAACGACGCACCCGCGGCACCACCAGCAAAGGCCCGCTGACCATCTGCTCACCACTCACCTGGCGGGCGATCTCGTTTTTCACCCGCCAGGCCTCATTACTGCGGTCACGCACCTTGCCCTGGATCATCATCAACGGCACCACCAGCACCAGCATCAGACCGGCGATGGTGAGCATTTTCAAAAACAGACTGTTTCGCATGGTTCCTCTCCCTCAATGGTTGGGGAAAGAATGCCGGCGGAATGGGAGGGTTTTGTGGGGATTGTGTGGGGGAAGGCAGCTGCGAGCTGCGAGCTTTGAGCGGCGAGGAAAGTCAAAAGCCTAACGGATGCAAAAGGGCACAGGTAACTTCCCCCTGTGGGAACGTAGCGCAGCGGAGTAACGCACGGAGTGCGGCCCCGAAGGGGTGAGCGAAGCGAATAACCTGCCTGCAGACGATGGCCGTTAATTTCACCCGGTGTTATTCGCGTGCAAGCACGCTCCCACAGTAACCCCCCCTGTCTTCTTCTGGTCTGCTTTTGACTTTCCTTGTAGCTTGTCGCTTGAAGCTTGCAGCTATAAATGCAGTGTCACCGCCACGCCATCGGCGGTGTTTTCCACCTTAAGAGTGCCCTCATGCAAACTGGCAATTTCCTGGACCATGGCCAGGCCCAGGCCAGAGCTTTTTTCCTGGCCCGGGGCGGGCAGAGAATAGAAACGCTCGGTGACACGGGCCAGGGCATAGTCAGGGATCTGCGGCCCCTGATTGCTCACCCGCAATAATCCCGCCTTGGCCTCCACCGTCAGCACCGAGTCCGGCTCGGCGAAGCGCAGGGCATTATCCAGCAGATTGAATAACGCCAGCTTGAGGGTGTCCGGTTCGGCATGAACCCCTTCACCATTCACCGAGACGCAGACGTCTTTTTCCTGCACAAGCGCATAGCGACTGTGCTGCCATTGTCTCGCCAGGGATGCCACATCCACGGCCTGTTTCTGCGCCGGCAGGCATTCCAGCTTTTCCAGTTGCGCCATGGCCAGCAGACGATCCAGCAGATCACTGAGGCGCAGGCTTTCATGCACCACGTTATCGGTGAAGCGCTCAAGCGCAGGATCAGCAATTTCGTCAGCCAGAATTTCTCCAGCGCCGCGAATCGCGGCCAGCGGACTTTTCATTTCGTGGGTGAGCAGGGTGACGTTATCTTCCAGCCGGGCGCGATCTTCCAGCTTGCGACGCATGGCGGTCACCGCGTCGGCCAGGGCATGAATCTCATCGCGGCCACGAAACGCCGGCGGCGACACACGTTCCCCCGCCGCCACCGCTTGGGCATAACCCTGCAAACGATTGACCCGGCGGCTCAGCCACCACACCAGCAAGCCGCCCAGCACCAGACAAAAAAGCAACACACCGCCGCCGTACCACATCAGCCGGCGCTCGGCGCGCTGAATGAAAGGCTCGATGGAACGGCCCGCCTTGCCCAGACTGATCACCCCGATCAGGCTACCGGCATCGCGGATCGGCGCCGCCACATACATCACCGACGTGGATGGATCCCCCGGGTCACTGCGGGTGGTCCTGGCACCGTAGCGGCCCTGCAGTGTCAGGTAGACATCATTCCATTGGGAAAAATCTTCCCCTTCGTCACGGCCCCTCGAATCAAACAGCACCACGCCATCTGGCCCGGTGATATAGACATGGGTATGAATACCACCTTTCTTCATGCCCCAGATATCCGCATCCGGAGTTCGCGCTGCATAACGCTGAAGGGCTTCCCGTAATTGCGGGGTGATCACGATAGCGCCATTCTGCGCATCCACCGCCACCATTTCTGCCAGCAGGTTAGCGGCATCCACCAGGGTTTCTTCCGCCGACTGGCGCACCAGTGGCTTGGCCTGACTGAACACCATGTCCAGCACGAACCAGCCCAATAACCCGAGTATCAGGAAGTAGAACAGCAGCAGACGCTGACCGAGCTTCACGCGGTCTCCAGGTAGTAGCCAATGCCACGGCGGGTGGCGATCAGGTGATCGCTGTGCAGGGGTTTCAGCTTGGCGCGCAGGGTCTTGATGTGGGTATCCACACTGCGCTCGAAACTGTCTTCATCGCTGTCGCAGATATCCAACAGGCGGGCGCGGCTGAAAACCTGCCCGGGATGCTGGATCATGGCCGCCAGAATCCGGTATTCGGAACGGGTCAGTGACAGCGCCTGCCCCTTACACAGGATGCGAGCCCCTGCTTCATCCAGTTGCCACAGCGTCTGCGCCTGACGGGGCTGGCCACGCTTGAGAATGGCGCGAATCCGTGCCACCACTTCCCGCGGACTGAACGGCTTGGTGACATAGTCATCGCCCCCCAGCTCCAGCCCGAGAATGCGGTCCACCTCTTCCTGGCGGGCGGTGAGAAACAACACTGGCACCTCACTGCGCTGACGCAGCTGCTTGAGCACCTCGAAGCCATTGATATCCGGCAGCCCCACATCCAGCACCACCAGGTCCACCTTGTCGGCAGCCAGCCGGGACAGGGCTTCCTCACCCAATGCCACATGGCAAACCGAGAAGTGCTCACGCTCCAGCGCAAACATCAACGGCTCCGCAATGCGCGGCTCATCATCAACAATCAGTACTCGGGTCACGAAAGGGTATCCTTGCCAGTCACACTTGCATGATACCCACAGCCCATTGCATAACCCAGCCCGTCAGCAGATCACCACTCCCGGGTGCGGATACGCAGCGTGTGTATCAACAAGCGATCACCGTCTGGCACCAGCTCAAGGTGAATGTTGTTTTCCCGATGCAGGGTGGTCTGGAACAGGTCGTACTCTTCTTTCATTGTAAAGCTCACCTGCGCACCATTGTCTTCAGACGCCTTGCGAATAGCCGGCTTGCCAATACTGAAAGCGTGATCCGAGGCGAAACGCCAGAGCGCCCTTTGCTGCTGCAGAAACTCGTCCCGGGTCAGCGAAATCACCATCGGCGCTTCCTCCCCAATCTGCATGGCCACACTGATACGGGCATCTTCTGCCATGAGGGCGGCAATGGTGTCACTGTCCTGCTCGCGCAACGCCTGCTCGTAGCGTTCCAGCACATCCTTCACATCTTCCCCATGGGCAACCAGAGGCATAAAAAACACGGTCAATATCAAAATCCAAATGGCTCGTTGCATTACCATGCCCTCCCATTGCCACACTCCGCCCGCTCCGGAGACACCTTGCAACGCACTTTCTTCATCCACGCCATCATGTCAGTGTCATAGACGCCTGACTCGATCAGAAACACGCGGGCATCATCCATCATCTGCCGGTAGCGGTTGCGATCCTTATCCGGAGGCGGGAAGAAAAACAGAATATCCTTTTCCGCATCGCGCACCACCTTCATGGCCGACTCAAACTGGTCAGCAAAATAGCGCCGGGATTTAGCGATAAACTCCGCCGAAAATTTTTCATGCCGCAGCACCAGTTGCTGGGTCAGCTGGGCAGTGGTCATCTTCAACACCAGCCCTCTGGCACCCACACCGCGATACAGCTCCAACGGCAAATAGGCCACCGCTGGTGCTGCGATCACATCCACCACACCATTATTGAATTTTGAAGAAAAGTTGCTCACGTCGGACAGATCTGGGCGCATGCCCACATGTTCGGCCATGAGGATCTGCGCCCGGTCATTATCAAACACCGCCATGGTGTGGCCCGCGATTTTTTCCACGCTGTTGATGGTGCGATCATTGATGTGCAGGTAAGCGGCACCCAGCGGCAGAATGCCGGCGGTTTCATAGGCGCCATGCCGCTGGCTTTCTGCCAACTTGGGATGGGCGAGTAATTCGATCAGGGTTTGCAGGCTGGTGTAATCCTGCAAACCGCCAATGGCATCAATGCTACCGGTAAACGGAACAAACTGACGGGCACGAATCCCGGTCATCATCAGTCCATCACAGAACCCCGCCTTGAGATCTTCCGCCGCCACGCGTTCATCGGTGAACACCTTGAGCTCTACAGGCTCTCCCCACCCGGCAGCGGCCAGCTGGTAGCCTTCCATCTGCTCCCATAAGTCGCCTTGCGCGCCAATCAGGCTGAAGACGCAGATCGTTCTGGCCGCCACTTCCGGCGCCAGGACGACGAGCAGCAGTCCGATCAGGAGATGCTTCCATGCATATCGTGTTGTTTTCATGATTCGCTCATAGTGGGTTGATCCGGTGACCAGAGTTTCTGCATCAACAGAGCCCCGGCTCGCACTGCGCCAGGCATCCATCGCCGGCGCCAAACCCAGACTAGCAAAATCATTCACAACAACGGCATGCAACAACAGACCGAAAAAGCGGCATCATGACAGAAACGCCCATTACCTCACGCAAAGACAGGCGTCACACAAGAACCGTCAGGCCATCTGATCCACCCGGCCAGGGAAAGAGGGGGTGGGTAGAATGGGCAGAGCAGAACAATGCGCCAAGCTGACTGGCGAGCTGAGAAGATCAGCTATGAGCTATGAGCTATGAGCTGCCAGCCATGAGAAAAAACCGGACAGCCTTAATATTCAGGGTTTTGATTTTTCTCACAGCTCATAGCTCAAAGCTCGCCGCTCGAAGCTGCTTTTCACCCCGCCTGCCGCACGCTCAATTTCAGCGCGTCAAGCAGGTCCCTGCCAGCGCCGTGGAGTTCACGGATATCCTTCAGGAAAAAGGTCTTGAGGGCTTCGGTCTGTACCACCAGAACCCCATACAGCACGCTGTCATGCTCCAGCGGGATCCCCAGGTAACTGCGGTAGCGCTCCTCGTCGGAGCCTTCGATATGGAAATACGCCTCGTGTTTCTGGCTATCCCTGGCCACCACCGGTGACCGGGAACGGGCAACCTTGCCGGTAAGCCCCTGGGAAAAAGACAGCGTGGCCCCCAGCGCATTCTGGTTAAGGCCGCTGGTCGCAACGATTTCCAGTGTCTGATTCACCACATCGGCCCGATACAGGCTGCATACCTGCACATTGAGCCGGTTGCGAACCGCATCGACGCGGGCATGCATGAAATCCGGAGGTAAGGGCACGGCACTCTTCCTGACTGGTCTGGATACCGAATCTTTCAAGTTTCGTGCCGCTCCGGTCTATTACTGCCCGATTTTTTTTGTTTACACTGTATATGTTAATCAACAGCGGAGTGCCATTTTGGCCAAAAAAGCAAAAACCGAAGCCGAGATCGCACACTTCCGTCATACCGTTTGCGAAGCCGCCACTCGCCTGTTCATCGAACGGGGCCCGCAGAATGTGACCATGAGGCAGATCGCCAGCGAAGTGGGCGTCAGCCCGATGACCCCCTACCGCTACTTCCGGGACAAGGAAGAAATTCTTGCCATCGTACGCGCCGAAGCCTTCAACCGTTTTTCCGGTGCCCTGGAAAACGCCGTGGCCAACGCCCCGGATGCGCGCAGCAAGGGCCGCGCCGTGGGCGATGCCTATGTGAATTTCGCCAAGACCTATCCCGCCGCCTATCAACTGATTTTTGCCTTCTCCCAGCAGGATGAGGACCAATACCCGGAACTGGTCACCGCCAATGCCCGGGCCCAGAAAGCCATGGTCACCTACGTGGAGGAGATGATCGCCGCCGACCTGCTCGAGGGGGACGCTCAACTGATTGGCTACATGTTCTGGGCCACACTGCATGGCATCGTGGTACTGGAGCTGGCCAGTGGCCTGCGCGGCATGAATGGCGACACCCTGCGCGACAAGATCATGCGCACCCTGTACGCCGGTATGAAGGCACACCCGCCCCACCTGGATGATTGACCATTTCGCTCACGGCCCGGCGAGAGTGCTTGACCTTTAAAATATACGATGTAAATTTATACCGTAAATGATTTGCCCGATCCCGGGCCCCTGTACGAGGAAAGCGACCATGTCCCTGCCAGAATCCATTACTTCCCGGCTCCGCCTGCCGGTCATGTGCTCCCCCATGTTCATCATTTCCAACCCGGAACTGGTGCTGGCCCAGTGCAAGGCCGGGGTGATCGGCTCCTTTCCGTCCCTGAATGCCCGCCCTCTATCCCAACTGGATGAGTGGTTGTCACAGATCACCGAGGAACTGGCCAAGTGGGATCGAGAAAACCCGGATCAGCCTGCCGCGCCGTTTGCCGTCAACCAGATCGTACATCGCTCCAATGATCGTCTGGAGAAAGACCTGGAACTGTGTGAAAAGTACAAGGTGCCGCTGGTGATCACCTCCCTGGGGGCCCGCGAAGAAGTGAACACCGCCGTGCACGGCTGGGGCGGCATGGTGATGCATGACATCATCGACAATTACTTCGGACACAAGGCCATCGAGAAGGGGGCCGACGGCCTTATCGCCGTTGCCTCCGGTGCGGGTGGCCATGCCGGCACCCAATCACCGTTTGCCCTGATCCAGGAGCTGCGCCAGTGGTTCGATGGCCCGCTGGCGCTGTCTGGCTCCATCGCCAGCGGCCGCTCGGTACTTGCGGCCCAGGCCATGGGCGCCGATCTGGCCTACATCGGCTCCATGTTTATCGCCACCGAAGAAGCCAATGCGGTGCAGGAATACAAGGACATGATTGTGGAAAGCAGCGCCAAGGATATCGTCTACAGCAACCTGTTCACCGGGGTGCACGGCAACTATCTGGCGCCGTCCATCGTCAATGCCGGCATGGACCCCACCAACCTGCCGGAAAGCGATCCGTCTGCCATGAACTTCGGCTCCGGCGGCAATAGCGACAAGAAAGCCTGGAAAGATATCTGGGGCTGCGGCCAGGGCATTGGCGCCATTGAGGCCGTACAGAGTGCCGGTGATGCCGTGGCACGTCTGGCTGATGAATACGCCGCCGCCAAAAAGGCACTGTGCAACAGCTGACAACCCCGTAGACGGCAGCCTCGCGAGGTTGCCGTCCCGCATGCGGACACGGAGGTTCCCTGAAAACCGATCGCCGTAACGATCAGCCTGCCTGGGCGCCTTCGCCGGATGGATCCAGACTCGCCAGAAAGGCAATCAATGCGCCCAGGAACGTATCCGGCTGCTCGAGAAATGCCGAATGTCCGCCCGCGAAACGGGTCAGCTGAGCCTGCGGTATCCGCCGGATTGCCGGACGGCACAACCACAATGGAATCACCCGGTCTGACCTTGACCATGCCACCCACACCGGCACCTGCAAGCGGGCCGCCACTGCCCTCAGATCCGCTTCCGGCTGACCAAAACTGTCCCAGGCCTCAGCCAGCACCCCCGCACACTCGCTACCGGCCGCAATAATACGCTCGCGCTGCAGCCTGGCCGCCGGTGCAGGCAGCACCATAAACCGGTAGTACCAGCGGAACAGCCGTGGATACCAACGCGCGCCCCGCTCACCAGACCGGAAGAAACCGCGGAACAGACGGGTCAGGCCCTTGACCACCGGCCACATCGGCACCAGTCCGCCAGCATCACACAGCACCAGCCCCGCCACGGAATGCTTGCTGGCATACAGCATTGCCGCCGCACCACCGATGGAATTACCGACAATCACCGGGCACTCAATCTGCAGCTGCTGCAGCACCTGCGCCAATAATTCACTGTAGCGGGCCGCCGACGCCGGCCGGTTATCCGCACCCGAACGCCCCTGACCTGGCCAGTCAATGCGGATCACTTCATAGCGATCACTGAGCATGGCGGCAAGCCCGGCAAAATCACCACCACCATGACCCACTGCATGCAGGCACACCAGGGCCGGGCCCTGCCCCTCCCGGGACACCGCCAACCGCACCCCGTCACAATCCACAAACTGTGCCGTTTCTGGCACACCACAGGCGTATCGCTTCATTCTCACCCACCTTGTGTGATATAAGTATCACTATGATGTGATATTTATATCACACATCGACGAATTCCCCACTATCACGTTCACCATTCAGCGTCGGAGAAACCATGGCCAAGCCAGCTAAAACCACGCAACAACTACTGCAGGCGGCGGCGGATGAGTTCAACGAGCAGGGCTTTCAGGGCACGGATACCAACAAGATTGCCCAGCGGGCCGGCTTCTCACCGCAGACCTTTTATCGGCACTTCCCGAACAAGACTGCTGTGTTTGTCGCGGTTTACGAGGCCTGGGAAAGCCAGGAGCGGCAAGGACTGGAAAAGCTGGTTAGCAAGGGGGGCACGCCGATCCGGGTTGCTGATGCCATTGTGCGACAGCACCGCGATTACCGGATCTTCCGGCGCAGCCTGCGCCTGCTCGCCGTTGAAAATGATGCGGTGCGCTGTGCCCGCACGCTCAGCCGCCAGCGGCAGGTCAAAGCCATCCTCACAGCATTGTCGCTGCCCGCCAGCATGAAGCACGACATCAGCATCCGCCTGTTGCAGATTGAGCGTCTGGCGGATGGCCTGGTGGAAGGGGAATTCAAGGATCTTGGCGTTAGCGACAAACGCGTCAAGGAAGAGATTGCCGGGCTGCTGCCTTTCAATGTGCAGGATCAGCTATGAGCTGTGAGCTGTGAGCTGTGAGCTGTGAGCTGTGAAAGCCTGGCGCGAAGGAGTGGCCGGAGCCAGCGCTTTCTCTCGTTATTGCGAATGGACTCAGCCGACACCTGCAGGCATATAACGGTGAAAAGCTTCTGTGGCTGCAGCCACCGTTATTGCCACGAATACCCCACTGAACATGATGCCCACCGTGGCAGTGGCCAGTGCCAGCAGCTTGCTCTTGCGGCTGGAGGGACGGAAGTCGCCGTAGCCCACGGTAAGGGCAGTGATAAACGCCCAATAAAAAGCGTCAAAGCGGGACCAGCCTTCAATCCGCCCCACCCGTTGCCCCAGAAGAGTGATCAACAAGAAGAAAAACGCCAGCAAGGGAAAGCCCAGGCGCATGGCTTTCAGGAACAACTCCAGAAACAGCAGTGTGAATTCCATTTTTTCCCCTCATCAATCAGCGTTTCTGGAATCCTTACCTCGCCAGGGCTCGGATCGCGGTCGCACCCGGAGGGCATAGCAAACGACCGTTATTCGCTACGCTCACCCTTCGGGGCGCACTACGTGCTTTATTCCGCTGCGCTACGTTCCTACAGCAACTCTAAGCGTTTGCGCTATAAAAGAACGCCAATGCCATCAGCACAGCACCTTCCCCGTTAGAGTGAGTCAAGGAACGCAGCCCTGTGACGGCGAAGAGCAAAAAACCTGTCTGAGCGGAGCGAGTCTTTTTTGCGTCCGTCACAGGGCGAGTACCGGAGTGTGCCTGCGGAGCAGGCCGAACGGAGTCGGGGCGCGGGGGAGTCCAGAGGGGTGTCGCGCTACACCCCTTTGGGCCCGTCCGGCGAGGACACACACTCATCATAATGCGATGAAATACCAGAAGATACCTTGTCATCCAGGTGGGGACCACCATCACCGCAGGTTCGCACCTCAAGAGGTACTCCTACAGTCGGCACAAAAGGCGTTTCTGGAATCCTTACCTCGCTTAGCCTCGGATCGCGTGCAGGCACGCTCCTACAGGTTCAAACAAAGCCTCGTGCCAGCGGCATCTCAGTTCCTCGCTGTCGCTCGGTTCGCTCAACAAGTTGAGTCTCCTACAGCGGCTTCGTAGAAAAGCCGAAAACCCAGGAACTTTTCGACCTTTCTTAATCCAATCGAGCGTAGCTCGTAGCTCGTAGCTCGTAGCTCGTAGCTCGTAGCTCGTAGCTCGTAGCTCGTAGCTCGTAGCTCGTAGCTCGTAGCTCGTAGCTCACAGCTCACAGCTACTGACTAAAGTTAACCCGGCAGAACCAGCTTTTCAGGTACGAGGTTTCCGGAATCGCCGGATGCACCGGATGGTCCGGGCCCTGGCCTTCATAACCGATCACCTGAATGCTGCGATCAATATGTCGGGCGCTGGACTGGATCACGTCCAGCAGCTTGTCCGCCGGCATATGCATGGAGCAGGACGCCGAGATCAGGTAACCGCCCGGCTTCACCAGCCGCATGGCCAGCTCGTTGATGGCGTGATAGCCAGCCAGGCCATTCTTGAAGTCTTTCTTTCGCTTCACAAAGGCCGGCGGATCCAGCACCACCAGATCGTACTTTTCCCCATCCGCAATCAGCTGCTTCATGGCCGCGAAGGCATCCCCCTGCATGGAGCCCACCTTGTCCCCCACACCATTCAGCTCCGCATTGCGGTGCACATACTCGATGGCGGTTTCCGACGCATCCACGCAGGTCACCGTATCCGCACCAGCCAGTGCCGCCTGGATACCCCAGCCGCCGCAGTAAGAGAACACATCCAGCACCCGCGCCCCATTAGCCAGCGGGGCCATTTTCTGCCGCGCGCTGCGATGATCATAAAACCAGCCTGTCTTCTGACCTTCCGCTAACGGCGCACTGAAACGGGCACCGTTCTCCAGCAACGACACCTCATCCAGCAAGTCGCCCTTCAGGGCTTTGGTGTAGCGCTCCATGCCCTCGATCTCACGGGCTGCCGCCTCGTTCTTGGCAATGATATGAGAGGGACTGAGTACCGCATCAAGAGCACTGACGATCACCTCCAGATGCGCCTCCATGGCGCCGGACCCCGTCTGTACCACCAGCACATCGTTGAAACGATCCACCACCAGCCCGGGCAGACCATCCGCTTCTCCGAAGATCAACCGATAACAGGGCTCATCAAACAGCGTCTCCCGCAGGGCCAGCGCCTGCTCGATACGCTTCTTGAAGAAGCTGCGTGACAGTTCCTGCTTCACATCACGGCTGTAAAGCCGTGCCGCAATCAGGGAATGGGGGCTGAGTAGCGCGCGTCCCAGAGGCTTTCCGCGGCTGTCTTCGACAACACAGGCCGCGCCCACCGGTAGCTCTTTCAGTGGCGTCTGCCGGGTATCGATCTCGTTGGCGTAGATCCACAGGTGCCCGGCCTTGAGGCGGCGTTCTTCATTCTTGCGCAGGCGGATAACAGTCGATTCGGTCATGGTAAATACATTGGCAGGCCGGAAAGGGCGCATGATAACACAGGCACTCTCATCCCGAGGGAGACGTATCTTTTGTGGGAGTTTGCCTGCAAACGAAGGTTACCCCACTCTCCAGCCCCCCTTCGCTTGCAAGCAAGCTCCCACAGCAGCCGCAAAGCGGCCATAGAAAAGGTTCTTCGCGGATTAGCGGGAATCGGCTGCTACGGAGCCCCCCCTGCAGGAGCGTCGCTCTTGTGCTCGTCAGGTCAGGCAACGCTATTGCCCTGCGTCGTTAAAGGCAGATACCACAGGGGACACAGAGATCACTGAAGAAAGACTGTCTTTCTCTGTGCCCTCTGTGGTGAAAGAGGGGGTTGGTTTCAGCTCTTAGCGTCAAGCGTCAGGCATCCAGCGTCTGGCGGCCGCGAAGCGGCCACAAAAAACCCCGGCCAGATGGCCGGGGCTTTTTTGTCTTGCATGACGCGTGTTGCGTGATGCGTATCCTGCTTAGTTCTTGACGAACTCGGGGTAGGCTTCCATACCGCAGTCTGCGATATCCATACCTTCGTACTCGTCTTCTTCGCTGACGCGGATACCCATGACTACTTTCAGGATACCCCACACTACCAGGCTTGCACCGAATACCCAGATGAAGATGGTAGCAGCACCGATCAGCTGGCCAGAGAAGCTGGAGTTTTCACCGTTGGTGATCGGTACCAGCAGCAGACCCAGCAGACCTACAACACCGTGTACAGAGATAGCACCCACCGGATCGTCGATCTTCAGCTTGTCCAGGGTCAGGATGCTGAATACAACCAGTACACCACCCAGAGCACCGAACAGGGTTGCCTGCAGGGCAGTCGGCGTGGACGGCTCGGCAGTGATGGCAACCAGACCCGCCAGTGCACCGTTGAGCAGCATGGTCAGATCAGCCTTGCCGAACAGGATGCGGCCTACGATCAGGGCAGCCACAGCACCACCGGCGGCAGCGGCGTTGGTGTTCAGGAACACCATGGCTACAGCGTGTGCGTTGGCAGCATCGCCCAGTTTCAGTACGGAACCGCCGTTGAAACCGAACCAGCCCATCCACAGGATGAAGGTACCCAGGGTAGCCAGCGGCAGGTTGGCACCCGGAATCGCGTGCACTTCACCGTTCGGGCCGTACTTGCCTTTACGAGCGCCCAGCAGCAGAACACCGGCCAGGGCAGCAGCAGCACCCGCCATGTGAACGATGCCGGAACCCGCGAAGTCAGAGAAGCCCAGGTCGCCCAGGTTGTACATGCCGAACACATCAGCACCACCCCAGGTCCAGGAGCCTTCCAGCGGGTAGATAACGCCAGTCATGACCACTGCGAAGGCCAGGAAAGCCCACAGTTTCATGCGCTCGGCAACCGCACCAGAGACAATGGACATGGCAGTGGCCACGAACACGACCTGGAAGAAGAAGTCAGAAGCACCAGAGTAAACGGAACCACCATCAAAACCGGCTTCGGCAGAATCTGCCAGCACACCGGCCAGATCGAAGGCTTCGATCCCGCTCAGGAAGATACCGCCGCCGTACATGATGGCGTAACCGCACACCAGATACATGATGCAGCTAATGGCGAACAGCGCCACGTTCTTGGTGAGAATTTCGGTCGTGTTTTTGGCGCGGACAAGGCCCGCTTCCAGCATGGCAAAGCCTGCTGCCATCCACATTACCAATGCGCCACACACCAAAAAGTAAAAGGTGTCCATGGCATACTGCAGTTCAAAAATTTGGTTTTCCACAATGCAACCCTCCGAAAATGGAAGCGTGTTTTTTCAAGCCCTGGCATGGGTCGATTTCAAAACACGGTAAAACTTAAATCGCGTCCTCGCCGGTCTCGCCGGTGCGGATACGAATGGCCTGCTCAAGGGTGGTAACGAAAATTTTGCCGTCACCAATCTTGCCGGTATTAGCGGCTTTCGCGATGGCCTCGATCACCTGGTCCAGGGAGGACTCGGCGATGGCTACCTCGATTTTTACCTTGGGCAGAAAATCAACAACATACTCGGCACCCCGATACAGCTCGGTGTGACCTTTCTGGCGTCCAAAGCCTTTCACCTCGGTAACGGTGATGCCCTGCACGCCGATCTCGGAGAGTGCTTCACGCACGTCGTCCAATTTGAACGGCTTAATTACGGCAGTAACCAATTTCATTTCATTCTCCTCAGCTTTCACCGCGTCCGGTGACGTCCGTTTCACTTCGAGCCCCGTTATGGTTCCCGATCCACAGCTTGCTCGAACGCTCTGACCCAATAAGTGCACGACCCATGCCAGTTTTTGAAAATCATGCAAATTCAGTGGGTTACATCTTGCACCACCCCGACTCGGGGAGGACTGCGCGCCATTATAGGGCACCACTTTGGGGCGAGATCCAATTTGGTGCAGCACGGTATCGGTCTGCGCCACGCTGTGCCCCAAAGTCACACACCGTGCTACCATCCTCACCGGATTACAAGGACATACTCGCGCCTTGTGCCATTATCCTGTCCACACCGGAGTCAACATGCCTGATCAGCCTTTTATCGACCGCCTGATGGCCGACATCAGCCGCCGCCTGCCCACCGATCTCGGCGGCCTGCGCAGCGAAGTGGAACGAAACGTACGTAGCGTACTGGCCGAAACCGTCAGCCGCATGGACCTGATCACCCGGGAAGAATTCGACATCCAGCAACAGGTGCTGATGCGCACCCGCGAAAAGCTGGAAGCACTGGAGAAGCAGGTGGCCGAGCTGGAGAAGAGCGAGGGCTAAAGCAGCGGCCCTCCCCTACCTGTAGGCGTTCCCTTCCAGGGGACGAACCGAGCGCAGCGAGGCGACCGAAGGGAGATTGTTCTTTGGAAGCATGTCGAGCCCGGAAATGCCTGACCGCCCTTAGGTCGATTCCGTGCTACACACGTTCGCACCTCAAGTGGTGTTATTCGCTTCGCTCACCCTTCGGTCCGCACTCCGTGCGTTACTCCGCTGCGCTACGTTCCTACAGCGGCTTCGTCGAAACGCCATTTTTGTAGGAGCCCAGCTCGCCTGGGCGAATCCAGCCGCAAAGGAAACCGCCAACCGCCAGGAACTTATTCGCCCCTGTAAATCCAATCTAGGGCCCGTCCGGCGAGGACACGCACATATCATGGTGCGATGGCATCTCAGCAGGAGTCATGTCCGCCAGGTGGGATCCACCACCACCGCAGGTTCGCACCTCGAGTTTCTGAAGTTCTAACAGCGTCTCTGGTATCCGTACCTCGCTTAGGCTCGAATCGCCTGCAGGCAGGCTCCTACAGCGGCTTCGAATTTGGCATTGGAGATCGGGAACCTTTTGCCCTTCCCTAATCCAACCGAGCGTAGCTCGTAGCTAACAAAGCCAATCTCCTACACCGAGCCCCGCCAACCTCGCACACCGGCCCGTCACGTTCCCCCTTACACTGCCCTGCAGTGATAAGCACAGGCGAGGAACCGTGACACACGCTTTACTGTATAGCCGCGCACCATTGGGTATCGAAGCCCGGGAAGTCCGGGTAGAAACCCACCTGGCCCCGGGGCTCCCTGCCTTCACCATTGCATATACTAATAAACCCCAAATCACTGGTACTATTGTGCAATGGCTAGAATTGCGTACTCCTATCAACGATTTTCAAATCAGACACAAGCCCGAGGCGACTCTCTACGCCGTCAGCAGGAGCTTGTAGACCACTATATAGCCGAAAAAGGGCTAATACTGGACAAAACCCTAACAGATAGGGGTGTCAGTGCTTTTAAAGGAAAGAATGCACGACAAGGGGCTTTAAAGACGTTTCTCGACGGCATTGAGAGTGGAGACATCCCATCAGACGCCATCCTCATTTGTGAAAGCCTGGACAGGCTGAGCAGGAATTCCATTGATGACGCCTTGGATCTCTTTCTCAGGATAACGAGAAAGGGGGTAACTATTGTCACGTTATCTGGTGGTGTAGCAAAAGAATACGATAAGTCAGCCACTGCCATGCAGTTGATTGAGTGTCTTCTGATTTTTCAACGTGCAAATGAAGAAAGTGCCATCAAGAGTGAAAGGGTCAAATCTAAGTACGACGAAAAAGTCAGAATAGTGAAAGAGTGGTCAGAAGGTGGATATGGTGAAGTGGTGCCGGGCCAACCACCAAAGATCATCACAGGTGAAGCCCCAGCTTGGATTGATATTGAATGGCAAAACAAGAAGGACAGAAAAGGAGAACTCAGGCTAAACAAGGAAAAGGCCACCACAGTCAAACAAATCATTAAAATGTACTTTGACGGCTTCGGATTCATAACCCTAGCCAAAGAACTCAACCAGAACAAAGTAAAAACAATCTCTAAGGCCGATCTCTGGCACCACTCATATTTGAACAAGATTCTAGACAACCCTGCACTATATGGCGCTCTTGAAGTATTCAGGAATGACATTTCTTTCTCTGAAATGAAACAACGGTATGTCAGGAAAAGGGTTAAGACTGGAATTGTTATAGAAAACTACTTCCCTGCACTTATAAGCAAAGAAGACTTTGACTACCTACAGTCAATAAGAAAAAACCGGGGAGGAAGAAAGGGCAGGAAAGGTGAAAAGTTTTCAAACCTATTCACTGGTCTTGCTGTATGCGGAGAATGCGGCAGCACAATGCGCTACGTTTCGAAAGGAGCAAAGGGGAAAAATGGAGACGGAAACGCTCTTGTATGCTCTAGCGCAGTAACAGGGTCAGGATGCTCTTACAAACAAATCCACTATCACAACTTAGAAGGCAGATTCTTTGACACATTCAAAGATATTTCAGTTGAAGATCTTTCTGGTAGGAAATCCGAAATCACCATCCAGATAAACAAGAAGCATAAAGAATGTGAAGCCATCAGGGCAGAGCTTAAAGAAACAGAAGAGAAGATTGACAACATTATCAATGCTATTGCCGAAGGAATTAACTCTAAGAAGCTAAAAGGAAAGTTATCCGAACTCGAATCAAAGCAGTCAGAATTATCAAATACGATAAGAGATAAAGAAGCAGCGCTTGCCCAGAGGGAAAGAGAAACCAATAACAACAAAGAAAAGTTCAAAGAGATACTGGATAAGGCAAATGCCGAAGGCAGCACATACTACAGCAGATCTCAAATCAATGAAGCACTTAAGCGATACATCCACTTCATCGCATTCTACCCCTTCCACAACTTTGCCATTATTAAGTCAAAGGCAGGGAAAGATATTTCTTTCGACTATGCTGACGCCGGAGAAATTGTTCAGTCGAAAAAGGCTTGGCTGAAACACACAGACAATAATTTTGAGTTTTGGAGCCACACACTGCCAGACCCAGAAGACTACTAAAGCACTGCTTTCACTGCTTGCATTTTTCTTATAAAGCAGAACATTTGGAGAAATGTGCAAGCAGTATAAAATGGAACACATTTTATTGTTGCAAGCAGTAGCAAATAAGCCACAAGTGTCCATTTACGCTTGCTGTCTCGCTTTGCTTGACATTGTTTATAACCACAAAATCAAAGACCACTGCTTTAATAGATTTTGATTTTTTCTTTTCCGGGGATTCAAGAAGGGGCGGAGCCTCTTTTGCTCACTGCATAACTTGTTATGCTTTAGTGAGTTAAATCTGGCTCTTGCGATCCAGTGAAAAAATGATAATTTTATTATCATAAAGAACTGGATAAGCATGAGTCAGAATAAAAAGAATTTCGTCGCAGTAAGAACACAATACTACAAGAGCGGTGCAGCACAGAAAGTGCTGGCACACGGCTACCGAAAGCACAGCAATTCCCCCAACGTAGTAGAGAAATACACCCCTTATAACTTTGGGATGCGTTACCAGTCGCTAGACGACTGTATGACGCAATACAAAGAAGCATCAGGCAGAAGACCACAAGAGAAGATGAACGTGCTGTTTGAGCATGTGGTTGTATTCTCTGAGGATCAATTCAAAGAGAGAAAGCCCGGAAAGAAAGAGTTTGATGAATGTATGCAGCGCTATATTAAAGCGATATACGCTGATTTCGGCTTCCAGCCCCTCGGCTATGAGCTTCATCTCGATGAAGGTCATGCAGACGAGAAAACGGGCGAATTCAAGCGAAACATACATGCCCATGTGTACTTCTTTAACTATGATTTTAAGAAGAAAAAAGCGCCATTGCGTGACTTGATGAAGAAAGGAAAAGACGAAAACGGCAAGACCCTACCCTTAAATCATAACTTTGTGAAAATGCAAGACTACGCAGCATTAGCATTTAAACCGTTAGGATTTCGTAGGGGAATATCAAAAGGGGAAAGGAACAGGAAGCATTTAGACAAAGATACGTTTGTTGTCAGCAAGAAGTTAAGCGAAATAATTAACAGATACGATAAAGTCAGGAAGCTGGTTCACAATCTCGATAAAGACATAACAGAAAAGAAATTAAATCTTAAAGAGCAAGAAGAAAGACTGGCTGAATATCAAGAGTTAGAAGAATTACACAACACAAAGATACAGCCAATGCTTTTGGCTTTTGAGAAATTAGAAGAAGCATTTAAGTCTGGACAAGACTATAAAGAACAACTCAACAGTTTCAAGAAAATACAGTCAGAGATTACAGAAAAAGATCTCAAGAAAGCTGGAAGAATAATTAAAAAATTTCAAATTTAAAATTTAAAAAAAAGGGCTAGTCAGCCCTGTTTAATAAATGATCTTTAATAAGTTTTTTCACTTTGGGAAGTTGCTCTTCAACGTCTTCAATTTGATTGATTATGCCTACTAATTCTTCCGATTTTTCTTTTAAGGTATTTCGTAATGAATCTTTCTGAATCAGTAGGTTTCTCTTCATGCCCTCTAATTTATTCAGTTCGTCTTCTTGTTTGTCTACTTGTTTTTCTAAACATTTCCCTAGGTCTGAAATTTCTTTTGCAAGGCTCACCAGCCTTTCGTCTTTAACATCGTCAAAATAATAGCCGTAGAAATAATTATCGTCTCTTATATCACCAACTTCTCTATCTACATACACTAAAATTTCATCTGAACAAAACTCCCAGATTTCGTCATATTCTTTTTCTCCGTCAAATCCTCTACATTCTCCTTTGTTATATTCATTTATTTCTTTTACATGGTTATCGTAACGTTCTTCTATTTCACCAAACAATACACTGCCTCTTTCTTTAAAATTATTCGTTACTTTGAACCAGTCGTAGTTATATTTTTTCAGTTCTTCCATGAGAAGGTCTTCGAATATATCAAAAAAAGAATAAATCTTTTTGATTAATTCATTTTTAATTTCCTCTAATTTTTTCATTTTTTCTCCTTTTTTGTTCTTCTTAATAAAAATTATCATTTAAAAATCGGGAGTCAATAAAATATCTACTAAAGCAGAATAAAAAATTAATAAAGCACTGAAAAGTGCTTTTCTATTTCATTACTAAAGCAAAGCATTTACTGCACTGTGCGGGCAGTATGTAAATGTGGTAAACCACACACAAAAACATATCACTACGCTCTATGTGGTAAAAAATGTGGCAAACAATAGTTGATATTAATAAAGAAATAATTTGACAAAATTAAAAAATATGAAAACATTTTTTGTAGGAATAAAAAAGAGCCGCATTAAGCGACTCTTGGTATGGTGGAGATTGGTCTTTGGCAGGACTGGCACCATACAAAAAAGATTATCACTCATTTTTTGTATTTCAAGTCCTGCCAAAACAAACCACTCAAAAAAATAATTTTTTCACTATATCCGCATAACACTTTGGATCGTTAGTCGTGTTGGTTGGGTGTTGTCACAAGTTTTATTCTTAGCGTTTACAACGGGGAGCACTCCGTAGACGTGACCCACGAAGCGCCTTTTGGTAAACAGCTTTAAAAATGGTACTTGGTAACTGCATAGCAAACCTGACCGGGCTGGGCGTCAAAAGGAACAAGACAGGGTGGAGTGAGCAGGCTGTGTATCTGTTTAAGTGTCTTGTAATCAATGCATAAGCACATATGACATTGATCATGCAAAGCTGACTTTCTTGAAGCCTCTTAACTGGGTGGAAGGAGAGACTCACTTTGCTAATCAAAACCCAAAGCCAAAACCTAATCGCTTCGCTTTCTGGAAAAACAGGCAATAAACTTAAACTGAGTTAAGCAAAGTGAGGCTTCACAAAGTGAAGGGCGAAGTGAAACGAAGGGTTAGGTGCTTTTAAATAACAAACGTATTAATAGAATAGAAGAAAGAGATAAGATAGAACAAACACTATAAATTTTGTCGAAAATTTTTAAAAAAGGCCCAATTAAGGGCCTCAATCAATCCTCTAACATTTCTCTAGTTTGCTTGGGGAATTTTTGAACAAGCCACTTTAAAAGCTCTACCTGCTCTGAGCCTCTAGCTCTACGAACTTGAGACAGAAGCTTTAACGCCGAGGGTCGTTCAAGAGTGAGATTGGAGGCCCCCTCATTACAAACAGAACACAAAGCTCTTAAGTTACTAGGGTCATCCGTTCCACCTTGGGATTTATCAATGATATGGCCAATGTGGAGTCGTGTTTTTCTTGTTGTATCGTATGGGTGTGGCTCGCCAGCTACAGCACCACACATCTGACAAGTAAAGCCGTTCCGATCCAACACGAAGGATCTTGTCTCTTTTGAAATTGCTCTCTCGAATGCTGGTTGAGGCTTTGAGTTTTCCAACAAGTACTCGTTTGATTTTAATGCAGAGCGGTCGTTATGAGTCAGGATCTGGTATCCCTCCTCATTTCTCAACTCACGGATTCGACGAGCCCATTCACTAATACCAGCAACCTCCCGAAGCTCATCAGAAGTTAAAACTTTTCCAACATTCGCCAAGAAATACTCACGAAGCTTGGCCCTTGCCCCTTTTTCTTTCTTCGCCATTTAGATTTATCCCACACTGCTAATTATTTTTTTGGACGAAATTGCACTATAAATCTGATTTGCCACCGCTTCGGCAACAGGCGCAGGAAATGCATTCCCAATTTGCCTATAAGCAGGGGTTTTCTTACCAAAAAACTGCCAGTCATCTGGAAAACCTTGGATTCTGGCAACCATGCGACAAGTTAATCGGGGCATCCCAACAAAGTCTCGATCCGGAGCCTCATTTGCAATCCCCATTCCATCAACACCGAGGGTTGCCCAAGCCTTTTTGGCCCTTGTCGGCCCAAGATCAGGGCCTCCATGTTTTTTGGAGCCGCCAACTATTGTTGGTGCGATATCATCTGCACCATCAGCCCAACGCCGGGCACCCTTCCAGCCGTTTTCTGCCATCAGGTCTTTTAGCAAGGCACCGACTGGTGCAGGGTTCACACCAAGGGGTTGAGGCCACTCAAAGTCCGTAGCCAAGTCTTTTCTAATAGCGACGATTACGACCCTTGGACGCAGTTGGGAAACCCCATAGTCTGAAGCATTCAAAAGTCGCCAATCTGCTACATAGCCTAACTTTTTAAGCTGTTTCTTAAGGCTAAGACGGTAATCCTCGAAAACGGCATCCAAGAAACCCCGAACATTCTCCAACATTACGGCTTTCGGACGGATTTCATCCACAAGACGAAGAGCCTCAGGGAAAAGATCCCTCTCATCATTTTCACCGAGTTGAAGCCCTGCCTTAGAAAAAGGGGGGCAAGGAACCCCACCAGCCAGAAGATCAACTCCTTTGTACGGAGCACCAGAAAACAGCTTCACATCGGATTGCAGTCCATCCAACACATTCCAGTGGGGACGGTTCAATTTGAGAGTTTCTCGGCAGGGAGCCTCAATTTCAACCAGCGCCTCAGCCTCAAATCCTGCCTTTTCGAGACCGATTGCCTGACCTCCTGCCCCGGCGCAGATCTCCACACAGCTAGGCTGATACATTGCATTGCTCCCTGTTAGCGATATCACGATATCGGGCAATACTACACTATGCCCCTCATCTTTTTGAGGCCAATTCAGCATAAAACTGGATAGGTTTAATTGAATATGCGTTTACTATTGTCGGCATGGGCGATACTGCTGTGCGCGAAAGCCGCGACCGGGTGCGCTCGGCCCTGGTCAACAGTGGCTTCGAGTTCCCCCAACGGCGCATCACCGTGAGCCTGGCCCCCGCCGACCTGCCCAAGGATGGCGGCCGTTTTGATCTGGCCATTGCCCTGGGGATCCTGATTGCCAGTAATCAGCTCGGCAAGATCAGCACCGACCATCTGGAGTTTTCCGGCGAGCTCTCCCTGAACGGTTTACTTAATCCGGTCTCCGCTATCCTGCCCTGCGCCCTCGCGTGTCAGGACAGCGGGCGACGCCTGGTGGTGGCCAAAGACAACGCCGATGAAGCCAGCCTCACCGGCGCCGAAACCCTCGCCGCCCGCCAGCTTTGCGAAGTGGCCGCCCACCTTACCGGCCAGCAGCCCCTGGTACCCCATCGCAGTGAGCCTCCCCGCCCCCTGCCCTCTCAAGGAGGATGCCTGTCCGAAATCCGCGGCCAGGCCATGGCCAAGCGGATTCTCGAGATCGCCGCCGCCGGGGGGCACTCACTGCTGTTGTGCGGTCCGCCCGGTGCCGGCAAGAGCATGCTGGCCTCACGGCTTCCAGGACTGCTGCCACCCCTGCGCACCCGCCAGGCCCTGGAAGTGGCCGCCATCCATTCACTCAAACAACCCCGCGAAAGCCAGCTGTTCTACCAGCGCCCCTACCGGGCGCCGCACCACACCAGCTCCGCCACCGCCCTGGTCGGTGGTGGCAGTTATCCCAAGCCGGGGGAAATCTCCCTTGCCCACCATGGTGTGTTATTTCTGGATGAACTGCCGGAGTTTGATCGGCGTGTGCTGGAAGTGCTGCGCGAACCCCTGGAAACCGGCGAAGTCAGCATCGCCCGCGCGGCCCAGCAACTCACGTTCCCGGCGCGTTTTCAGCTGGTGGCCGCCATGAATCCCTGCCCTTGCGGTTTTCTGGGGGATCCGGAAAAAAGTTGCGGCTATCGCTGCGAAAAAGCCAAGCGCTATCAGGCCAAGTTATCCGGCCCGTTACTGGACCGAATTGATCTGCATCTGGATGTGCCCGCGGTGGATGCCCATGAACTACTGGGCGACAAGGAAGGAGAAAGCAGCGTGGAGGTGTGTCAGCGTGTGCGTGAAGCCTGGCAACAACAATGGCAGCGACAGCGCTCATTGAATCGGGACCTTGTCCCCGACGACCTTGAACCGCTACTCCGCCCCCACCGCGACTGGCTGGCTGGCGTCATGAACCGCCTGGGTCTCTCCGCCCGGGCACTCCATCGCAGCATCCGCGTGGCCAGAACCATCGCCGACCTGGCACAGAGCGAAGAAGTGGAACGGGATCATTTACGGGAAGCGCTGAGTTACCGGCAGAATATTGAGAAGGGGTGACGACGCCTGATGCCTGATGCAAAGCCCCACCCGCTAAAACGGCGGGCCTTTTTGCATCGGGAAACCCCGGCTAGAGCCTGCTGTAGGAACGTAGCGTAGCGGAGTAACGCACGGAGTGCGGCCCCGAAGGGGTGAGCGAAGCGAATAACTTGCCTGCTCGCGATCCGAGCCTTGGCGAGGTAAGGATTCCAGAAACCCTTCTCGAACCTCAAAACCCAATCCACTTTCCATACTTCTGGTTTTACCTTTCGCAATTCGCTTTCGTCATTCGAAACTCATTCCTCGCCGAGGCTCGGATTCGCCCAGGCAAGCTGGGCTCCTACAGAAAGCGTTCAATCCGTGTCATCCCTGTCGTAGCACGCCACAAAAAAAGGCTCATTGCGGATTAGCGGGAAGTTGTGACTACCAAGGCCTTCCCTCAAATCCGCGATGAACCCAAAAAAAGCCCCGCATTTGCGGGGCTCTTTTGTTTTGCATGGTGCCTGTTGCGCAGAGCGACTTACGCTCCCCACTTGAAGAAGTCGCGCTTCTCTTTCAGGTAGAAGCGGGACAGCACCATCTTGTGCACCTCGCTGGCGCCGTCTACCAGACGCGCCTGGCGGGCGTAGCGGTAGATCCACTCCAGCAGGGTGTCCTTGGAGTAACCGCGGGCACCGCACAGCTGGATGGCGGTATCCGCCGCCTTGTGCAGGGTGTCGGCCACGTGGATTTTTGCCATGGAAATTTCTTTCTTGGCAAAGTCACCCTGGTCCAGCATCCAGGCAGCCTGCATGGTCAGCAGACGGCCCACTTCGATTTCCTTGGCCACATCACCCAGCATCCACTGCACACCTTCGTGTTCGGCCAGGGTTGTTCCAAAGCTCATGCGGTTTTCCACATAACCCGCCGCTTCTTCCATGCAACGCTTGGCCAGACCCAGCCAGCGCATGCAGTGGGTCAGACGCGCGGTACCCAAACGAATCTGGGTAACCTTCAGGCCATCGCCCACGTTGAGCAGACGGTTTTCGTCGGGAATCACCAGGCCATCGAATTTCAGTTCACAGTGACCGCCGTGCTCTTCCGGGCCCATGATCGGGATACGGCGCACGATCTCCCAGCCGGGCTGATCGGCGTCGAACAGGAAGGCAGTGAGGCCCTTGCGCGGGTCATCGCTGGTTTTGGCAATCAGGATAAAAGTCTGCGCGCCTTCGGCACCGGTGATGAACCACTTGCGACCGTTGATGACCCAGTTGTCACCGTCCTTGGTGGCGGTGGTGTAGGTCAGGGACGGATCGGACCCACAGCCGCCATCGGGCTCGGTCATGGCGAAGGCGGAACGTACCTTGCCGTCGATCAGTGGCTGCAGCCAACGTTCTTTCTGCTCATCATTGAGCACCTTGTTGAGCATGATCATGGTGCCGTCATCCGGCGGTGCACAGTTGAAGACTACCGGGCCAAACGGACTGCGGGCAGCTTCTTCATAGAGCACGGCCATGCCGGCCACACCCACATCCTGGCCACCGCGCTCTTTCGGCAGCTGAAAGCCCCACAAGCCTTGCGCACGTGCCTTTTCACGCAGTGCATCGACCACGCTTTCCTTGAAGTTTTCGTGCTCGTCGTAGTTGGCCTTGTCGTTCTCCATCGGCATGACTTCGGCTTCAACAAAAGCCGCCACACGCTGACGCAGGTCTTCCAGTTCCGGGCTCAGGGAAAAATCCATGATCTGTCCTCGGTGAATTCGGTTAGCAGATTTTTAAAGGGTATTGCAGAGATGCGCGCCATCCACGGCGATGATGGCACCGCTCATGTAGGACGAGGCATCAGAGGCCAGCAGCAACAGCGGGCCCACCAGTTCATCGATCTGACCCAGACGACGGTACGGAATGCGCTTGAGCATTTTCTCCGCCTGCGGGCTGTTGAAGAAATCCTTGTTGATGTCGGTTTCCACGTAGCCCGGGCAAATGGCGTTGCAACGGATGTTGTAACGGGCACAGTCCAGCGCCAGGGATTTGGTCAGTTGTACCACCGCCGCCTTGGAGGCGGTGTACGGCGCCACTCGGCCACCCACACGCAGGCCAAGAATGGAGGCAATGTTGACGATGCTGCCGGGACGGTTGTCGCGCTTCCACTGCTGGATGGCGAACTTGGATACCGCCCACACGCCTTTCAGGTTGGTGTCGACCACGCGATCCCATTCTTCTTCAGGGATGTTCTCGGTGGGGCCTTCCTGGGAGATACCGGCGTTGTTCACCACCACATCCAGGGCAGGCATGTCGGCAAAGGCCGCTTCCACGCTGGCGTGATCGCTTACGTCCATGGGCACCACGATGGCTTCACGGCCCAGGGCACGCACGGCGTTGGCGGTGTCTTCCAGTTTTTCCACGCGGCGGGCGGCCAGCACCACATCCGCGCCTTCTTCGGCCAGCGCCTTGGCAAAGTGGGCGCCAAAGCCGCTTGAGGCACCGGTAATCAGAATACGCTTACCGGCAACACTGAATCGCTGAGTCATAAGGCTCTCCTTCTTGATGGGGAGAACCTAACCAGCAGAGGGCCGTTGAACAAGGACGAAAACGCTCAGGGCACTGATGTCAGCAGTAAGGACAAGGCATGGCGGGTATCGGGGGTGGCATCCGGCAGGGCCAGCGCTTGCCGGGCCGGCAGCCAGTCGATGGCCACCACTTCATCACTCAGGGACACCGCTTCCGGACACACCCGCACCGATGACAGCGCCCCCCACACCCGGTGATGGGGATTGGCAAACCAGAACCACTGCCAGCGGCGAAACTGGCGGCGCAACCCCAGTTCCTCATGCAGTTCACGGCTGAGTCCCTGGGCCACGGATTCGTCCGGGCGCATCACCCCACCGGCGGCCAGATCCCAGCCACCGGGATAGAAATGCTTGTCCGCCGCCCGCTGCTGCACACACACCCGCCCGGCCAGATCCTGCACCACCACGTAGGAGGCACGATGAATCAACCGGTCGCGCTGCATGCGGCCACGCTGGCAACTGCCACGGGGATGGTTATGCCGGGACACCAGCAGGACAGGTTCGTGATTGCTCATGGGGTGTTGTTATTCAGCAATGCGGATCGGCAACAGTAGCGGCATGGGAGGGGGAATACCAGATCGAAGCTCGAGACCTCACGTAGGAACGGTCTGTGCTCGTCAGGTCAGCCAGCAAGCGACCTTATCCGTAGGAACGTAGCGTAGCGGAGTAACGCACGCAGTGCGGCCCGAAGGGTGAGCGAAGCGAATAACTTGCCTGCAAGCGATCCGAGCCTCAGCGAGGTAATCAGTTTTGAGTAACGAGTGCGAGTCTCGAAAGGCAAGGAAGACAAAAGCCGCAAGCTACAAGCTACAACGCGGGGTATGACCTCATCATTTGCAACGCCGTGCCCGCGAAACCTATGGCGGGTGCGCGGGCCTGGCTTGGCAATTTTCCAAAAGCGCCCCCTGTAGGAGCCCAGCTCGCCTGGGCGAACAGCCATAGTAGCTATTGGCTTCTTTAGGTGAGCCAAATTGTTGGCCCTCCTACAGCCTTGCCCAGGCTCGGGATCGCCCAGACGAGCTGGGCTCCTACATAAGACAGGAGAAGTTACGGCTGGAAATAACTCGGCGGGTGGCCGGTCCATTTGCGGAAGGCGCGGGCGAAATTACTGGGGTCCGCATAGCCGAGACGGTTGGCCACCTGCTGCACGGTAATGTTGGCCTGCAGATAGCCCATGGCCTTGGTCATGCGCACCTCTTCCAGCAGTGAGCGGTAACTCACATCCAGTGCGTTGAGATAACGGCGCAGGGTACGGGAAGTCACATGGAAGTTGCTGGCCAGCTGCTCCAGGCTGGGCAGCATGCCTTCCGCCTGCATCAGACGGGCACGCACCCGGCTGGCCCAGTCCTGATCCGCTTCCAGCCGTTGCAGCTCTTCCTCGCATTTCTGCGCGGCCATCTGCCGGGAGGCCGGATCAGACAGGGTGAACGGCTCATTCAACAGCCGGGTCGGCAGACGCAGTGCCGCCACCTCGGCGCCAAACTCCACCGGCATGCCCAGCAGTTCACCGTAAAGCGGAGCATGCTCTGGCGCCGGATACGGCAGCTCCAGCACCGCGCCCTGGAAACGGTCGCCCAGCAAATAACGGATACCACCGACCACCGCCGCCACCACCACTTCCAGGTAGGTCTCGCGGATATCGCCCAGCGGCATGCTTTCGATCAGGCAGAAACGCACCCCGCTGCTCACCGGTTCGATACGCGGCACACACAGGCGGGTACGGGTACGGAAATAGCGTTCCAGCAGGCGCAGGGCATCGCCCAGGTCGGCACTGCTGATGGCCGCATAGCCCAGCAGGCCGTGGGCGGTCAGAGTCAGCTGCTGGCCCAGCTTCAGACCCAGCGCCGGATTACCGGTCATGTCACGCGCGCCCACCATCACCCGACGGAACTGCTCGAAACGCAGCGCCGGCTCCGGATTGTAGACATCTTCCTTGCTCAGACCGACACGGTTCAGCAGGCGAGAGGTATCAATACCCAACTCACCAATCAGCTCCACCAGATTACGGACATAGTTGACCGGGACCGGGGAGCGGCCTGTGCCAGGGTCCAGCTGTACGAAACGTTCGCGACTCATAACGTCATTATACGCCATATTTCACCCCTGTCCGAAAATGACCGATAACTGGCCAGCCCTGCACTTCGAACGGCTACAGCTGTTCACGAAAATGCGCGTCATCAGACCAGACTCGGCATCAACGCCAAGGACACAACATGAACACTGATACGCAAACCTACAGTCGCCAGTTCGGCGCCGATGACGCTCGCGCCATTCGTGATGCGGTCAAGAAGGACTTGGGCCCGGACGCCTTCCGCTCCCGCCCACGGCGTGCCCTGTGGTTTATTCCCATGACTGCCATCATCGTCGGCAGCATCGCCAGCATTCTGGCCTTTGATCTGCCCTGGTGGGGCAACCTGCTGCTTAGCCTGCTGGCGGGCCACACCCTGGCCTGCCAGGCGCTGCTGGCCCATGAAGTGCTGCACGGCGCCCTGGGCATGAGCCGTCGCATGCAGGATGTGCTCGGCTGGATGGGCTTTGGCCCGGCCATGGTGCCGCCAGAGTTCTGGCGTCGCTGGCACAACGTGGCGCACCACGCCCACACCAACCTGGGCGACAAGGACCCGGATTCCTTCGGCACCATGGCGCGCTATGAGAAGTACCCGCAGATGGCCAACTTCACCAAGCCGGCACCGGGCAGCGGCACCTGGTACAGCTTCCTGTTCCTGTTCTATTCCTTCATGTTCCACGCCCAGCTGGTGCTGTGGATGCAGACCCGCCGCCGCGACGAGTTCAAGGGCTTCAACCGCCGCAAGGCCATTACCCAGTCCATGCTCTGCGGCGCCGCCTGGATCGCCCTGGTCATCGCCTCCGGTCCGCTGGCCATCTTCACCGTGCTGATCCCGCTGATGATCCTCAACTTCATCGGCCAGAGCTACATTCTTACCAACCACATGCTGCGCCCACAGATGGACAACAACCACCCGGTGGACAACTCCATGAGCGTACGTGCCTGGCGCTGGATCGACCCGCTGCACTTCCACTTCAGCCACCACGTGGAGCACCACCTGTTCCCGAAAATGGGCTCCGACCAGGCCCCGAAAGTGCGCGCCTGGCTACAACGGGAAATGCCCGACCGCTACGTGTGCCCGAGCCACGTGAAGGCAGTAGCCATGCTCTACCAGACCCCACGGGTGTACAAGGATGCCAAAACCCTGATCGACCCACTCAACCCGGAACGCACCGTGGACGTGATGGAGCTGCAGGGGCAATTGGGATAGGGACGCCTGACGCCTGACGCCTGACGCCTGACGCCTGACGCCTGACGCCTGACGCCTGACGCCTGACGCCTGACGCCTGACGCCTGACGCCTGACGCCTGACGCCTGACGCCTGAAAAAAGGCCCGCCCGGTAAACCGGGCGGGCCTTTTTGCGTCGGTACAACCCTCGCTATACCCCGCCGTAGGAGCGAGCCTGCTCGCGATCCGAGCCTTGGCGAGGTATGGATTCCAGAGACGAGTTTCGAAGATCAAAAACTTGGGCCAGGCACGCGATTTGGGGTTTAGCCTTTCGAAACTCGCTTCTCGCAACTCGAAGCTATTACCTCGCTTAGGCTCGGATCGCTCAGGCGAGCTGAGCTCCTACGGATCATTCGGCAGGGCCATCAATGCCCTGTCGAAAACCGCCCTGTCACTCTCGCCAAACAACACAAAACGCACCGTACGGACATTGCTTAAACCAGTCGCAACCTCCGCCACGGTTTTCAGGGTAACGTCGGCAGCCTCTTCGATGGGATAACCAAATATACCGGTGGAAATCGCCGGAAACCCAATGGCAGCGATGCCGTTCCGGTCAGCCAGCAAAAGGGCGTCCCGATAACAGGATGCCAGCAACCCGGCCTCCGGCTTGTCCCGGCCATACACGGGCCCAAGACAATGAATCACATGGGCATTGGGCAGGTGATGACCACCGGAAATCACCGCCTGACCGGGCTTGATCGGCCCCAGCGGAAGGCATTCCGCCTCCAGCCCCGGCCCCGCAACCCGATGAATCGCCCCTGCCACCCCACCGCCCATACGCAACTCCGCATTGGCTGCATTCACAATGGCATCCAGGTCCGGCTGATTGGCGATATCACCCTGCACCGTTTCCACGGTGACCTTCCCGAATTGGCGTTGCGTCATGACAGCCTCCTTGTCTCTAATCCAATCTTCGCAACGAAGCCGCTGTAGGAGCCCAGCTTGCCTGGGCGATTCGAGCCTAAGCGAGGTAAGGATTCCAGAGACGAGTTTCGAAGATCAAAAAAACCTGGGCCAGGCAAGCGATTTGGGGGTTAGCCTTTCAAACTCGTTACTCGCAACTCGAAGCTATTACCTCGCTTAGGCTCGGATCGCGAGCAGGCTCGCTCCTACAGCGGCTTCGTAGAAGCAGCTTTAGATATTGGCGATCTCTTCCTCCGTCAGCGCCCGAAACGCCCCCGGCGCCAGACCCGCATCCAGCTCGATCTCACCGATCTGCTCCCGGTGCAGCCCGACCACCTTGTTGCCCCGGGCGGCCAGCATCCGTTTCACCTGATGGTAACGACCTTCGGTAATCGTCAGCAGCAGTTCGTGCTCACTCACCCGCTCCGCCTTCGCTGGCAGGGTGGGCTTGTCCTCACCACGCAACAGAATGCCGTCACGCAGCGCCTGAAGATCCTCATCACTGACCGGATCGGCACAGCTTACCCGGTAGCGTTTGCCACAGGCATGATTCGGCGAGGTCAGCCGATGTGACCAGTCGCCATCGCTGGTCAGCAGCACCAGCCCGGTGGTGTCCCGGTCCAGCCGCCCGGCCGGGTGCAGATCCCGGCGCAGCTCAACGGGAATCAGATCCACCACGGTGCGGTGCTCGCCGTCCTCGGTGGCACTCACCACCCCCGCCGGCTTGTGCAGCATCAGATAGCGATGGCCCGGCAATTGCACCCGTTCATCATGGAGCCAGACTGCCTGGCCTTCTGTCACCCGGGTATTGGCCTTGGGCCGCGCTTCGCCATCCACACGCACCGCGCCCTTGCCGATCAGTATTTTCACCTGCTTGCGGCTCAGCCCGGTGCCGTGAGCAAGAAAGAAATCCAGACGCATGACCATACTGATGCAGACCACTTCCACAGGCCGCCCCCGGCCATGCCAACGCGCCGGGAGGAGCAAAATTCGTCGATCAACTGACACCCGGTATCTGGAGTGCAGCCACTTCGCTGGTATCATACCCGCCTTTGCCATTCACCTCCGAACCCGAGCCGGATAACCGCCCCATGAGCAAACTCAATCCCCGCCAGCAGGAAGCCGTGCACTACGCCGATGGCCCCCTGCTGGTGCTGGCCGGGGCGGGCTCGGGCAAAACCAGCGTGATCACCCGCAAGATCGCCTGGCTGATCCTGGAGCGGGGCATGTCGGCCCGCCACATCGCCGCGGTGACCTTCACCAACAAGGCCGCCCGGGAGATGAAGGAACGGGTGCAGTCCCTGGTCAGCCGCGATCTGACCCGCGGCCTGATCGTGTCCACTTTCCACAATCTGGGCCTGCGCATCCTCAAGTCCGAACTCAAGGCCTGCGGCCTGCGCAGCGGCTTCTCCATTCTCGATGGCGCCGACAGCAAGGAAATCCTCAAGGAGATCCTCCGCCAGGGTGACTCGGAAAAAGATCTGGACGCGGTAGACGCCATCCACAAGCGCATCTCCGACTGGAAGAACGCACTGGTGCTGCCGGAAGAAGCGGTGAGCACCGCCGACTCCGACGAAACCCTGCGTGCCGCCATGGCCTACGGCGGCTACGACCGCATGCTGCGGGTCTGCAACGCGGTGGATTTCGACGACCTGATCCTGATGCCCGCGCGCATGTTCAACGAGCAGCCGCGCATTCTGGAAAAGTGGCGCAACCGCATCCAGTACCTGCTGGTGGATGAATACCAGGACACCAACGGCGCCCAGTACGAACTGGTCAAAATGCTCACCCTGCCGGAAGGCAAGTTCACCGTGGTAGGCGACGACGACCAGTCCATTTACGCCTGGCGTGGTGCCCGCCCGGAAAACCTGGCACAACTGCAGGAAGACTGGCCCACCCTGAAAGTGGTCAAGCTGGAACAGAATTACCGCTCCACCGGCCGCATCCTGAAAGCCGCCAATACCGTGATCGATAACAATCCACACGTATTCGAAAAAAGCTTGTGGTCCGATTTCGGTTACGGCGAACCGATTCGTTTTTCTGCCCTGCGCGATGAAGACGCGGAAACCGAATGGATTGCCAGCGACATTTTCCACCGCCGCCTGCAACAGGGCCTCAAGTGGAAGGACTTCGCCATTCTTTACCGCGGTAATTTCCAGTCACGCATTCTGGAAATGAAACTGCAGAGCCTGTCGATTCCCTACAAGGTCTCCGGCGGCACCAGCTTCTTCTCGCGCAGCGAGATCAAGGACCTGATGTGCTACCTGCGCCTGCTGGTGAACCCGGATGATGACAATGCGTTCCTGCGCATCATCAACACCCCGCGCCGGGAGATCGGCCCCACCACGTTGGAGAAACTGGCCACCTGGGCCATCAAGCGCGAGCAGGGCCTTTACCATGTCTGTGATGACTTCGCCCTTGGCGAAGTCATGGCACCCAAGTCCGCCGAGAAGCTACAAAAATTCAAGGCGTGGCTGGATGCCAAACGCGAGTTCTGCTTTGGCCAGAACAGCCTGCAGGCCGTGAACGAACTGATCAGCGATATCGATTACGAAGGCTGGCTGATGCAGAACGCCTCCAGCCCGCGTATCGGTGAAAAACGCATCGAGAATGTCTGGCAGCTGGTGCGCAGCATCGAGCGCATGCTGGAAAAACAGGAAGAAGAAGATGACGGCGCCAGCGATCTGGAATCCGTGATCAAGAAACTGGTATTGCTCGACATGCTCGAGCAACAGGAAGAAGACGACGATTCCGACCGCGTCCAGTTGATGACCTTGCACGCCTCAAAAGGGCTGGAGTTTCCCCATGTCTACATGATGGGCGTGGAAGAAGAACTGCTGCCCCACCGCACCAGCATCGAAGAAGACAACATCGTCGAAGAGCGCCGCCTGATGTACGTGGGCATCACCCGCGCCCGGGAAACCCTGGCCATGACCCAGGCCCTCACCCGTAAACAATACGGCGAACGCATCGACACCGCCGCCAGCCGCTTCCTGGATGAAATCCCCCAGGATGATATCGACTACCTCGGCATCGGCGTCATTAAAGACGAAGCCCAGGAAGACGCCGTCGCCGAAGCCAGCATCGCCAACCTCAGAGCCCTCTTGGACTAATCCCAACCGGTTTTTGTAGGAGTTCCCTTCCAGGGGACGAACCGAGCGCCAGCGAGGCGACCGAAGGGAGGTATTGTTCTCTTTCTAATAAAGACCTGTGCCAGCAGCATCGCAGTTCCTCGCTATCGCTCGGTTCGCACCCTAAACGGTGCTCCTACAGCGGCTTCGTAGAAATGCAAAACCACGGGAACTTTTCCGGGGCTTTCTATCAGATTCAAGCGTAGCTTGTAGCTTGTAGCTTGTAGCTTGTAGCTTGTAGCTTGTAGCTTGTAGCTTGTAGCTTGTAGCTTGTAGCTCGTAACTCGTAACTCGTAGCTCGTAGCTCACAGCTCAGCTTCGTTTTTGACTTTCCCTTTCAACTTTCAACTTTGAACTTTCAACTGCTTTTCACCCCGCCATCCACGCAATCACCACATACCGCAACAACTTCCCCACCGTCACCAACAACAAAAACCACAACAACCGCACCCGCAGAATCCCCGCCATCACCGTCAGCGAGTCCCCAATCACCGGCGCCCAGGCCAGACACAGCGACCACACCCCATACTTCCGAAAGCGCTTTTCCGCAGAGACGAACTCCGCTTCAGACATCTTCAGCCAACGCCGAATCACCGCCACCCCGGCCCAGTACCCCAACGCATAGTTCACCAGCGCCCCCAGCACATTACCCACCGTGGCCACCGTCACCAATGACGTCGGCGACAGCCCGTTGAGCAACAACGCCACCAACACCACCTCGGAACTCAACGGCAACACCGTGGCAGCCAGAAACGCCGCCATAAACAAACCGATATGACCCAGCTCGGTAAAATATTCCATTACACCTCATACTTTCCCGTTGTGAAAACCCGCCCCCTGGCGCCAACATCATGCACCAGCCTCATCAAACGCCCCACAATCACACGAAAACCACTGCAACATTTCCGTCACCCCCACCCAATACACCATGGATACACGGTTTTTTGTAACCGCCGCAATCCCGCACGGCATCAGCCTTTCAGCTATTTAACAAAGGGCCAATCCCGAGCAAAAACCACCACCCGGCACAGATTATGCAGCACCACTTTCAGGAAACAGATTGCCAGTTAGCACCGCGGTGCCGGTACATTGTTCCCTTGTGATGCGGAATCACCTTCTACGTCAGCCCCGCATCCGGCTGCTAAATTGGCAATGCGTACTGACTCTCAAGCTATCCCTTCTGAGTCAGCGCTATTGTGAACTCGCATTCTCGCAATACTGGAGTCGATTAACTTCACAGCGAGGTAATGATGCTTTTAGCAACGGATCTTGACGGGACTTTTCTGGGCGGCAACGAAGAAAGCCGCTCCAGACTCTATCAACTGATCTCCGCCCACCCGGATATCGACCTGGTTTTTGTCACCGGACGCGGTCTTGAATCCGTACTGCCGCTCCTGTCGGACCCCACCATCCCCACACCGCAATACATTATCTGTGATGTGGGCTGCACCATCGTGGATGGCGAAACCCTGCAGCCCGTACAACCGATCCAGGGTCACATCGACAACCTCTGGCCCGGCGAACATATCGTCGGCAACGCGGTAGAACAGGTGGCCGCGTCCCTGCAGCGTCAGGATGTACCCCAGGAACGTCGCTGCTCCTATTTTTGTGATGCCGATGAAGTTGATGCCGCCCTGGAAACCCTGGTGGAAGATCTCGGTTGCGACCTGCTCTATTCTGCAGATCGTTATCTTGATGTGCTTCCCAAAGGCATCAATAAAGGCAAGACGCTACTGAACCTGGTGAACCATCTGAATATCAGCATGGAAAAAGTGCTGGTAGCCGGCGACACACTCAACGACTTGTCCATGTACGAGCATGGTTTCAAAGGAGTCTGTGTGGGTGAATCCGAACCGGCCCTGCTGGAAGCCACCGAAAACAGCACCCGCGTCATGCACGCGCCATCACCGGGTTGCGGAGGCATCCTGGAAGCACTGGGTTACTTTGGTTTCCTTGGGCCCGCCGGTGTAGACACAGAAGTCCGCGACATTACCACCCCGGGCAAGGCCGATCTGGTGATCGTCTATCACCGCCTGCCCTACGAAGAATCCATTATCGACGGCAAGGTGGTGCGTCACCGCCCCAAATCCCCCAACGGCATCATCCCCACGCTGCTGAGTTTCTTTGATGACGCCAAGGCGGGCTCCTGGGTAGCCTGGTCCGCCCACGATGGCGACCCGGAAGATTTCCAGACCCACACCGAAGTGGATGCCGAACGCTTCCCCAATCTGGTGGCCGCCCGCGTGCCCCTGAACAAGGACGATATCGACATCTTCTACAAGCGCTTTTCCAAGGAAGCCTTCTGGCCCACCCTGCACACCTTCTGGGAACGGGCCAGCTTCAAGGAAGAGCACTGGGAAGTGTTCCTGAAGGTGAATAAAATGTTCGCCGAGCGTACCGCTGCCGAAGCCGCGGAGAACGCCACCGTGTGGATTCACGACTACAACCTGTGGATGGTACCGGCTTACCTGCGCGAACTGCGCCCGGACGTGACCATCGCCTTCTTCCACCACACCTACTTCCCGTCGGCAGATGTGTTCAACGTACTACCCTGGCGCCGGGAGATTGTCGGCAGCCTGCTGCAGTGCGATTACGTCGGCTTTCACATCCCCCGTCAGGCAGAAAACTTTGTCGACGTGGCCCGCGGCGTCACCCCGCTGAAAGTGGTGGAAAAAGTCGGCTGCGCGCCGCGCTTTCTCACCTACGGCTGCGCCGTCGGCCTGGATGAAATGACCAAGACCATCAAGGTGAATGATCGCTATATCGGGCTCGGCGCCCATCCGGTAGGCATCGACCTGAACCGCATCAAGACCGTGCTGGATGACAGGAAGTCCCAGGCACGCATGGCCGAACTGCGCGAGCAACTCAAGGACACCCGCCTGATCCTTTCCGTGGAACGCCTCGATTTCACCAAAGGCATTCTGGAAAAACTGGTGGCCTATGAACGCCTGCTGACAGAAAACCCGGAACTGATTGGCAAGGTCACGCTACTCACGGTCTGCGTCCCCGCCGCCAAGGAAATGCGCATCTACGACGAACTTCAGAACCAGATCGAGCAGACCGTAGGCCGCATCAACGGGCAGTTCGCCCGGGTCGGCTGGACCCCGGTGCAGTTCTTCTTCCGCGCCTTCCCGTTTGAAGAACTGGTGAGCTACTACGCCATGGCGGACGTCATGTGGATTACCCCGCTGCGCGATGGTCTCAACCTGGTGGCCAAGGAATACGTGGCCACCCAGGGCCTGACCCGGGGCTGCGGCGTACTGGTACTTTCAGAATTTACTGGCGCCGCTGCCGAACTGCGTGGCGCCATCCTCACAAACCCTCACAACCCCATGGAGCTGGCCGACACCTGCTACCTGGCCCTGTCCATGAGCAGCACAGATGCCCGGGCAAGATTAGATGAGGCCTTCAGTGCAGTTCAGCACTACGACATTGATTACTGGGCGAATGACTTCCTGGACAACGTTGACCAGTTCAGCCGAAAGCCGAAGAAGAAGGTGAAGCTGGTGGGGGCGGATAGTCAGGTGGCCTGATGGGATATTGAGAGACTGAAGGCGTTATAAGCCCGGCTTAGCCGGGCTTTTAACGCTGCGGACACGCGCTTGTCGCGTGCTCTTCCTTGTTATGACCCGTACCGCATATCACAGGCCCATTGAACTGATGTAATCCCAGAAACATTGCTTTCATTTGACCACCCCTCAGCCTGGTCATTTATATCGCCCAAAATCGTCCAACCTCTACCGAGTGTTTGCCCTGCCGCAATAACCTCTACTATGTGGTCATTCCAGGTCGTGGCACGGCCTGCGGCTACTAGGGATATAACGTAGCCGCCTTTGTGATATGGATCGATCGTATGATCCACAACATTCAGGAAGAAGCTATTTCTTAGCTTTGAAAGTACTACGCCAGCATTTTTCTCATTCTTAGCGTCGCACCAAAATTTCCAGTGAGATTTCATGGCTTCTCAGTCATAACGCCGCGCTCTGCGGCAAATTTGGAGCGCAGCGGAAAATTTGTCCGACAGCAGCGCCTTGTTATATGGTGCCATCATAGGCACTCCCATCCGCTTACCAGTCCTGCCTCATCAAATTCGACGAGCAATTCCTTCGATGATAGAGCTCTTCGCCTAGCTTCTCTCGATATAGAATCGAAATCATTAGAAGTCCTAAATGCGCGAACACTATTTCCTCTATACTCTTTCCATTTACTATCAACAAATTTAATAGTTCTAAATTCTATATCGTTGGCGCTTAGCTTTACGCCATTCCTAACAAAGTCGTCATCATTTTCTAGTAGCTTATGAATTGCTTTTGAGAGCAAGGCATCAAATGTTATCGCTATAGCGAACGCCTCTTTCACAAATTGCTTAATATCTGTCGGTGGTGTATCTGCTCCGGCAACATGTGCCGCTTTGTGCCTTCTCAACGAGGCACTCTTAAATATCTCAGCCAACGATAACGTTGCAGTCAATCCTAGATCAGATGAAATTTTTGACATTTGACGCCACGGGTCTTCAACATTAAAAGATTTCAGAATATCTCCTATTACGGCATTGCTTATATTGGCTTGAGAGTGAGCAAATGTATGGCTAGACAATTCATAGTTTGGAGTTGCTGTGGACGAAATTTTAAGAGCATGATCTTGAATATAAGAAGGCTTATCGTCCTTATCCAGCAGGCCCAACTGGTAATTCAATGCTGAAAGCACCTCGTACGTTGCTGCTCTTTGTAATTTCTCTGGCAACTCGACAAATGCGATTTTACATCTGCTGACTTCTTCCATGGCTTCTGAAGATCGTTTTTTAATAAAATCCTCTAACGATGCAAAGCTCACTACCGCTAGTCCGTTTCTGAGCATTCTCGCAATTGAGTTATGCTCTCTCTCAGTTAATGCTCTGTTCTGAACAGCATCCGTTTCAATTGAAGAATCAAGGCACCTGATACGCTCAATAAAGTCTGTTTTTGCTGAAGGCATATCAAACCTCAACAGATTCAAGCATATCTTTTAGCTTTGATACTCTATTTCTAATGGCTAGTGTGTCACCTGTAGCTTGTGTCACAGCTTTATGAAAATCAGGATCATTTTCATATAAATCTCTAGTTGCAGATAGGACGACATCTTGCGCACCTTCCAACTCCTGAACTCTAGCCGGATCTAAAAGAGAAACGGCTACCATTTGTGCATCAAAAAGTGGGGTGATAAGTTGTTCTCTCCAGCCATTATTCAATGGTTTTTGAAAAGAAAAATCTCCCCATATCTTCTGGCAGCCTTCTATCGAGTACTGAAAAAGCTCCCGCAGCTCATTGACTTCTTTATCCTGGTTCTCTGCCATAAAGTCATCCATTGCCACAGATATTTTTTTACCAAAATTCTCCCAGCGACTATGAATTGTAAAAAACCTTAAAACCAGTTCTAGGTCATCCATACTTCTATATGCAGCTGATTTATTAGAAGTTATCTTTAGCTTCGATTTTAAAAAATCATTTTCAGATAGCTCAAAAAGCAAGTCATTTAATGGGCCTGCGAACGCAACATTTCTAATCTCTTGAGCTTTCAACTTCTCCCCACCAGTATTAAGCCTCAAGAAAACTTCATATTTCAATTCTGGATCAGATTGTTTGAGTAACGTTATTACACGCATGAATGGCCTAATAGAAAGAGCTCTCTTTAATTGAGTAGGCAGCTGCTCAAATGTAAAACCGTTTAGCTCAGGAACTTCTTTCAAGTCCTTTAATTTGAATTTTCCAGATAGAAAGTCATAAATGGCTGTTATTCTTTGCTTTCCATCGATAACCGTATACGTGCCATATTCATCTTCGGAGAGATAAACAGGTGGAACGGGTATATTTAGAAGAAAAGACTCAATTAACGCAGACTGCTTCTCGACATGCCAACGATCCCTTCTTTGATAATGGGGTGTTATATCTATTGACTCAAACTTAACCATCTCCGCTATTGCCGAAAGTGAGAAATCAGACTGTTGGGTAACGAGGCTTTCCTGTGCTCTGGCAAATTTATCTAGTATTTCTTTCATTTCATATCCAAATTTTCAATCTGACTTGTTGGTATCAACTTAAATCATATAACAGCGTATTAATTAGAACGTTCCGTATAACTCGGTTCTATATAACTCTGGAACCTCCGTACATACTCCCCGATAAAAAGCCTGCCATAACAAAGGCTTGAGACGCTATAGCCAATCTCCTACACGGAGTTATAAGGAACCTTCCTTATAACTCCTGACTCCTGGTCACTTATTGGCTCCATTCTTTTCTATTGTATATCAATCAGATAGATGACGAGTAAGCACCAAACTTTCGGAATGAGCACTGCTTCCGTTGAAAAAGGGCTTAACCAACTGCAATACTGTCATTTTGAACAGTATGGAGTTGTCATGGATGACATCCCTCGCGCCCTGCCCGAAAAGCCGGTAAAGCTGATGGATCAGTTTCGGTTCTGGCTGAGAAAGAACCACTACAGCTACCGAACAGAGCAAACCTATGTTCACTGGGTGATCAAGTACATTCGCTACCAGCAGCTGCGGCATCCTTCGAAGATGGGTGCCAAAGAGATAGAGGCATTTCTTTCACACCTGTCTGTGCAGCGGCATTGCAGCCCATCCACTCAGAAAATCGCCCTTAATGCGCTGAATTGTTTCTATCGTCGCTTTCTTCAGCAGGATTATGGTGAACTAAATTTTCGCCAATCGAAGCGCAAGCCCCGTATTCCTGCCGTCTTTTCTGATCAAGAGGCCCAGGCAGTGATTGCACTGATGCCTGAGCCTTCCCAGCTGATATGCGAACTGCTCTATGGCGCCGGCTTACGTGTATCCGAGGCACTTCGCATTCGCATCAAGGATCTGGATTTTGATCGAATGATCATTACCGTGCATCAAGGCAAAGGAGACAGGGACAGGAGAACACTGCTACCCGAGTCTTGTCAGGAACGACTGCGCCAGCAAGTTGCCATCGCTTCCAATCTGTATGAAATGGATCAAAAAAATGGCGTTGGCCCTGCATGGATGCCGCATGCGCTGAGCAGGAAATATCCTGGGGCAGGCTCACAGCGTATCTGGCAGTTTATTTTCCCCTCAAAAGAGCCTGCCACTGACCCGCAAACCGGGATTGTCCGGCGCCATCATTATCATCAGGATACTGTCCGCAAGCATGTCAAACAGGCGGCCTCGGAAGCCGGCATCGCCAAGCTCTGTGGTCCTCATACGTTTCGCCACTCCTTTGCCACCCATTTACTGGAGAAGGGCTACGACATCCGCACGGTTCAGGAGCTGTTAGGCCACAGCGATGTGTCTACTACCGAGCGCTATCTGCATGTGATGAACCGGGGTGGGCTGGGGGTGATCAGTCCGCTGGATCGGGGGTAGGTAGGTGGGAGATTCAGCTTGCTGAACGAAGGGGATTTTGATCCCGGGTTTGTTCGCCCCTCCAGAGGGGCTCCTACAGCAAGAACAAGACTCCGCTGCCACCCTCCGTAAACGCTGTGCCCTCTGTGGTAAATCCGCTTTTGATCTTTGCGTGACGCATGTTGCAGCCGCGAAGCGGCATAAAAAAAACCCGGCGAAAGCCGGGTTTTTGTGTTTCATGCGTGCTGCATGAAGCGTGTTGCGTGCTGCGTTTCTTATTCCGCCCAGGTGAGATCCAGCTCTCTTGCTGCCTTTACGTCATCCAGGCGGCGCACTGGCTGGGTGAAGGGGGCTTCCTTGACCATGTCGGGTTCGGTGCGTGCTTCTTCCAGGATGGCGGCCATGGCATCGACGAACTCGTCCAGGGCTTCCTTGCTTTCGGTTTCGGTGGGCTCGATGAGGAAGCACTCCGGCACCAGCAGCGGGAAGTAGGTGGTCGGTGCGTGCTGGTTGTAATCCAGCAGGCGCTTGGCGATATCCATGGCGGAGACACCCAGCTCTTTCGCTTCTTTGGCGAAGGTGAGGATGAATTCGTGGCTGGCACGACGATCCGGGTAGGCGGCGGTGCAGCCCACGGCTTCCAGTCGCTTGAGCAGGTAGTTGGCTGCCAGGGTGGAGAATTCACCCACGCGGATCATGCCTTCGCGCCCCAGGGAACGGGCATAGTAGTAGGCGCGCAGCAGAACACCCGCGTTACCCATGAAGGCACTGAGATGGCCGATGCTGGTGCCAAGGATATCGGTGTCGATCCAGTGATAGCTGCCATCATCCCGCTGGCCCGCCATGGGGGTGGGCAGGTAAGGCAGCAGACGCTCGGACACACCCACCGGGCCGGCACCGGGACCACCACCGCCGTGGGGGGTGGCGAAGGTCTTGTGCAGGTTCATGTGGATCACGTCGAAACCCATGTCACCGGGGCGCACCTTGCCGAGGATGGCGTTCAGGTTGGCGCCATCGTAGTAGAGCAGACCGCCCGCTTCGTGGACGGTTTTGGCGATGGCTTCAATCTGCCGTTCGAATACGCCACAGGTGCTGGGGTTGGTCATCATCAGGCCGGCGGTCTGGGGACCGCAGGCGGCTTTCAGGGCCTCCAGGTCCACGTCGCCATCCTTGCCCACCGGCACTTCACGGACCTTGTAGCCACACATGACGGCGGTGGCCGGGTTGGTGCCGTGGGCCGCTTCCGGAATGAGGATTTCAGTACGCTCGTCGTCACCGCGGGCATCGTGGTAGGCACGAATCATGGCGACGCCGGCGAACTCGCCCTGGGCGCCGGCCATGGGTGCCAGAGACACGCCCTTCATGCCGGTCACTTCCTTGAGGAAATTCTGCAGCTCGTACATGCAGCTGAGGAAACCCTGGCTGTGGCTTTCCGGGGCCAGTGGGTGGCGGTTGAGGAAGCCCGGCAGCATGGCGGCACGGTTGGCGCCACGGGGGTTGTACTTCATGGTGCAGGAGCCCAGCGGGTAGAACTGCTTGTCGATGGCGAAGTTCTTGCTGGACAGGTTGGTGTAGTGACGCACCACCTGCATCTCGGACACTTCCGGCAGGGCCGGCTTCTGCTTGCGACGCAGGCTCGCCGGGATGGCGCCGAGCTTGTCTTCGGACACGGCTTTCGGGGCCTGGGAGACGGCACTGCGACCGGGCCGGGACAGTTGGAAAATCAGTTGGGTCTCGCTCATGCCAGCACCTCCTTGAGTGCTACCGCAAACAGATCCAGATCGCCTTCGCTGTGCACTTCGGTGGCGTTGACCAGGATGGCGTTTGGCAGGTTGTAGTCTTTCGCCAGGCTGACACCGCCCAGCACATCTTTCTCGGCCAGTTGGGCCAGCACGTCATCCGCTTCCTTCGGCAGTGTCAGCACCACTTCGTGGAAGGTGGGGGCGGTAAAGGCACGCTCCACACCCGCGATGGCGGTGAGCTTTTCTGCCAGCGCCTGGGTGTTGGCGTGGCAGTGGGCCGCCACATTGGTGAGACCATCCGGCCCCAGCAGTGAGGTGTAGATGGTGGCCGCAGTCATGGCCAGGCCCTGGTTGGTACAGATGTTACTGGTGGCCTTGGAACGGCGGATATGCTGTTCGCGGGCCTGCAGGGTGAGGGTGAAGCCCTGCTTGCCTTCCATGTCCACGGTGCGGCCGATGATGCGGCCGGGCATCTGGCGCACGTGCTTCTGCTTGCAGCACATGAAGCCGAAGTAGGGACCACCGGAAGACAGCGGCACACCCAAAGGCTGACCTTCACCCACTACGATGTCGGCACCGTCATTGCCCCACTCACCGGGTGGCGTCAGCAGCGCCAGGGAGGTCGGATTGACCACCGCGATGACCAGCATGCCGTTGGCCTGGGCCCAGTCGGTGAGCGCGTCCACGTCTTCCAGGGAGCCGAAGAAGTTGGGCTGGCTGATCACCAGGGCTGCATAGTCCTGGCCTTCAAACGGCTTGAGGGCGTCCAGCGGGGTCTGGCCACTGGCGGCATCGAACTCCACCATCTCCAGGGCCACATCCTGGTTTTCCACGATGGCCTTGGTGGCGGCGGTGTAGCGCGGGTTCAGGGCGGTGGGCACCAGCACCTTGCGGGACTTGCTCTTGCGGTTGGCGCGCAGGCTCATCAGCACCGCTTCGGCCAGACCGGAGGCACCGTCATAAACAGAGGCGTTGCTCACGTCCATGCCGGTGAGACGGGTCATCAGGGTCTGGAATTCGTAGATCACCTGCAGGGTGCCCTGGCTGGCTTCCGCCTGATAGGGCGTATAGGCCGTGTAGAACTCGCCCCGGGTCGCAATCTCCCATACCGCTGCCGGAATATGATGCTGGTAGGCACCGGCACCAATGAAGCTCACCGCGCCCGCATCCATGGCGGCGCGCTCGTTCATCAGCCGGGTCACTTCCATTTCGCTGAGGCCTTCAGGCAGCGCGTCCAGCTTGCCGGCCGCTTTCAGGTGCGCGGGAATTTCATCGAACAGATCTTCGATGCTGTCGGCGCCAATGGCGTCGAGCATGGCACGCACGTCATCGGGGGTATGGGGGATATACGGCATTGGAAATACCTGGATAGGTTGGGATTGGCTTTGGTTCCGCAGCGCTTAACTCACGCTGGAGACTAGCTACAAGCTGCAAGCTTCAAGCTACAAGGAAAACCGGGGTTAGGGTTTAGCTTGCAACTTGTGGCTTGTAGCTTGCCGCTGCGAATAACGGTAATGCCGTTATTCGCTTTCGATCTGCGCCTGGTACTGGTCGGCGGTGAGCAGGTTGTCCAGATCGGTTTCTTCGCTCATGGCGATCTTGAACAGCCAACCACCTTCATAGGGGGCGTTGTTGACCAGCTCGGGCTCGTCTTCCAGGGCTTCGTTGATCGCCACAATTTCGCCGGAGACCGGGGCATAGATGTCGGAGGCGGCTTTCACGGATTCCACCACACCGGCTTCATCGCCCGCGGCAACCACTTGCCCCACTTCCGGCAATTCCACATAGACCAGATCACCCATGGCGTCCTGGGCGTGGGCGGTGATACCCACGGTCACGGTGCCATCTTCATTGCTGGCCCATTCGTGGCTGCTGGCATAACGCAGTTCGGCGGGGATCTCGCTCATTGTTGGCTCTCCTGTTTGAGTCGCTGCACGCAACATGCTTCACGCATGGGCGCTGAAAATTCCTGGTTCAGTTTAAAGTTCAAAGTTGAAAGTTGAAAAGCGCGAGATGGGCATCCTGGTTTGCCATGCCCTGCCCGCGCCTTATCGCTTGAGCGCGAAACACAAAGCCCGATTCCACCCGGGCCCGACTTCGCGTTTCAACTTTAAACTTTCAACTCACTGCGCCTGACTTTGCGATCCTGTCTGAAACAATAAAAGATCGCTTGCAGGCAAGCTCCTACGGTGGCCGCTTCAGGCGTGTTGCGTGAAGCGTGCCGCGTGGTGCTTAAATCGCTTTATAAACCGCCTTGCCGTTACGGACGAAGGGGGCTTTGACCACCTGGGCCGGGAGACACTTGTTGCGGATTTCCACTTCTACCTTGCCGGTGGCGCCTGCAGGCAACCGTGCCAGGGCAATGGACTTGCCCAGGGTCGGCGAGAAGGTACCGCTGGTGATCTCGCCTTCTTCATCGTTGGCCAGAATCACTCTCTGATGGGCACGGAGCACGCCCTTGCCTTCCAGCACCAGCCCGACCAGTTCGGCATGACCATTCTTCTGCTGGTTGAGCAGCGCCTGGCGGCCGATGAAATCACGATCGTTGAGCACCAGGGTCCAGCCCATGTTGGCTTCCCAGGGGGTGATGCTGTCGTCCATATCATTGCCGTACAGGTTCATGCCCGCTTCCAGGCGCAAGGTGTCACGGGCACCGAGGCCCGCCGGCGCCACACCTGCCGCCAGCAACTGCTCCCACAGTGCCACGGCGTCGGCATTGGGCAGCATGATTTCCACGCCGTCCTCACCGGTGTAGCCGGTGCGGGCAATCATCCAGTCACCGTCTTCGGCGAAACCAAATACCTTGAGATTGACCACCGCCTCCGATTTGGCACCATCCAGCAAGCCGGCCAGAATCGCGCGGGCTTCGGGGCCCTGTACCGCCAGCATGGCCAGATAGGGGCGCTCCTGAATATCCACCGCAAAGCCACCGGCCTGTTTTTCCATCCAGTCCAGGTCCGTTTCACGGGTGGCACAGTTCACCACCAGGCGATAATCATTGCCGCGCTTGTAGACAATCAGGTCATCGATGACGCCACCGCGCTCGTTGAGCATACCGGTGTACAGGGCACGGCCTGGATCGATGCGATCCACATCATTGGCCAACAGGTGACGCAGGAAATCGCGGGCACCGGCGCCGGCAATATCCACCACGGTCATGTGCGACACGTCGAAGACACCTGCCTTCTGGCGCACCGCATGATGCTCCTCGATTTGGGAACCGTAATTGATCGGCATGTCCCAGCCGCCAAAATCCACGATCTTGCCGCCCGCGGCCACATGCGCGTCGTACAAGGCTGTGCGATGTCCCATAACGTCACCATCATTCAAATGAGCGGCAATTATATCCGCCAGAGGCGTGGGGGAATAGGGTGTCGGGATGGACAGGTGAGGCTTCGGAGCCAGTAACAGGGTGTCTACCGGGTATTCGCCGCCATCCGCTGGGCCGGGAGTCGTTGCGAGTGGTGATGGGCGAGTTGAAAGTTCAAAGTTTAAAGTTGAAACGCGGTTGCAGGCCGAGGGGATTGCCCGCCCCTCTCCGCGATCACCGGTAATGGCGCGGGCACACCCCATGACAACCCTGAGAGCCTCTCTCGCGCTTTTGAACTTTCAACTTTGAACTTTCAACTAAAAAAATGCCCCGGCAAGCCGGGGCATGGGTTGTCATCGGAACGTGACCGCCAAATTACTGGATGGAGGCGCTCTGATAGCTCAGGTTGATGCCTCCCGGCGGAATAATCAGATTCACTTGCCCACCTTCCAGGCCAGCCAGAGAAATCTCCAGATCCACGTTCTTGGCTTCCAGGTTCTGCAGACCGATGAAGAGGCGCCCGTCCGGCAAGAAGTCCAGCGGCCCTTCAAGGATCACATCATCGATCGGCAAGCCCTTGACGTTGTGCTCCAATCCCAACGGCAGACTCAGTGCAGGAGCGTCAAACAGCAGATCAAACTGGAGGCGGAACACCGGGCCATCCGGGGTGTCTACAATATAGCCTACCGGCGGGACAGTGCGCGGGCTGTTGGGATCACTGGGGTCTTCTGGCTCATAACGCACCCGCATGATGTTCGGACCCGTGGACGTCTCAATCGGCACCAGGCCCACATCGCCCACCACAGCCAAGAGATCACTCAACACCCCCTCGCCGCCAAACTGGCCAGCCAGTGCATTCACCAGATCATCTACCGCACCCAGGGTCATCTCCAGAAGATCAGTCAGGATGGGGCCCAGCACCGGGATTACATCCAGCGTACTCTGGGAATCCAGCACATTCAGATCCAGCCCCACCACGGCAGTCGCGTCCAGGTTGGTCAAGGCCAGCGTGGTCGGGTAAATCACTACCGGCACGCCCTGCTCTTCTTCGTCGAAATCCAGGATTTCGGTGTTGAGCAAACCGGTGACATACATGATGCGGTCGCTATCACACTGACTCTGATCTTCCGAGCTATAAGGCGGAACGCCCTCGAAGCCACAACCGGTGTTAGCAGCGGTCACCAGACCGGAGCCGCCGCCATCGCGAGGCAGAATCAAGGTAGCATTGGCCGGCGTATCTGCCGGATCGATGACATTTGCCGTTGCCACCGGCTCCCCGTTATCGATCTGAAAGTTGTTGTTCACATCCGCGCTGGGCAGGTTGCCCAGTTCCTGGAAGATGGTGTTGGCCGCCGGGCCACCCTTGAACAGGATTTCCATATCCGGGCCACCCTCTTTCAAGCCGCCGCCCAGCAGGGGTGCACTCTGGAACGGCAGGCCATCGGCAGAGCAGATGCCGGCACAGCCGGTGCCGCCGCCATTGCCCATCATGACGTAGCGATAGAGCGCTCCCTCTTCCCAGGGCTGCTCAGGAGTGAACATGACCGCACGGGTTTGGGTGGTCAGCTCACCGTCCACCGGCTCCCAGCTGCCACCATTGTCTTTTTCGACCAGGAAGGTGCCGCCCAGGGTGATGGTGGCCGGATCCATGTTCTGGGAAAAGCGCACCTTGATAGGACGGTTGGCAGGCAGATCCACAATGGGCAGGGAGTCCACTGCCACCTGCTCCGCCGTGCTGCTGGAAGACACACAGGCGCCCTGGAAGCCACTGTCGATGGTGGCCTGACTGACCGTTTCCGTGGCGCAAGGGAACCCCGGGTACACGGTGGACGCGAAGGGACCACGGCGCACATCGTCCGAATCATTTACCACATATTCCGGGAGGGTGAAGTCGAGGCTGTTGTCCCCTTCCAGGGAATCCAGCATCTGCAGCGGGTTACCGGCCAGATCGGTGATATCCGGGGTGGTGGTCACCACATACTCCACACCATATTCAACCGGGGTCTCCGGGGTAATCACCAACGCATTCCCGTTCAACACCCAGCTGAACGACTCAGCAAGGCCGCCCTTGGTCAGCTGCAGGGAATCGCCAGCAATAATGGAATCCGGCTCCAGCGCTTCGTTGAAGTGAATCACGATGGGCTCGCCCGGCTCCATGCGATCGGCCACGTTGCCCGGCTGCCAGGACAGCTCGGCACCGTTATCGCCATTCAGCACCGGGATAAATGGATTCACTGCATCCACCGGCGGCAGCGGCGCGTTTTCCTGGTCGCGATAGGACTCCATGCGGAAGCTGAGCACGCCGTAGCTGTTTTCCACGCCCAGCACACGGGGCTCTACCACGGTGATGGCGTCCGTGTTGAGCTGGCCGTCCTCGATCAGGCCAGTGCCCACCAACTCCAGGTGCATGATGTTCTGGGTAAAGGCACCGTTGGCGCGAGCGTCCGCGGTGGAGGTGGCGATATCCATGAACAGTCGCAACTGCTTGGGGGCATCATCACTTTCTGCGTTGGGGTTGGGGAACAGGTAACCGGTGGCATCGGAGATGATCTGCACGGTCACTTCACCGGAGTCGAAACCCACCGGCACTTCACCGCCGATGAACACTTCCAGCGCATCCCCTTTGAGAATACCGCCCTTCTTCACGCGCAGCGGCGTGACTTCCGGGAAGTTGGGCGTGAACGCCAGTTCCGCGTACACATCACCGGACTGCTTGGAGACCGTCTTGTCCTGCAGCAAGGTACCAATCACCGGCACACAGTTGATCGGCTGGCCGGTGAGCTCGGACAGACGCACCCCGTCGTCCAGACACCCCAGGTCTTCATCTGCCGGCGGTGCATTGGTCACCAGCACCGCACGCTCGCCAGTGGTGGGCGAGGTGGTGTCTTTGGGCACCGTGGAGTGTGTAAAGGCGGCAATGGTGTCACCGGCCTCGTTCTGCACGCCATCGATCACCAGTTCATAGGTCTGGCCCGGCACCATGTCCTCTTTCGGATCCACGGTAATCGCAGTACGGCCGACCAGCATCAAGGCCGGCACGACTTCACCGTTACTCATCAGGCTGACGGTATCGCCATAGATCGCGCTGCTGGCGTCGATGGGCTGGGTGGTGCGCACCCGGAACGAGGAAAAGTCCATGCTCTTGAACTGGCCATCATCCGGGAACAGTGAGGCGACCTCGAAGGTGTCACTGGTTCGCTGGCTAGCCAGCGGGCCTTCCAGGGCGGCACGGGTGGTGAAGTTGAGCGTGCCGTCCTTGAAGGTGGTGGTTTCACCCAGCACGGTCACACCGTTCATGACCACGCGATACTCAGACGCTGGCTTGAGAGCGTCCACCGGGGTCAGCACCACGCCTTTGCCATCGGCCACGGACGCCAGGGTAAAGGGAACATCCTCACCCTCCGGCCCGGTAAAGCTGAAGTTGCTGTCGCTGGCAGTGACCTCGTGGCTGAACTGCAGGGCAACAATGGCCCGCGGCGCCACCTGCTCCTGATTATCCAGGGGGTAGGTGTAGTGCAGATTACGGGCATTGAACGTGGGCGTATCGAAACTCACATCGGCACTGTCACCCCCGCAACCGGCCAATGCGGCCGCCGCGAGTGCGGTAACGATGAGGCCTGTGTTGTTCTTTTTCATGTCGCGCCTCCGTTAGAACTTCAAGGTCAGTGAACCTGAGAAGACATGCACGTCGCCTTCTGTGCTCACGGATTCATAGGGATTGGCCACGCCGGGACGGGTGGTCGTCAGCTCGAAATCACGCTGCTCCAGCTGCTGGAACTGGTAACCGAAATCGAGACGCATGGGGTAGGCCAGGATCGGCGGGTTCTTGATGATCAGGGCACTGCCCACACCAAAGATCATGCGATCATTGTCGAAGTAGTTCACGTCCGGGGTCTGGATGCTTTCCAGCGGGCTTTCCTGGTAGGCCACACCACCGAACAGCTTGATATGGTCATTCACGCTCCACTCGGCCCCCACCCGTGGCACCATCACATCCTTGAATTGGGCGAACGCCTGATCCTTCACGGTATCCCGCGCCAGCTGGTCTTCCAGATCACTCCAGTTCTGCTGCTCCACACTGGCCGCCACGCGGAAGTTATCGAACAACTGGTACTGGATACCGGCGCTGAGAATGTCCGGCTGGTAGGAGTCGATGGTATCGATGAGTACGGTAATACCCGGGTCCAGCACCGTGCCCGGGATGGTCAGGTTGGATTCCACAGCGGTCCGGGCTTCGGTGTGACCGCGGAAGGCAACGGCGGTTTCCAGACCGGAGAAAACCCCACAATCCTCGTTACCACAGAAGATCTTGTCCCACTCCAGGTTCATGGACAGTACCGGCCGGATGATTGGTTTGGCCGACACGGTCAATTCTTCATATTGGGTAACACCGGCCAGGTCAGCACTGGCAATCAGGGTGGCTTCACTGCGCAGGGAAATATGGGCCGATGCCCCGGTGCTGATCCCGTTGGCAATTTCCAGACCGCCCCCTAGATTCAGGAACAGGGGCTGACGGCCGTACTGCATGAACTGCCCTTCGCGGGAGTTCTTGGATTCAAAGGCCAGCATTTCCTCACCGTACTTTTCCACCCCGGCGATGATGGCGAAATACAGCGGGTGATCGCCTTTCAACATGTCGGTCAGATCGGTCTTCAGGGCAATGATCTGTTGCTGGGTATCCGCCACATTGGCCTTGTCACCGTCACGGATTACGGCTGCGCCACCCCCACTGGGGTTGCCATTACTGGTTACCATCAAGTCGTGCTCACCGTGTAGCAGGCCCACGGTCAATTCACCACGCGGATCCTGGGTCAGGTAAGCCGGATTGTAGTAGAGAGCAGAAGCCTGGGTATTGAACAGCGACAGTGCCTGCGCCGAGCCCACATCCACAGGCAGCAGGCCATAGGTGCTGGCAGTGTTGCCCATGGCGGCAAACGCCGGGGCGGTCAGCAGGGTCGAGAAAAGGGCTGCAGCCCCCAGGCGGCGTAAGGGTTTGACGGACATATTGGGTCTCCGGCGTTTGTTATTCGGCTTATTGCCACTCTTTGAGCGTGGCTTTGTTGCAGCGAAGATCAGGTGAACGGTATGCACCGGCTGACCTGTTCTTGCCTGTGTATATGCAATAAGTAAAACAAAACGCCAGTGCCACAGCCGTTGCGAAAAGGTTGGGAATGGTTGAGAAAAGTGTTTGATTTGGCGGGCTTGTTAAGGTGTGTAATCAGAGTGTTGCAGGGAAGCGGGAGGGCAGCAGTTGATAAGACCGAACCCCCGGACGTTGCCGTGGTCAAGCGGGTTGTCGTTTGATTTTCGCTCCTGCTGACAGGCTGGCGCCCTGTTCGTTCAGCAAGCTGAATCTCCCACAGCAGCTGTGCCCTTCCGTGGAAGGGGGGTTGGCGTGCGGCATGAAGCGTGGTGCGTGCATGCGTTATTCCAGTGGGAGATTCTGCTTGCTGAACGAAGGCCTTGCCGTGTGTGCAGCGGACACAAAAAAGCCGGCCCGAAGGCCGGCTTGATGCAGGATCGCCCGTTACTGCTTGATGGGCTCCCCCAGGTACTGCAGATGCAGACCATTTTGCGGAATCTGCAGATAAATCTCCGGGTTAGACAATGGAATGAAACCCAACGAGATCCCCAGTTTCACATCAATGGGCACCGTATTGCTGTTGAGCTGATCAATCACCATGCGACCATCCGGCAGGAAGGTCACCGGCCCGCTCAGGTTTAGCGTCAGCGGAGCGCTGTGCAGGCTGTGGGTACCGTCCAGCACGATATGCATGTCGGGCGCATCCAGATACACCTCCACATCGGTGCGGAACTCCGGACCGTTCTCCGTCTCCACAATCCAGCTCGGAATCAGACCCTGACGTTCGATCTCATCATACACATAGCTGCCATCCGGGTTGGTCTTGCCGCAGTAGTTCTCCGCATCCTCCGGCCAGGCCACACAGGTGTAGCGCATGCGCATGTACTGGGTTTCAGTGGGGGTTTCACTGGGAATCAAACTGATGATTTTCACCAGCAGCGTCACTGACGAGGCCTGGATCATGGTCGGGTAGAGCCCCACCCTTACGGCGCGCAGGGGCTCACCGGTTTCCGGGTCCATCACTGTTTCACCAGTCTGCAAGTCCCGATAGACCTCGGAACCAAACACTTCCGTGTCCAGTGCACCCACCACATGGATGTCACACTGTTCCGGCACGTCACAGACCAATTCCGGGTCGGTGAGAATACCGTCACCATCATAGTCATCCACCACCAATCCCGTGGTGTTCACCCCGGGACCATTGCCACCGTAGCCCGGCTCGCCGGCATCAAAGGTGCCGTTGCCGTTGAGGTCCGCGGTGGGCAGATTTCGCAGGGGCTGGAACACGGAGTCACGGGCAGGTGCACCAATAAAGTGGAGGTGCAGGTTCGGGCCACCCATATCATCCTCCGGGGCCCGCAGTAATGCGGTCTGCAGACGCTTGCCGGTTACCGAGCAGATCGCCTCGCCACTGCTGCAGTCATTCGCTTGCTGGGCGCTGGTGCCGTTCACACTCATCAGAATGTAGCGGTAATAGACACCCTCTTCCCAGGGTTCATCAGGGGTGAACCTGACGCTGCGTGCACCCACATCCAGACGGCCAGGCACGCCTTCCGCACACTGGTATTTACGGGTACTGCCGTCGTCAAAGCGCTGGGGTTTGCCGGTGGCCGGATCCAGCACCACCTTTTCTACCCGGAAGCTGCCCACATCACAGGCGGTACTGCTCTCGAAGATTACTGACGCGGGGTCAATGTCCTGGGAGAAGTTCACCCGGATGGCCCGGTCTGCCGGCAGGTAGGGCACCGGATTACGATCATCCGCCGTGTCCCCGCCCTGACAGAAGCCATGGTTGCCCGCTTCGATCTCCCAATGCTCCTTGTCGCTGGCACAGGGGAAGCCCGGATAGCTGGTCAAGACCGTGGGCGGTGCGGTGTCGCCAGGCACCGTCGGCAACTGAAAGTTTTCGTTAACGGCCACCAGCGGATTGCCCGCCAGATCCGTCACCCCACTGCCCACTGTCACCTGGTAGTTGGCACCCATGGCCAGCGGCTGTTCCGGGCGCACAATCAGGGTGGCGCCATCCAGTTCCCAGCTGAACGCTTGCTGGGCCCCGTCACGGCTGAAGCCAATAGCACCCTCCTGGCTGAGACCGTCCAGATCCAGCGGCTCGCTGAAGTTCAGGACAACCGGATCGCCGGGACGCGCCCGATCCGCCACCCCATTGGCATTGTTGACCGGCACCATGCTCTGCAACTGGGGCGCGGTCATATCCGGGACCGGCTGCGGTGGATTTTCCTGATCCTCGTAGGATTTCATGTGGAAGCTAAGCAGGCCGAAGGCGGTTTCCTGCCCCAGCAGTGTCGGCTCCACAATCCCCACGGCGTCGATTTCCATACGCCCATTATTCACCAGCGCCATGCCGTTCAATTCCACGTGCATCAGGGTCTGGCTCAGCCCGCCGTTGGCCTCCGGGTTCTCGGCGGTCATGGACACATCCATGAACAGCTTGATCTGCTTGGGCGCCTCATGGGCATCACTGTACGGGTTGGGCAACAGATAACCGGTGGCATCGGAGAGGAAGGTCACCGAGATGTCGCCGGTACTGAACCCGGCAGGCACATCGCCACCGACACGGACATCGATGTTGGAGCCTGTCAGCAAACTGCCCCGCGGGATACGCAGGGGCGACACGTCCGGGTAGTTGGGCAGATATGCCAGCTCCGCGTGCACGTCACCGGACTGCAGCGTGGCATCCTTGTTCCCCAGCAGGGTGGACATCAACGGCACACAGTTCATTACCGCGCCGGTCAGCTTGGCAGACAGGGCATCATCCTGGTTACAGGGATCCACCGCCGCGTCGCTGGCCTGCACCACTTCCTGCACCAGGGTGGCGCGGGGGCGGGAATTGCCAGCCACCCAGCTCTGCTCGTAGCCGCCCGTCAGCTGGTCATCCCCTACCCCGCGAATGGAGTCGGTCAGCTTCAGCGTGTATGTGCGGCCGGGCTGCAGATCCTCATGGGGATCGACAGTGACTGCATCTCCCTTCACCAGCAGAGCGGCAGGAACGGTCTCACCGTCGTTTTCCAGCTCCACGCTGCCTGACAGATCGGTATCCCCGTACACCACGGTGGAGGTATCGAGCAGCTGGTTGAATTGAACGCGCAGGGTGGTGAAATCCATGAAAGGCAAGGCGTCGCCATCCGGAATCACCCGATTGACCGCCAGATCCAGACTCATCATCTGGCTTTCCAGCGGCCCGTCATGACTCAAACGGGTGGTGAAATCCATGCCGTCTTCGAATCTCGCTTCACCATTGCTGGTCTCAATACCCTCAAGCACCAGACGATAGTGGGTGGCCGTTTTCAGGGGAGCCTGCGGCTGTAGCACCACCCCTTTACCGCCCGCCACCGGTTGCGGTGCCTGCAGTGCCACGTGATTGGTGCCCGTGTCTTCGCAGTCGTCCGACAGGTCAGGGCATTCAAGCAGGGTAAAGTGACTGTCATCCACAGTCACTGCATGGGAGAACCGCATTACCAGCGGCGTCCGTGGGGACACCCGCTGTTGCCCCTCGTAGGGATAGCTGTAGTAAACCTCACCCACCTGCCAATTTACGGTCTGGCTGTTATCCGCCTCCCCACCACAGGCACTGATCAGGGCCGCAGTGGTGGCCAGGCATAGCGCTTTCAGTTTCATGCCGAAGCCTCCTAGAATTTGAGCGTGATTGAGCCCGTGAAGACATGAACTTCACCGTCAGCCTCCCCGGCACCGTATGGCTGGGGGTAGGTGGGAGAGCGGCGGTCATAGAGCTCGATATCCTTGGGATCAAGCTGCTGATACTGGTAAGCCAGATCCAGCCGAACCGGGAATGCCAGCACCGGCACGGAAGCGTAACGAGCCGTCAGCCCCAGGCCGACAATCATCTTGTCCGCATCCAGATAGTTCACTTCCAGTGAACCCTTGGAATCCATCGGCGATTCGCTGAGTGCCACCCCGGCCGTCACCATGTAGGTGTCATCGAAGTGAAATTCGCCGCCAATACGGGGCACGATGATGTCCTTGAACGCCAGGCGGGCATCCTTGTTGCCGGTCAGCACCGCCTGGTCCTTGATAGTGTCGCCCTCGAGCTCTTCCTCCAGGTCCGACCATTGCTGCTTCTCCAAGGTTACCCCGACACGCCAGCGATCCTGGCTGTATGCCAGACCGGCGGCATAGATGTTCGGCTGATAGGAATCGATGGTGGACACCGCCAGAGTGATCCCCGGATCCAGCACCGTACCGGGGATGGTGATATTGGAGTCCACGGTGGTGTTGGTATTGGAATAGCCACGGAAACTGAAAGCCGCTTCCAGACCATTCATCCAGCAACTGTCGTCATCGCCACAGAAGCTCTCACCAAAATCCATGTTCATGCCGAAAATGGGCCGCAGGGAGGGTTTGGCGGACACGTTCAGGGTCTCGTAGCTGGTCTCCCCTGCCAGGGTTGAGGTGGCCACCAGCTCCGCCTCGGAATGGAGGGTAATCCGGGCAGACAGCCCCATATCCAGACCGCGCCAGATCTGGGTGCCGCCCCCCAGGTTCAGGAACAGGGGCTGACGGCCGTATTCAAGGTACTGGCCGTCAATGGCGGTCTGGGAGTTGAACGACAACATCTCGTCGCCGTACTCCTCAACACCCAGCATGAAACCCAGATAAAGGGGATGTTCATACTGGGTCAGGCCTGTCAGATCGGTCTTCATCCCCAGCAACACCTGCTGGGAAGGGGAATCCTGGAGAACCTGGCTTTTACCGGTGACCGGGCTGGAGGCCCGCAATTCATGGTCCGCATGCAGCAGCCCGGTGGTCAGTTCACCACGGCTGTCCCTGGCCAGATAGCCCGGGTTGTAATAGGTCGCCGACACCTGGCTGTTGAACAGGGACAACGCCTGGGCCGAGGCCACGTCTGAGGGGAGCACCCCGTAGGTGGTGCCAATGTTACCCATGCTGGCCATGGCCGGTATGGCAGACACAACCCCGAACCCTGCCACCATGGCGGGAAGCACTTTCCTGTATGTCATGAACGTCTCCAGAGACTTGCCCGAACGGGCTTATTGTTGTTAACCCAAAAGCGAAGCAATAACTTGCCTAAAAATAAGTGGCATAAGCGTACCAGCAAGACAGAAACATTACCTTACAACCAAGTCTCAATTTGCCATCTTATTTACATATATACACATAAATAAACCCTACAGCATTATTTATGTAAGGCATTGTTATTAGAGGGCAAATAGCTAGGCATCTGAAAGCATCAGGCCGAATATCAAGGCAAAGATGTACAGCCATGCACAAATCAAGCAAGAGATCAGGTCAAATGCAGTCTCACCACAGAGATCGCGGAGGGCACAGAGAGACCCAGTGTTTTGTCTCCGTGAATGCGGTGATCTCTGTGGTAAAAACCGTCTTTGGGGGCCGGGCTTATTGTGGGAGTCTGCTTGCAGACGAAGGGTTGGGGCATTCGCTTGCAGGCAAGCTCCCACAGTGGGGCCGGGGTTTGCTGGAATTTCCTCAGTGTACTCAGTGGCCTCTGTGGTAAACCCGTCTTTTGGTTTGCGGGGTTTGATGTGGGAGTCTGCCTGCAGACGAAGGGTTGGGGCATTCGCTTGCAAGCAAGCTCCCACAGTGGGGCTGGGGCTTGCTGGAATTTCCTCCGTGAACTCGGTGACCTCTGTGGTAAAAACCGTCTTTGGGGGAGGGAAGTTGGGCTTAATGCCTGCGGGTGAGCAGGATCACCGGCAGCAGGCCCAGCAGCACCAGGGTCAGGGACGGCGCCGCCGCCCGCTGCCACTCACCCTCGGCGGTGAGTTCGTAAATACGCACCGCCAGGGTGTCCCAGCCGAAGGGGCGCAACAGCAACGTGGCGGGCATTTCCTTCATCACATCGATCCCCACCATGAGCAGGGCCGTGAACAGCCCCGGCAACATCATGGGCAGATACACCCGGCGGCTCACCTCGGCGGAAGTAGCCCCCAGGGTGCGGGCCGCTTCCACCACTCCCGGCTTGACCTGCTGCAAGGCGTTTTCCACCGGTCCGAAAGCCACCGCAAGGAAACGCACCACATAGGCCAGCACCAACGCCAGCAGCCCGCCCACCAGCGGCACCGACAGCCCCAGATCATGCAGCCAGCCCTGCACCGCGCTGAAGCTGACCATGATGCCCACCGCCAACACCGAGCCCGGCAGCGCATAGCCCAGCGTCGCCAGCTGCACCGACGCAGACACCGTGCGCGACGGCTGGTGTCGCTTCACCCAGGCCAGCCAACTGGCCAGCATCAGCACCAGGCTGGCGGCCATGGCGCCAAGCAGGAAGGTACGCCACACCAGGTTGGCGAAGCGCCAGTCCACGCCCTGCAGACCGGTGCCGATCACCCAATACAGCAGGCGGGATACCGGCAGCAGAAACGCCAGGAACAGCACCCCGAAGGCAAACAAAGAGATCAGCCAGGCCTGGCGGGGGCGGGCCCGCATTACCTGCCGTCCCCCCAGCTCACTGTAGCGAGCACGGCGCCGGCCACGGCGCTCCAGGGTGAGCGCGACCAGCACGAACAGCAATAGCAGGGAGGCCAGCTGGGCGGCGGCCTGCAGGTTGAACAGGCCGTACCAGCTCTTGTAGATGGCGGTGGTGAAGGTATCAAAATTGAACACCGATACCGCGCCAAAATCCGCCAGGGTTTCCATCAAGGCCAGCGCCAGGCCGGCTGCAATACCTGGCCTCGCCATGGGCAAGGCCACTTTGAAAAAAGCCCGCAGTGAACTGTCGCCCAGGATACGGGCCTGCTCCAGCACCGCCCGCCCCTGGGCCAGGAACGCCAACCGCGCCAGCATGTAGACATAGGGATAGAGCACCAGGGTCAGCGTCACGATCACCCATGCCGGATGGCGGGCACTGAAGCCAGACAGGGCCGGCAACCAGCTACGCAGCTGGGTCTGGATCGGGCCCGCATAGTCGAGCAGGTCCACCATGACAAACGCCAGCACATAGGCGGGCATGGCCATGGGCAGAAACAGGGCCCACTCCAGCCAGCGGCGCCCAGGGAACTCCAGGGTGGCCACGCACCAGGCCAGCGACACCCCGAGAGTCAGCACCCCGATGGTGACGCCCACCATCAGCAGCAGGGTATTACCCACCAGCCGCCACAGCACCGTGTCGAGCAGGTGCTGCCAGGTTTCCCACTGTTGCTGGTGCCAGGCACTCAGCAATACCAGAATGGGCACCAGAACCAGCAACGCCAGTGCAACCGCACTGGCGCCACTGAGACCGGGCAACCTGATGGCGGGCAGCCGCGGAAGGGGCACTGTTGCTCGGCTCACCGCTTAGCGATACCCTGCGCGGTCCATCAGCTTCACGGCGTCCACCTGCAGGGCACCGGCCACGCTGACGTTGAGGTCATCCTCACGGAATTCACCCCAGGATTTCACTTCCTCTGCTGGTTCCACGGTCGGATTCACCGGGTATTCCAGGTTGATCTCCGCCAACAGGGCCTGGGCCTTGGGCTGGGTCATCCATTCCAGCAGAGCCTTGGCCTGTTCCGGATGGGGGGCGTATTTGGTCACCGCGCCACCCGAAATGTTGATGTGCACACCACTGCTCTCCTGGTTAGCCCAGAACAGGGACAGCGGCAGCTGCGGGTTATCGCGCTTCATGCGACCAAAATAGTAAGTATTCACTATACCCACATCGCATTGCCCTGCGACGATGGCTTCCATCAGGGCGGTATCATTGGAGAAGACATCCGTGGCCAGGTTACCCACCCAGCCGCTAACCACGGCTTCCGCCTGCTCTGAGCCCAGACGCTCGATCATGGTAGCGACCAGAGACTGGTTGTAGACCTTCTTGGAGGTACGCAGACACAGACGGCCTTTCCAGTCCGGTTCGGCCAGGGCTTCGTAGCTGGACAGATTTTCCGGGTTCACCCGTTCGGTGGAATAGACAAGGGTACGGGCCCGCTTGGTAAGGCCGAACCATTGTTTGTCCGGGTCGGTGAAACTGGCCGGCACATTGGCGTCCAGGACCACGGACTCCACCGGCTGCAGCAGCTCCATCTCGGCAGCATTCCACAGGTTGCCGGCATCCACGGTGATCAGCAGATCCGCCGGGGTGCGCTCTCCTTCCGCCTTGATACGGGCGGCCAGCGCAGAGGCATTGTCAGTGATGTAGCGAATGGTGGTGCCGGTTTCTTCGGTATAGGCATCAAATACCGGTTTGATCAGATGATCATTGCGAGAGGTGTAAACCACCAGTTCATTCTCAGCTGCAGGCTCGGAACAACCCCACAGCCCCGCCAGCGCCGCCAGGGCGCCAGCCATGACACCGACTCTCCAACAAACACGCATATCCCTTAACTCCAGTCCGGGAAATTCAAACAAGAATGATTCTTAATTGGTCTCGCAGTATGGCAGGTCTTGCGGTCAAGCTCTAGCCGGATTTTTTCACCGCTGCGGTGGCCGCGCCCGCTGCGGCAAATCCGCACTGCGCCCCAGCGCCCGGTTGGCGAAGAAGCCTTTCACCGGCCCCGCCTGATCCACCAGCTTCATCCCGGTATTGCGCAACCAGCGAAGCGGCAGGGCGCGCTGCTCGAACAGCTGCTGGAAGCCACGCATGGCATTCTGCATGACCAGGTTTTCACCCCGGCGACGGCGCTGATAGCGTGCCAGCGCATGCCGGTCGGCACAGCCCAGCCCGGTATCGACGGCACGGAGCACTTCTTCCGCCAGCACCGCCGCATCCAGCAATCCCAGATTAACGCCCTGCCCCGCCAGGGGATGGATCACATGGGCCGCATCCCCCACCAGTGCCAGCGCCGGCGCCACATACTGGCTGGCATGCCGGGGCTGAATCGGGAACACAGCCCGCTCACTCAGCAGGGTCACCTCGCCCAGCACATCAGCTACCGCGGCCTGCAGTTCCACGGCGAAGCGACCGGCATCATACTGCTGAAGCTCACGAATTCGTTCAGGCCAGCCGGACCAGACGATGGAGCACTGTCGCTGCTCACCCTGGGTCGGATCACTGTAAAGTGGTAACAGGGCCAGCGGCCCGGATTCCATAAACACCTGACGGGCACAGCCCTGATGCGGCAAGGCCGTGCCGATGGTGGCCACCAGCGCATGATGACCGCTGTCGGACGCACCACCACTGATCCCCGCCCAGTCCCGCACCTGCGAACGGGCGCCATCGGCGCCCACCAACAGATCCGCGTGCAGGCGTTCACCACCACACATCACATCCCAGCCGCTGTCATTGCGTCGCGCACTCTCCACGCTCGCGCCACAGCGCCAGTCCAGTGAGGCCAGCGCCTGGGCACGCTGATAAAGCGCGGCGGTCAGGTGGCCGTTTTCCAACAGCCACCCCAGGGTATCGGTACCCGCCTCTTCGGCGGTGAAGGTCACTTCACCGGTGCCATCCTGATCCCACACCTGCATGGCGCCATAGGGCTGGACGCGCGACAAATCAAGCTGATCCCAGACGCCACTGTTGCGCAGCAGCCAGTAGCTGGCCTCGGTGAGCGTAGACACCCGCAATTGCGCCGCCCCGGACGGCATCACCGGCTCCGGCGCCCCATCCAGCACCGTCACCCGCAACCCGGCCTCCGCCAGCAGAACCCCCAGCAAACCGCCAGTCATCCCGCCGCCAACAATAATGATGTGCTGTTCGCTATCGCCCGTCATAAATCCTTTCCAAAACGCGCAGATGCCCCAGGCAATCTCCGCCATCAAACCCTTGAGTTGAAAGTTAAAAGTTCAAAGTTGAAACGCGGGCCCGGCCAGCGTGTTTTGCAATATCGTGCCCGCGGTCACCGGTAAGGGCGCGGGTACAGAGATCCAGAACGGCAAAACCTTTCTCGCGCCTTTTCAACTTTAAACTTTGAACTTTCAACTGGTTTTGCCCCACCCGCAGCGCCAATGTCGGAGATGGGCGTTCGCCCATTTCCGACCTACGCCGCCGCAGCAAGGTTTCCGCTTTTGAACTTAGCTATTAACTGTTCACTGTTAACTATTAACTGCCTTTCAAAGCCCCATCGCCCTTCGCGCAAACCCACTGCGCAGTCCCGGCAGGATATCCAGCGCCACCAGACCCAGCTGTCGACTATGGGCAAACAGCGGTTGCTGGACACGAAACAGTTCCGGCACCCAGCGGGAGGCCTGACTGATCAGCGCCTGGTCCTTTTCCCGTTTTTCCGTGTAGGCCTGCAGGGTGGTCAGACTGCCAGGCTGGTCGCTGCCGCCCACGGTTTGCGCCAATGCCAGCAGATCCCGCACGGTCAGGTTGAAGCCCTGCCCGGCCACCGGGTGCAGGGTGTGAGCCGCATTGCCCACCACCACCGCATGGGGCACCACCTGGGCACAGGCTTCGGTGAGGATCAACGGATAACGCTGGCGCTCGCCGATGGCAGTCAGCCGCGGCGCCTCTGCCGGGCAGCGGGACTGCAGTTGTGCCAGCGCCTCCGGCTCGTCCATGGCCATCCACTGATCCACCTGCTCACGAGGCCCGGTCCATACCAGCGCAAAACGCTGCTCCGGCAGCGGCAGCAGGGCCAGCGGGCCATCATTGAGGAAACGCTCGTAGGCAATGCCTTCATGGGGCGTCGCCACTGACAGGTTGGCGATCAGGGCATCGTGGCCGGTGTCATGATCCCGGGCGCTGATACCCAGCCATTCCCGGGTTTGCGAACGGGCGCCATCGGCGGCGATCAACAGAGGGGTGTCCAGCACATCATCACTGGAGAGGGAAACCTGATAGCCACCTTCAAGGCGGCGAATGCCCGACAGCGAATCCGGTGCCCGCACGCTGATGCCGGCATCGTTGAACAGGGCACCCAGTAGCACAAAACCCAGCCAGCGGTTTTCCACCACCGCACCCAGCTGATGGACGCCTTCTTCCTCCGCTGACATGCGGGTCAGGCCCAGTCGGGATTGTCGTGACACATGCACCGTGCCGATGGACGCGGCGTGCTCGAGAATGGCATCGCCCAGCCCCAGATCGTCCAGCACCGCCAGGGTACCGGCAGACAAGGCCGTGCTGCGGGCATCAAAGCTGGGGGTCAACGGCGGCGTCTCCGGCAGCGTCAGCGGATGGCTTTCCACCAGCACCACCGAGCCCGCGCCGTGCCGGCGCAACAACAACGCCAGCATGGCCCCCGCCATCCCGCCACCCACAATCACCAGAGGTTGTTGCGTCATTTCAACGTCCATTCTTGCTGTAGGAGCGCCACTTGAGGCGCGAGCCCTAAGGGCGAGTTGAAAGTTAAAAGTTTAAAGTTGAAACGCGAACTGGATCAGCGGGTTTTGTCCAAGCTGTGCCCGCGTTTACCGGTAAGGGCGCGGGCACTGAGGCTGGCAACAGGAAAACCTCGCGCGCGCCTTTTCAACTTTAAACTTTTAACTTTCAACTGCTTTTGTTTCACCCTGCAACGCCACGTCGGAGATGGGCTCACGCCCATTTCCGACCTACGCGGCTGCGTAGCGGGTTATGTCTTTAAGGGTTTAGCTGTTAACTATTCACTATTAACTGTTAACTATTAATTGCCCTTCATCAGCTTCTCAATATCCGCCACATCCTTCGGCACCTCATGGGTCATCACCTCACAACCGTCCTTGGTGACCACCACGTCATCTTCAATGCGAATGCCGATGCCGCGCCATTGTTCGTCCACGGTGTCGTCGTCCGGCGCCACATACAGGCCGGGCTCCACGGTCAGGGCCATGCCCGGCTCCAGCTGGCGCCACTGTTCCTGCACCCGGTAATCGCCCACATCGTGCACGTCCAGCCCCAACCAGTGGCCGGTGCGGTGCATGAAGAAACGACGATAGCCCTCTGTTTCCACCAGCTCGTTGAACTCGCCTTTCAGCAGGCCCAGATCCAGCAACCCCTGGGTCAGGATATTGACCACCTGCTCATGGGGCACATTCCAGTGATTATCCGGGTGAGTGGCTTCGATGGCTGCATACTGACTGGCCAGCACCAGCTCATAGAGCGCTTGCTGGGGCTTGCTGAAGGTACCGTTCACCGGAAAGGTGCGGGTGATATCGGAGGCATACATCTCCAGCTCGCAGCCCGCATCCACCAGCACCAGGTCACCGTCCTGCAGCTTCTGTCGATTATCGATGTAATGCAGGATGCAGCCGTTGGCGCCACCACCGACAATGCTCGGATAGGCCGGGCTTCGTGAGCCATGGCGCATGAATTCGTGGATATATTCCGCTTCCAGCTGGTATTCCATCATGCCCGGCTTCACTGCCTGCATGGCACGCACATGGGCGCCGGCGGAAATGCTGGCTGCCTTGCGCATGAGCTTGATTTCACCCGCCGACTTGAACAGGCGCATATCATGGAGGTGGTGCGCCAGGGCAACGAACTCCCCCGGCGGCTGGGCGCCGGAGCGAACCCGCTCACGGATACTGTTGACCCAGCCCATCAGCCGGCGGTCGAATTCCGCATCCATGCCCAGGTCGTAATAGACCCGTTCACGCCCCTCAATCAGGCCCGGCAGGATTTCGTCGATATCCCCGACCGGGAAGGCATCATCGGCATCAAAATCGTTCACCACCCCTTCCGGACCGGAGCGGTAGCCATTCCAGATCTCCATGGTGCGGTCACGTTCACGGCAGAACATGACGTATTCGCCATGCTCTCGGCCGGGCAACAACACCAGCACGGCTTCCGGTTCGGCGAAGCCGGTGAGGTACCAGAAGTCGCTGCTTTGCCGGTAGGGATATTCCACATCCCGGTTTCGCACGTGCTCCGGAGCCGCCGGCAGAATGGCAATGCTGTTGGGCCCCATGATGCCCATCAACTCCTGGCGGCGACGGGCGAATTCCTGACGATTGATGCTCAAAACCCCTCCTGGTATCGGGAGATATTTCAGTGCTTGGTCGGCGGTGTGGACGGTACGTCTGCCTCTTCGGCCTTGGCCTGGGGACGCATAACCAGCTCAGTGTAAATCATCAGCGCTGCCATTCGGCAGTGTTCCGCCACCTGCTCGAACATGTCTTCCTCTTCCTCCCCGTCACTGTCAGGGGTTTCCACCTGGCTGATGGCCGCCAGGTCGGACAGGGCTTCCTGAATACCCTGGGAGAGATCCTTGTCGTGGGTATTCGCGGACCCGGTACCAAAGCCCACCAGAAAGCCCTCGCACCACTGGCCGATGGCCGCCACCCGCAACCCCAGATCTTCATCATCGCCCGGCAATAACAGGTGAAGCGCCAGGCCAGTACCAGCAAAGCCGCCGGCCAGCTCATCACGGGCGGCCACCAGCATGCCGGCCAAGGCAGGCTCAAACAGCTGGCCCTGCTCAAAATCCACATGGGAGGCCAACACCCCGAGCAGCTCCTCATCCCGGCCACCATGGCCGGTGGCGAGCAGTCCGGCAGTGAGTCCTTGCAGTTCGCTGGGAGAGTGGGCAATGCCGGCAGCCGCCAGGGACTGGGCCAGCACCTCAAAATCAATCGAGTTGGACATGGGTCGATCCGTTATCTGCAGGCATGAATGCCTTCCTGAAGAAGGCCATGAAAAGTGTGCGCTAAGTAACTACCAGTATTCAATTTCGTTGACCCCTGACACCCCCACACCTATAGTTGAAAGAGCCTGTCAACCGGGAGGGGGAGCCGAGCGCGGCAAATCCCGGTAAGGTGCAGGGGACGCGGGCCGAAACCGGCCCACACCTTAGGCGAACCACGACCATTTTGCCATGACGACGGAACAACAACTAAAGCAACTGGAAACCCGCGTCGATGAACTGCTGCGTATCAGTGCGCGGCTGCGCCAGGAAAATCTGGCCCTCCACGAGCGTGAGGCCAAACTGGTGGAAGAGCGCGCCCAGCTACTGAAGAAGAATGACGCAGCCCGCAACAAGGTCGAGGCGATCATTTCTCGCCTGAAATCTCTGGAGCAGGAATCCTGAGCGTGGCATCCTGCCCGTTCTTCAACCCCAAGCAATAGCGGTATCCGAGGCCATGTCTAACGAAAACTCCCTGGTGATCCATCTGCTCGACAAGGAGTACCGTGTTGCCTGCCCGGCAGGCGAGCAGGATAACCTGCTGGCCGCTGCCCGCTACCTGGACACCCAGTTGCGAGAAGTCCGCGATGCCAACGTGATCGGGCTGGAACGCATTGCCATCATGACCGCCCTGAACATGAGCCATGAGCTGCTCAAGGCCCGCCAGAGCGTGGATCAGGATTCCGAGAGCGAAGCCCGCGTGCAGGCCCTGCTCAGCCGCCTGGAAGACGAAATCCAGGCCTTCGAAGACGCCCGCCGCAAGCTGTAGAAGCGCCGCAACCGGCATCACGCTGCACGCCAACAAAGAACCGGAGTTGAAAGTTTAAAGTTCAAAGTTGAAAAGGCGCGAGCCACGTTTTCCTGTTGCCAGCCTCAGTGCCCGCGCCATTACCTGTAAACGCGGGCACCGCTTGGCAAAACCCGCTAATCCAGCCCGCGTTTCAACTTTAAACTTTGAACTTTCAACTGGTTATGTCTCACCCTGCAACGCCAATGTCGGAGATGGGCATTCGCCCATTTCCGACCTACGATGCCCCGGCAAGGTTTCCGCTTTTGAATTTAGCTATTAACTATTCACTATTAATTATTAATTGCCGTTTACCGCTGTTAACTGCCTTTCTGCCCTGTCAAGACTGTCAGCCCGGAACACCACTGTTATAATGACTGCGAGTGTTTCCTGGCCCGTGCGCCAGAGGGCCATGTCCCTGAGCCGATAACGTAATACCCGGGGGCATATATTGCCGTGTCCGTGTGCATGTCCGCCTATTGAGCGGAAAGCCTGAGGGCATGGCTGCTGCCTCCACCTTGAACCATACGGTTCAAGGGTCAAGCCCGCAGCGGCGGACCGGGAAGCACCCTTTATTTCTACGCCAGATGCTTGACGCCAGAGGCCGGATGCCTGCTCAACAGCCACTCTCGCCAGCACAACGACAACAGCGTCAGCAGCTGCGCCGGCAGTGTCGCCAGCAGCGGCGGCAGCTTACCCCCGGACAACGACGCCGGGCGTCCCGCCGGGTCGGCCCTGCGTTGACCCGGGCCCTGCAACACCGCCCCGCCCGCCATATCGCACTCTACCTCGCCAACGATGGCGAACTGGATCTGCTTCCCGGGATGACCCACCCCCGGCTGCGCCACGCCAGCACCTATCTGCCCTGGCTCGATCCGCTTCGGCGGGGGCATCTGAAGTTCAGACTGTGGCAGGCTCACCACGCCATGACCCCCAACCAGTACGGCATTGCCGAACCGGCCCGGGCCCTTAGAGGCCGTGCCCTGTGGGCGCTGGACGTGATTCTTCTCCCCGCAGTGGCGTTTGATCGCGCGGGGTATCGCATGGGAATGGGCGGCGGCTATTACGATCGCACCCTGGCCGACCTTCAGCGACGGCCACGCCAGCCAATGCTGGTGGCGGTGGGCTATGATTTTCAGTGTGTAGAGGAAGGCATGCTACCGGTGGCCCCGTGGGACCAGCCGGTAGATCGGATCGTTACTGCTGGGTCTGGGTGACAACGATACCCGCACTGTCTGCGTAATGCTGATAGTCCGGTTCGTTACCGCCATGGGTAAGGGTGCTGACCAGCACTCCAAGTCCAAAAACGATTGCCAGTAGCACCAAGGCGTCCGGCTTTTTCTTCATTTTTCTATTCCCCAAAGTGGTACAGCTAAAAATAAAATATGAGTAAAAAGTATTAACAGGACAGCCACTGTAATTGGAATGTCTGTCAGAAAATGCTAACCGGATCAAAATTTGACCATCCCACCATGGAAAGTCAAGTAGTTACCGGCACCTGTTGACGCTTCTTAACAGAACTACGGCATAACTCTTCGTTAACTGAGTCACAAAATGCATCTTTATGCATAACGAAGAGAGCCAGCCCCCGGTACAGCAAGCCGCTGGAGGTTTGCGACCGCCCACTGCGTGGCAAGTTCCTGAAGCCTTCTACAAAATCGCAACGGTGGGAGCCTGCTGCCATTCTCCCGCAGGCGCGCTCCCACAGGATCAGGTGCAGACTAGTTCAGGAACAGCCGGTACGCGGGGTTATCGCTTTCTTCCACCATGGGATAGGGCACTTTCCTGAGATCAGCCAGTAACTGGCCGCCTTTGCCCTCTTCCACCTGGAAACCCACCAGCACCCGACCATAGGCGGCGCCGTGGTTGCGATAGTGGAACAGGCTGATATTCCACTTTCCGCCCAGCGACTGCAGGAAGGCCATCAAGGCACCGGGGCGCTCCGGGAATTGCACCCGAAACAGACGCTCATGCAGGTCCTGCCGGGAGGTATGCCCCCCCACCAGATGGCGGATGTGAAGTTTGGCCATTTCATTGCCACTCATGTCCACCACGGGGTAGCCCTTGTCGGTCAGCTCCTGCATCAGGGCCTGCAATGCCTTGCCCCCGGGCTTGAGCTGAATCCCCACAAAGATGTTGGCCTGGCGGTCATCACTGTAGCGGTAGTTGAATTCGGTAATACCTCGGCGCCCCAGGGCCTGACAGAATGCCCGAAAGGCGCCCGGCTTCTCACTAATGGTGACACCCAGCAGAGCCTCACGCTGCTCGCCCAGCTCGGCACGTTCGGACACATGGCGCAGGCGATCGAAATTCACATTGGCCCCACTCTGGATCGCCACCAGGGTCTGGTCTTTCACCCCATGCCTGGCCACCCAGTTTTTCATGCCCGCCAGGGCAAGCGCCCCCGCTGGCTCACAGATGGCGCGCGTGTCCTCGAAGGAGTCCTTGATGGCCGCACAGATTTCATCCGTGGTGGCGGTAATCACTTCATCCACATGGTCTTTGAGAATCTTGTAGGTTTCCTTGCCGATCTGCTTCACGGCCACGCCGTCAGCAAACAGACCCACTTCCTTCAGCGTTACCCGGCGCTTCTTCTCCATGGCCGCTTTCAGGCATGCCGCATCTTCCGGTTCCACAGCGATGATCTTCACGTCCGGGCGCACGTATTTCACATACGCCGCCACACCTGCCGCCAGACCACCCCCGCCCACCGGGATGAAGATCGCATCCAGATCACGACTCTGTTGGCGGAGGATTTCCATACCCACAGTGCCCTGCCCGGCGATCACATCCGGATCGTCATAGGGATGCACAAAAGTCAGGCCGCCTTCGGCTTCCAGCTTGCGGGCATGGGACAGGGCTTCATCAAAGCTGTCACCATGGAGCACTGCTTTACCACCGTGGTTTCGCACCGAGTTGACCTTGATGTCCGGTGTGGTCCGCGGCATCACGATGGTGGCTTTCACTCCCATGGAGGTGGCCGCCAGCGCCATCCCCTGCGCGTGGTTGCCTGCCGAGGCACAGATGACCCCACGGTCCAGTTGTTCGCGGCTCAGCTGGCACAACTTGTTATAGGCACCACGCAGCTTGAAGGAAAACACTGGCTGCAGATCCTCACGCTTGAGCAAAACCCGGTTGCCAATTCGCTTGGAAATCAACGGCGCTGCATGAATGGGTGTTTCCACCGCCACGTCGTACACGCGGGATTGCAGTATCCGTTTGACGTATTTGTCCAGCATGAAAGTATCCGGGTTGGTCAGGCACAAGTATTGGAAGCACCATAGTCTAGGGCCTGACATGGGGAATTGCGATAGGCCGGGGTCGAGTCCGCGCCTCTGCTGGCCTATAATTGGCGCTTTACCGGGTTATCAGTAAAGCTGCGCTGGCCGGACGTCTGACGTCGCAGGTCTGACGTCCGACCAGGTTGTTGAGCCCCCGCACGTTCACGATGAGCACGACCACTCATCACACTCACCAGCATGACAGGACAGGCTCATGGATCAGGATGCACTGAAGAAGCAGGTCGCCGAAGCGGCGCTGCGCTTTGTTCCCGAAGGCGAATACATTGGCGTGGGTACCGGCTCCACCGCCAACTTCTTCATTGATGGTCTGGCCACCATGAAGGACCGCATCAAGGGCGCCGTGGCCAGCTCCGACGCCACCGCCGAGCGCCTCAAGGGCCATGGCATCCAGGTGGTCTCCCTGAACGACGTGGATCGCCTGCCGGTCTATGTGGACGGCGCCGATGAGGTGAACGCTCACCGGGAAATGATCAAGGGTGGCGGTGGCGCCCTCACCCGGGAAAAGATCGTGGCGGCGGTGGCTGGTCAGTTCATCTGTATCGTCGACGGCTCCAAGCAGGTCAAACGCCTGGGCACCTTCCCGTTGCCCGTGGAAGTGATTCCCATGGCCCGCTCCCATGTGGCCCGCAAACTGGTAGCCCTCGGCGGCCAGCCGCAATACCGTGACGGCTTTGTCACGGACAACGGCAACATCATTCTCGACGTCCACAACCTGGACATCCTCAATCCCATCGAACTGGAAGAGAAAATCAACAACATCGTTGGGGTGGTGACCAACGGCCTGTTCGCCAAGCGCCCGGCCAATGTGGTGCTGGTAGGCGAGAATGGCAGCGTTAATCAGTATTAGGCGACGCTGCACGCACCACGCTTCATGCCTGACGCCTGACCCCTGACGCAAAAAGGCCCACCCGGTAACCCAGGCAGGCCTTTTTGCGTCTCAAACGCTCACTATACCCCACTGTAGGAGCCCAGCTTGCCTGGGCGATGCGAGCCCAAGCGAGGCAAGGATTCCAGAAACACATCTCGACGATCAAATCCCAAACCAATTTCCATGCGTCTTGTTTTGCCTTTCGAAACTCGGCACTCGCAACTCGAACCTTTTCACCTCGCCTGGGCTCGGATCGCCTGCAGGCAGGCTCCTACGGCGGCTTCGTAGAAATGTAGAGCCCCGGGAACTATTCGGCCTTTCTTAATCCAATCGAGCATAGCTCATAGCTCATAGCTCATAGCTTACGGCTTTCGATTCATATCCCGGATCATGTCATCACGGCGTTGCTGGATTCGATCATGAAGGTCCTGTTGGCGGGCGTCGGATTGCTCTCGCAGTGCATCACGTTGATCCTGCCTTTGCTGTTGCTCACGAATACGCTGGTCTTCCCGCAACGCTTGCGCACGTTCAGCAGGATCAAGCGATGATGAAGAAGATGGCTCTGCCGCCATGGCAGACGACGTCATCAGTGTGGCCACCAACAGGGCGGCAACGCCACCCGCTACCTTTAGATTCTCTCTCACCACAGCCTCCCGGCCGATACCCGGCATCGCTTGCTGACACTCTTTCCCCCACTATGCCAGATTGATGTCATCAACACGTGAGGTTCAGCACGCCCTGTTTCCGGTCGTGTTTGCTTGACCACACGGGCCAGGCCGAGGGCATCGCCTGACAGACATAAAATTGTTCATCACGGAATTTTGTGAAAGGGGCTTGGCCAGGGTTGGCTGAAGGCGATTTCGATCTTGATGTGGGAACGTAGCGTAGCGAAGTAACGCACGGAGTGCGGCCCGAAGGGTGAGCGAAGCGAATAACTTGCTTGCAAGCGAATAGCCGTTTCCGCACCAACATTCGCCTGCAAGCAGGCTCCCACGAGACCGGCATCTTCGAGAGTCAAAATGCGGCGGTTAAGGCGCCTCTGAATAACTCCTTGCGTACTCAGAGGCTCCTTGAATCCTGCTCCCCTAAACAGAGAAACCCGCCGGCTTGCCAGCCTGGCGGGTTTCGGACTTCGCTAAATCAAATTGTGGGACAGCAGTGGCAACGTGCGGTTTTTTGGTACATCGCGGGTTAGCAGGAAAAGATCGTTTGCAAGCAAACGCCCACATCAAGATCGAAAATCGCCTTTCGAAAATCCTGGCCTCGCCCTGCTTCCCGCCATTCCGCGACGCACTTTTTTAGGTCTGCCAGAAATCAATCCCAGAAGTTGTACCACGGCTTGGCTTTGGCATTGGCCTTGGCTTCCACTTCTGCTTCTTCTGCATCTACTCTGGCTTGAGCATCCATTTCCGCTTGAGAAGCTGTTTCGCTGGCGCGCTGTTTGGCATCGTCATGGCGCTGCTTGGCTGCGGCTTTGTTCTCTTCCATTTTTTCCATGGCGGCATCGCGCTTGCCGCGTGCTTCATCTTCCAGACGTTTGCCATGGCCTTTCACTTCTTCGCCATGCGCTTCGGCATCGTCCATCATTTCATCGTGCCGGGCCTTGGCGTCGCCCTTCATTTTTTTGTGCTTTTCCTGCATGGCCTTTTTCTGGGCCTTGGCATCTTCCCTGGCCGCATCACGCTTGGCTCGCACATCCTGCTCCGCCGCCTTGGCATCCGCTTCCGCATTGACCGCAGCATTGATGCCCGCATTCAGATCCGCCACCGCAACCTGACTCAGCATTGCAGCACCCGCAGTCATCGCCAGTATAATTTTCTTTTCCATTGATTATCTCCCTGTTCCATGCCGAGGCATGAATATGATCTATTGGTTCGCGACACATACCCTGTGCCAAACCCGATCCCTGCTCAAGTAACAAACCGTAAAATCGGAAAACCGGTCAATGATCAGGCGAGATACTCATCAATAATCGCGAAAATTTTCTGTCGGAATTCCTCATGCTCATTGGCCAGTTGATGGCGTGCGCCGGGCAGGAGGTGAATACGCGGCTCACTGAATTTGCTTCGAATCACATCCAGGTTGTAGCGCCAGTCCACCGTTTCATCCAGGTCACCCTGAATGACCACGGGAGAAACATGAATACGTGATGCTTTTTCAAAACCCGGCAGCCATTTTTTCAGCGCCCCCACCCAGACCGCTGACACCCGCCGTGACTGCAGCGGATCCTTGTTCTCGAGAAAATCGAGAAAGTCCGGGTCGTTGGAGTTGATACTGAATACCCGCTTGATGCTTTTCGTAAAGGGGCTGATCGCAGTGTGCAACCAGCGACCGGTATTCCATTTAAAGGGACGCACCAGTGGTGCCAACAGGATGACCTGCTCAAAGGGGTTGTCGTCTCCCTCTCCGCGGCTCGCCAGATAATCCATCACGATGGCACCACCGGTACTCTGCGCGATCACATGCCAGGGGCGGGGGAAATGATTGGCTGCCAGACTCAGGCACTGCTCCAGCACGTTGCGGTAGGTGAGGAAATCTTCGATCACCGCCTGGGGACCGGAGCTGAGTCCGTGCCCGGGCAAGTCATACGCCAGGACCGCATAGCCCAGCTCCAGCACATGGCCAATCACGTGCCGGTACAGGCCCACATGATCAAAGTAACCATGGCAGACCAGCACGGTGCCGCGGGGGTTCTGTGGTCGCCACGCATGTACCGAGATCTGGTGGCCATCGGCCTCAAAATAGCCGAAACCATGCTCCAGACTGGGCAGCCGCTCAGCAAAGTTCAGTCCGTAGTAGGCAATGTACTGCTGGCTGGACGCCTCCAGAGGGTCAAAGGCTTCCCAGTTCAGGGGCTTCCAGTGCTGCTGGATATGGTCTCGGTCGAAAGGGTTTTCCATGGCCTGGGCAACGTCTCCACGGTTTACTCACGGCGTCTGCTGATAATACGGACGATACCGCCTTCCCGAAAGGACAACACCGGCACCACATCAGCGCCGCTGGTCATTGGCATCCACCACCGCAGGCCCAACACCATGCATTTCACCAGTCAGTCACTGGACGCCCTTCCCAAACGTACAAGGGTCAATCTGATTAATAGCCTGTCTGGCTTCAAGAGTGCCAACCTGGTGGGCACGCGTAGCCACGAGGGACAGGAGAACCTGAGTATCGTCAGCTCCTGCTTTCATCTGGGTGCAGACCCCGCGCTGATGGGCATGATCATCCGCCCCCACTCGGTGGATCGCCACACCCTGGAGTACCTGCAGCAAACCGGATACTACACCCTCAACCATGTCCATCAGGGGATGATCGGCCCGGCTCACCAGACCTCGGCCCGCTACCCCAGAGACGTCTCCGAATTCGAGGCCACCGGCCTGACCCCGCAGTATCATCAGAAGTTTCCCGCGCCCTTTGTGCAGGAAGCGCGGATACAACTGGGCATGAAGGTGGCAGATATCCAGGATATTGCGGTGAACGGCACCGTGCTGGTCATTGGCGCCATCGAACAAGTTCAGCTGCCTGAGGGCATCATGGCCGAGGATGGTTATGTAGATGTGGAAGAGGCGGGCACGGTGGCACTGTCCGGGCTGGACAGTTATCACCTCACCCACCGGGCAGGCCGCTGGCGTTATGCCAAACCGGATCAGCCCCCAACCCGATTCAGTGACTGAACAGGGGCTCTGGCATGGGCTGCTGCAGGGCCAGTAGCGCCCACCAGGCGGTCAGCGCCAGAATCGGCAGTGCCAGCACCAGCCCCCACCACACCAGCCGGTTGGCCCAGGGATTCAGCGCCCGGTAGCGCAATGCAAAACACTGCGATGCCGGCACCGGCAATAACAGGATAGCAAAGCCCCACAGCCACAGCTTCTGTCCGAAGGCAGTAATCATCAGGGTCAGCCAGCCCATCCACATCACCCCGATGCCCACTGCCGACACCATGGCCAGAGGAAGCGCAATCCATTGATGCTGGGTGTAGAACGCGAGAAAGGTATCAAGCATGGGCTGTCCCGGATATTGGCAAGGTGTGCTGGCATTGTCCGCGCTGTTCACACCTGGTCAAGCCGGGAACGCCATTCTCTTGCGGTACATCAACGGATCGCGGGATGCCGGGAACCTTTCCTTGCCCCTCTTCTCTAACCGGACAGACACACATGCATCCACAACCGTGGTTGAAGACAAGGAACCGCCATGAAATCCCTGCTGCCCCTCACCCTGCTGTTTACCAGCCTGTTCCTGGTAACCGCCTGCAACACAGCCTCCGACAATGGTGACAACGCCATGGCCATGCCATCCTACGAGCAACTTGCCGGCGCCCCCTGGCAGGTACAGACCCTGAACAACAAACCGGTGGGCAATGCCACCGTCACCCTGGTATTCCCGGAAGCGGGCAAGGTGGCCGGCAAGGCGGCCTGCAACAACTTCACCGGCAGCTACCAGGCTGACAACGGCCAATTCACCCTCCAGCCTGGCGCCATGACCCGCAAGGCCTGCATGCCCCCGCTGATGGAACTGGAGCAACAGTTTGTGACCGCGCTGAAAGGCGTGGATACCGCCGTACTGAATGATCTGGGCGAGCTGGTGCTGAGCGGTGAAGGGGTAGAGATCAAGGCGACGCGGTAGCACGCATGACGCCTGACGCCTGACGCCTGACGCCTGACGCCTGACGCCTGACGCCTGACGCCTGACGCCTGACGCCTGACGCCTGACGCAAAAAGGCCCGCCCGGTCTCCCGGGCGGGCCTTTTTGCGTCGGTAAAACATTCACTAGTGGCTGCTGTGGGAGCTTGCCTGCAAGCGATCCGAGCCTAAGCGAGGCAAGGATTGCAGAGACGCTAATGGTTTTCCTCGCTGTCGCTCGGATCGCTTGCAGGCAAGCTCCCACAGCGGCGTTGCAGATCCCAAAGCGGCTTCGGATCGAGGTTTCGGTATCAACAAAAAAGGCCACACCCATATTCAGGCGTGGCCTTTTTGTTGTCCGCCTGCAACCACCTCAACCGCGTTCTTGCATGTTGCGTGAAGCGTGGTGTGTGCAGCGTCTCTTACTTCACCCGCGGATCCAGCTCACCGGACTCGTAACGCTGGAACATTTCTTCCAGGTTGATCGGCTTGATCTTGCTGGCATTGCCGGCGGTGCCGAAAGCTTCGTAACGGGCGATACAGATATCACGCATGGCCGCCACGGATTCCTTCAGGTATTTGCGCGGATCGAACTCGGCGGTGTTGTTTGCCAGGAAGCGACGAATTGCCCCGGTGGACGCCAGACGCAGGTCGGTATCGATGTTGACCTTGCGGACACCGTGCTTGATGCCTTCCTGGATTTCTTCCACCGGCACCCCGTAGGTTTCCGGAATCTCGCCACCGAATTCGTTGATGATGGCCAGCCAGTCCTGGGGCACGGAGGAAGAACCGTGCATGACCAGATGGGTATCCGGAATACGCTGGTGAATCGCCTTGATCTGCTCAATAGCCAGAATGTCACCGGTGGGCGGACGGGTGAACTTGTAGGCGCCGTGGGAAGTACCGATGGCGATGGCCAGGGCATCCACCTTGGTCTTCTGCACGAAGTCTGCCGCTTCTTCCGGGTCGGTGAGCATCTGGTCGTGGGTCAGCTTGCCCGCCGCACCAATACCGTCTTCTTCACCCGCTTCGCCGGTTTCCAGGGACCCCAGACAACCCAGCTCACCTTCCACAGAGACACCACAGGCGTGGGCCATTTCCACGGTACGACGGGTCACGTCCACGTTGTACTCGTAATCGGTGGGGGTCTTGCCGTCTTCACCCAGGGAACCGTCCATCATTACCGAGGAGAAGCCCAGCTGGATAGAGCGCTGACACACGGACGGGCTGGTGCCGTGATCCTGGTGCATGACCACCGGGATATGCGGAAACTCTTCCACCGCAGCCAGGATCAGGTGACGCAGGAAGGGGGCGCCGGCGTACTTGCGAGCGCCGGCAGAAGCCTGCACGATCACCGGGGAATCGGTCTGGTCCGCCGCTTCCATGATGGCGCGCATCTGTTCCAGGTTATTCACGTTGAAAGCCGGAACGCCGTAACCAAACTCGGCGGCGTGATCCAGCAGCTGACGCATGCTAACTAGTGCCATTTTCGTTTCCCCTTCGTTTAACCGTTTGCGGCGAACTTCACCGCCTCACTTCGTTCATTACGGCCTGATGCCTAACGCTCGACGCCCAACGCTGTTCGGTTTGCGTCAGGCGCCGGGCGTCCAGCATCCGGCGTTTAATCCTTCGCTCTTGCTTCCAGCATCGCCACCGCCGGCAACACCTTGCCTTCCACGAATTCCAGGAAGGCACCGCCACCGGTGGAGATGTAGCTGATCTTGTCGCTGATGCCGTACTTGTCCACGGCGGCCAGGGTGTCGCCACCGCCGGCAATGGAGAAGGCATCGGAATCGGCAATGGCTTCGGCCATTTCCCGGGTGCCTTCACCAAACTGGTCGAATTCGAATACGCCCACCGGGCCGTTCCAGATGATGGTCTTGGCTTCCTTCATCAGTGCCGCCACGATGTGCGCAGTCTGCGGACCCACATCCAGAATCATGTCATCCTCTGCCACATCCTCCACCTTCTTGGTGACCGCTTCAGCGGATTCGGCAAACTCCCGGGCAGTGACCACATCCACCGGGATCGGGATGTGCACCTTCTCAGCGATCTTCTTCGCCGCCGGAATCAGGTCTTCCTCATACAGGGATTTGCCCACCGGATGACCGGCCGCCGCCAGGAAAGTGTTGGCAATACCGCCGCCCACCACCAGCTGGTCTACCTTGTCGGACAGCGCTTCCAGCACCTCCAGTTTGGTAGACACCTTGGAGCCCCCCACGATGGCGACCAGGGGCTTCTCCGGGTTCTGCAGCGCCTTGCCCAGCGCATCCAGCTCGTTGGCCAACAACGGGCCGGCACAGGCTACCGGCGCAAACTTGCCTACCCCGTGGGTGGACGCCTGGGCACGGTGCGCGGTGCCAAAGGCATCCATTACATAGATATCACACAGCGCGGCCATTTTTTGTGACAGGGCTTCATCGTCTTTCTTTTCGCCCTTGTTGAAACGAACGTTCTCGCACAACACCACCTGACCGTCTTCCACATCGACGCCGTCCAGCCAGTCCTTCACCAGCGGCACCTCACGGCCCAGCAGCCCTCCCAGATGATCCGCCACTGGCTGCAGGGAAAATTCGTCTGCATATTCGCCTTCGGTGGGGCGACCCAGATGGGACATCAGCATTACCTTGGCGCCAGCCTTGAGCGCATGCTCGATGGTGGGCAGGGAGGCGCGGATACGCGCATCGCTGGTGACCTTGCCGTCCTTCACCGGCACGTTCAGGTCTTCACGGATCAGAACGCGCTTGCCTGCCAGATCCAGGTCGGTCATGCGTTTGAAGTTCATTGCTTGCTTACCTCATTCACGGCCACCCAAAGGGGTGCGTTCATTCAATTCAGTGTTGCTGCGATTCGGCCAGCGCCGCTACCCAGTCGAGCAGTCGGTTGGCATAGCCCCATTCGTTGTCGTACCAGGCCACCACCTGCACCATATCGCCCTGCACCCGTGTCTGGGTCACGTCGACAATGGCGGATTCCGGGCGGTGATTGAAATCCACACTCACCAGCGGCGCATCATTGTAGCCAATCAGGCCACTGGACGCTGTTGCCTGTTGGTGTAACCACTGGTTGAGACTGTCTTCATCCGGCGTCTGTTCCAGACGCAACGTCAACTCCACCATGGCCACATTCAGGGTGGGCACGCGGATGGAACTGCCACTGATCTTGCCTTCCAGCTGCGGCAGCACTTGTTGCACCGCACCAATGGCACTACTGGTAGTAGGCACGATATTCTGTGCCCCTGCCCGTCCCCGACGCGGATCCCGGTGGACATGGTCCAGCAGGGTCTGATCCGAGGTATAGGCATGGATCTCTTTCATCAGCACCTGCTGCACACCAAAGCTGTCATCCAGCCGCGCCAGCAGGGGCGCAATACAATGCGTGGTACAGGACCCCGCCGACAGGATCCTGTCGTCCGCGGACACGGCCTGATGGTTCACACCGAACACCACCACCTGGTCAGCCTGATCGAACGGCACGGCACCGATGATCACTTTTTTCGCGCCCGCATCCAGATGCCGTGAGGCCCCGGCGTGGCTGCGAAAATGACCGGAGCATTCCAGCACCAGATCCACATCCATGTCGCCCCAGGGGAGCCGCTCCGGCTCGGGCTGCTCCAGTAGCCGCGGCGCCTGCTGGCCGATGCGCAGCATGCCCTCAATCAGTTCCGCTGGCGCCGCCAGACGCCCATGGGTGGTGTCGTACCGGGTCAGGTACAACAGGTCTTCTGGTCGCCCCTTGTCGTTGATCGCCACCAGACTGAACGGTGCCTTCCAGCCAGCGCCCTCGCGCTCGGCAAGGGCACGGACAAAGGAGCGACCGATACGGCCGTAGCCGTTGATGGCAATGCGCATCAGGCTGCGCCCCGCTGGACGCCGGACGCCAGACGCACGACGCTAAAAACCAGAACAACCAACCAACCGGAAACGGCAGAGCCACAGCACGCAACCACGGCCAATCTCGTCAGGCGTCCAGCATCCGGCGTCCGGCATCTCATTAAAGCAACGACTCCACCGCTTCCTGTACCGCTTCGGCAGTGATGCCGAAGTGCTTGAACAGGTCTCCGGCCGGGGCGGAGGCGCCGAAGCTGGTCATGCCGATGACCTTGCCGTCCAGACCCACGAAGCGGTACCAGTAGTCGGCGATGGCGGCTTCCACGGCTACGCGGGCACGCACGGACGACGGCAGTACGCTTTCCTGGTACGCCGCATCCTGGGCCAGGAATTCTTCCACGCAGGGCATGGACACCACGCGAATATTCTTGCCGCTCAGAGCCTTGGCCGCATTGACCGCCAGCTCCACTTCGGAACCGGTGGCGATGATAATCGCGTCCGGAGTGCCTTCACCGGTCTGCAGCAGGGTGTAGCCGCCCTTTTCGATCTCGGCCAGCTGCTCGCTGCCACGCTCCATGCAGGGCAGGCCCTGGCGGGAGAAAATCAGGGAAGAGGGGCCGTCCTGACGGAGGATGGCTTTCTTCCAGGACACCGCCGATTCCACCGTGTCACAGGGGCGCCAGGTGCGCATGTTCGGGGTCAGACGCAGGTTGGCAATCTGTTCGATGGGCTGGTGGGTGGGGCCATCTTCCCCCAGGCCGATGGAGTCGTGGGTGTAGACCAGAATGTTGGGCTGGTGCATCAGCGCCGCCATGCGCACCGCATTGCGGGCGTATTCCATGAACACCAGGAAGGTGCCGCCGTAAGGGCGCAGGCCACCGTGCAAACACAGGCCGTTCTGCACCGCGGTCATGCCGAATTCCCGTACCCCATAGTGGATGTAGTTGCCGCTGGCGTCGTCGGCGGTGACCGCCTTGCAGCCTTTCCACAGGGTATTATTGGAGCCGGCCAGATCAGCGGAACCACCGGCCAGCTCCGGCAAGAGCGGGCCAAAGGCATCCAGGGCATTCTGGCTAGCCTTGCGAGTGGCCACCTTGTCGCCCTTTTCCTGACATTCACGGATATAGGCATCCGCCTGCTCGGCAAAGTTCGCCGGCAGCTCGCCCGCCTGACGGCGCAGGAACTCGGCGGCCAGCTCCGGGTAAGCCGCCTTGTAGGCATCAAATCGCTGCTGCCATTCGCTTTGCGCGGCGGCACCGGCAGCGCTGGCATCCCAGGCCTGCTTGATGTCGGCCGGGATCTCGAACGGGCCATGGGCCCAACCCAGCTCCTTGCGGGTCAGGGCGATTTCGTCGTCACCCAGGGCGGCACCGTGGGATTCTTCCTTGCCCTGCTTGTTGGGACTGCCGAAACCGATCACGGTCTTGCAGCAGATCAGGGTCGGCTGGGTGGTGTTGGCACGGGCATTCTCGATGGCCACCTGCACCTCTTCCGCGTTGTGGCCGTCCACATTGGGAATCACCTGCCAGCCATAGGCCCGAAAACGCTCTACGGTGTCGTCGGTGAACCAGCCTTCTACTTCACCGTCGATGGAAATGCCGTTGTCGTCATAGAAGGCAACCAGTTTGCCCAGCCCCAGGGTGCCCGCCAGCGAACAGGCCTCATGGGAAATGCCTTCCATCATGCAGCCATCACCCAGGAAGCAGTAGGTGTTGTGATCCACAATGGTATGACCGTCGCGGTTGAACTGGCCGGCCAGCATTTTCTCGGCCAGCGCCATGCCCACGGCGTTGGCGATGCCCTGGCCCAGCGGCCCCGTGGTGGTCTCGATGCCCGGGGCATCACCATATTCCGGGTGACCGGCCGTGGGGCTACCCAGCTGACGGAAGTTCTGGATGTCTTCGATGCTGACGCCATAGCCGGTCAGGTGCAGCAGGGAATACAGCAGCATGGAGCCATGGCCATTGGACAACACAAAGCGGTCACGGTCGGCCCAGGTGGGGTCCTGCGGATTGTGCTTCATGAATCCGCGCCACAATACTTCGGCAATATCGGCCATGCCCATGGGGGCGCCGGGGTGGCCGGAGTTGGCTTTTTGAACCGCATCCATGCTCAGGGCACGGATGGCATTGGCAAGATCACGGCTGGCGGGGGCACTGGACATGCAGGGCTCCAAACTGACTGGTGGCTGAAAAGGGGCGCTATTGTCCCTCATGGAGATAAGGGCTACAAGCGCAAGCACCCTGCCGTCCTGACTTCCCGGCTTTTGCGTGCTGCGTGGTGCGTGATGCATGCAGCGGGTTGAGGTAATGCCGAAACCTATATCAATTTATTTTGATTTAGTTTTCGATTGCGTTAGACTGCGTCCTTATATGAATGCACAAGCCCCCTCCACCCCTGCTGTCGCTGAGATCACTGATCAGCTGGCAGGCTTCCTGAAGGCCGCGGGAGATCCCCTGCGGCTCCAGGTATTACAGGTGTTGGGGCAGAGCAGCTTCGGGGTGCTTGAGCTGTGCGACATCATGGCTATGAAGCAATCCGGCATGAGCCACCACCTCAAGGTGCTGGCCAAGGGCGGCCTGGTGGAGAGGCGCCGCGAAGGCAACTCCATTTTCTACCGCCGCCGCCTGCCTCAGCCAGAAAGCCGGGAAGGGGCCCTTCACGGTGCCTTGCTGGACGAACTGGACGATAGCGCTCTGAACGGCAAGGTGGCTGAACGGCTGGAGCAGGTACAGAATCAGCGTGCCGAGCAGAGTCGGGCGTTCTTTGCCCGCCATGCGGAGCAACTGGATGAACAGCAGGAACTGATCGCCGACTACTCGCAGTATGCCGAACAGGCGGCGGAGTTGCTGCTGCGGGCCTGCCCGGAGGGCCGTAATGCGCTGGAAATCGGCCCCGGCGATGGCCAGTTTCTGGCGGAGCTGGCTAACCATTTCGAGCAGGTTATCGGCCAGGACAATGCCGAAGCCATGCTGGCAGTCGCCAGGCAGACTGTCGCCGAACGGCAAAATGTGGCGCTGGTACTGGGAGAGTGGCCCGCCAGTGCCAGCACCCTGCCCACGGTGGATGCCGTGGTACTGAACATGGTGCTGCACCACCTGCCCTCCCCCGCCAGCGCCATCCGCGCCGCGGCCGGGCAGTTGAACGACGGCGGCACCCTGCTGATCACGGACCTGTGTCCCCACGATCAGCACTGGGCTCACGAAGCCTGTGGCGATGTCTGGCTCGGTTTCGAGGAAGCCGATCTGGTCAACTGGGCCGGCCGCGCCGGACTGGAATTACAGGAAACCCAGTTTCTGGCATTGCGGAACGGATTTCAGGTGCAGGTGAGAACATTTAGAAAGCAGTTGAAAGTTTAAAGTTCAAAGTTGAAAAGCGCGGACGAGCAAAGTGCAGTCTGACAGGCCGAGTCCGCGCACCAGCAACATGAAGCGCGTAACAGGGAGCCTTCGGGTTGGCACAAGACCATCTTCGCGTTTCAACTTTAAACTTTAAACTTTCAACTCAATTTTTCCCGCGTTGTTGTGTCTTTCATGCAGCGTGAAGCGTTAACCAAGGAGCACTCCAGAAATGAGTGAATATTCCATCTTTACTTCCGAGTCCGTGTCCGAAGGTCACCCGGACAAAATGGCCGACCAGATCTCGGACGCCGTTCTGGATGCGATCATCAAGGATGACCCCCACGCCCGCGTGGCGGTGGAAACCCTGGTGAAAACCGGCATGGCCATCGTTGCCGGCGAAGTGCGCACCAGCACCTATGTGGAACTGGAGGACATTGTTCGCCAGGTCATTCTGGATATCGGCTACGACAGTTCCGACAAGGGCTTCGACGGCGCCAGCTGTGCGGTCCTGAATGGTATCGGCAAACAGTCCGCCGACATCGCCATCGGCGTGGACGAAGCCGAGGACAAGGAAATGGGTGCCGGTGACCAGGGCCTGATGTTCGGCTTTGCCACCAGCGAAACGGACACCCTGATGCCAGCGCCGGTGTACTACTCCCACCGTCTGGTGGAACGCCAGGCTGAACTGCGCAAGAACGGCACCTTGCCGTGGCTGCGTCCGGACGCCAAGAGCCAGGTCACCCTGCGTTACGACAACGGCAAGCCGGTGGCGGTGGATGCGGTGGTGCTCTCCACCCAGCACGCCCCGGAAATCAAACTGGCCGAGCTACGCGAAGCGGTGATGGAAGAGATCATCAAACCGGTCCTGCCGGAAGAGTGGCTGCACAAGGACACCCTGTACCACGTTAACCCCACCGGCATCTTCGTGATTGGCGGCCCCATGGGTGACTGCGGCCTCACCGGCCGCAAGATCATCGTGGACACCTATGGCGGCATGGCCCGTCACGGGGGCGGTGCCTTCTCCGGCAAGGATCCGTCCAAGGTGGACCGTTCTGCCGCCTACGCCGGTCGTTACGTGGCCAAGAACATTGTCGCCGCCGGCCTGGCCGACAAGTGCGAGATTCAGGTGAGCTATGCCATCGGTGTGGCCGAACCCACCTCCATCTCCATTAACACCTTTGGTACCGGCAAGCTCAGCGACAACGAGATCGTCAACCTGGTTCGCGAGCACTTCGATCTGCGTCCGCGCGGCATCATCGAAATGCTGGATTTGCGCAAGCCGATCTACCGCCCCACTGCCAGCTACGGCCACTTCGGCCGCGAAGGCTTCAGCTGGGAAAAGACCGACAAGGCTGCCGAGCTGGCCAAGGCGCTGTAAGACCTGCCGTAGGAGCGGCGCTTGAGCCGCGAATTGCCGAGATGCTTTCGCGGCTCAAGCGCCACTCCTACAACAAAATTTTGACCCACTCCACGAGGGGCGCTGCAGCGGCATGACCGCGAGGCTCGCGGGGCGGGTTCACAAAGAACAACGGCGCCCATTCGTCAAAAACGAATGGAGAACACCATGAACGCTAAAGCGGATACCTTCACCGACTTTAAAGTCGCGGACATTTCCCTGGCTGCCTATGGCCGCTCTGAAATCGATATCGCCGAAACCGAAATGCCGGCACTGATCGCCATCCGCGAGAAGTACCGTGCCGAGCAGCCGCTGAAAGGCGCCAAGATCATCGGCTGTATCCACATGACCATCCAGACTGCGGTGCTGATCGAGACCCTGCAGGCGCTGGGCGCGGAAGTACGCTGGTCTTCCTGCAACATATTCTCCACCCAGGATCACGCCGCTGCCGCCATCGCCGCTGCCGGCACCCCGGTATTTGCCTGGAAAGGTGAAACCGAAGAAGAGTACATGTGGTGTATCGAGCAGACCTGTCGCGACGGCAATGGCGAGCTGTGGGAAGCCAACATGATTCTGGATGACGGCGGTGACCTGACCGGCTATATCCACGAGACCTACCCGCAGATGCTGGACAACATCCACGGCATCACCGAAGAGACCACCACCGGCGTGCACCGTCTCTACGAAATGCTCAAGAAAGGCACCCTGAAAGTGCCGGCGGTGAACGTGAACGACTCTGTCACCAAGAGCAAGAACGACAACAAATACGGCTGTCGTCATTCTCTGAACGACGCCATCAAGCGCGGTACCGACCACCTGCTGTCTGGCAAGAAAGCACTGGTCATCGGTTACGGTGATGTGGGCAAGGGCTCTGCCCAGTCCCTGCGTCAGGAAGGCATGATCGTGAAGGTCACCGAAGCCGATCCGATCTGTGCCATGCAGGCTTGCATGGACGGTTTCGAAGTGGTCAGCGCCTACAACAATGGCGTGAATGACGGCACTGCCGCCTCCGTTAATACCGAGCTACTGGGCACCACTGACCTGATCGTGACCACCACCGGTAACTTCAACGTCTGTGATGCCAACATGCTCAAGGCACTCAAGAAAGGCGCCGTCGTTTCCAACATCGGCCACTTCGATAACGAAGTGGACACTGCCTTCATGCGTGAGACCTGGGAATGGGAAGAAGTGAAGCCGCAGGTGCACAAGGTATGGCGCAACAAGGCAGAAGGCGACTTCCTGCTGCTGTTGTCTGAAGGCCGTCTGGTGAACCTGGGTAACGCCACCGGCCACCCCAGCCGCATTATGGATGGCTCCTTTGCCAACCAGGTGCTGGCGCAGATGTACCTGTTCGACCAGGCCTATGCCAGCCACTCCGACACAGTGAAAGAAAAGATGCTCAAGGTAGAAGTTCTGCCCAAGCATCTGGACGAAGAAGTGGCCCGCTACATGGTGGAAGGTTTCGGTGGCGTGATCACCCAACTCACCAAGGAGCAAGCGGACTACATCGGTGTCGACGTCAACGGCCCGTACAAGCCCGAGCACTACAAATATTAAAGACGCCAGACGCCGGACGCTCGATGCCGGACGCTTTCAGGCTCGCTTTGCGAGCCTTTCGTCAAGCGTCGAGTGTCTGGCCTCAGGCGTCTCGCGAAGCGAGACATCATGAAAAGAATCAGTTTTGAATTTTTCCCGCCGAAGACGGATGCGGGAAAAGAAAAGCTGCTGGCCACGCAGAATAAGCTGCTGGTGAAAGATCCTGAATTTTTTTCCTGCACCTTTGGTGCCGGGGGATCCACCCGTGACAACACCCGCGACATGGTCAACAAGCTGCGAGAGCAACATGGCGACACCGCCCCCCATCTGAGTTGCATTGGCCAGAGCAAGGAAGAAATTCTTGAGCTGGTCAACGGCTACAAGGACGCCGGCGTCACCCGTATCGTGGCCCTGCGCGGTGATCTACCCTCCGGCATGGGCTACGCGCAAAGCGAGATCAAGTATGCCGACCAGCTGGTGGCCTTGATCCGCGAAGAAACCGGTGATCACTTTCAACTGGAAGTGGCCGCCTACCCGGAGATGCACCCGGAAGCGCGTAGCTTTGAAGATGACATTGCCCACTTCAAGCGCAAGGTTGATGCCGGTGCCAACAGCGGTTTGACCCAGTATTTCTACAATGCTGACGCCTACGGCTACCACATGGATGCCCTGCAGAAAATTGGCTGTGATGCGCCGGTCTACCCAGGCATCATGCCGATCCTAAACGTGGCCAACCTGCTGCGCTTTTCCGCTAACTGCGGCGCCGATGTGCCGCGCTGGCTGCAGAGCAAGCTGAGCGACATCAAGGATGACGATGCAGCGGTGAAAGCATTTGGCGAAGAAGTGGTCACCCGCCTGTGCGAACGTCTTCTCGCCATGGGCGCACCGGGTCTGCATTTCTACACCATGAACCAGGCCGGTCCGAATCTGCGCATTCTGGATAATCTGGGGCTCTAACAGCAACGCTGCATACTTCACGCGGCACGCAACTCTCGACAACGCGGGCGGGGATAATGCCACACGGCATGGTTCCCGCCCGCGTTTTTTATTGTGTCGAAAAGCGATCCGTCGCTTCATCTGGATAGAAGGCACTGCAGACAAACTGTAGGAACGTAGCGTAGCGAAGTAACGCACGGAGTGCGGCCCGAAGGGGGAGCGTAGCGAATAACTTCCCTTCCAGGGGACAAACCTCGCGCAGCGAGGCGACCGAAGGGGTGGGCACAGCGAATAACTGGCGCTCCTAAAGCAACCCTCAGCGTTTGCGCGATACAAGAACGCCAGTGCCATCAGCACGGCACCTTCTACCTGCCCCGTTAGAGTGAGTCGAGGAACGGAGTCCTGTGACGGCATAGAGCAAAAAACCTGTCTGAGCGGAGCGAGTCTTTTTTGCGTCCGTCACAGGGCGAGCACCGGAGTGTGCCTGCGGAGCAGGCTGAACGGAGTCGGGGTAAGGGGGCGGAAGCGGGGGGGGTGCAAAACATGTTTTGCCCGCTGGAGCGCCATTCCCATACCGGGGAATGGCCGGAACGCCAGAGGGGTGCGCGCTACACCCCTTTGGGCCCGTCCGGCGAGGACACGCACATATCATAGTGCGATGGCATCTCAGGAGATTCGAAGTCACCCAGGTGGGGGCCACAATCACCGCAGGTTCGCACCTCGAGAGGTACTCCTACAGTCAGCACAAACGGCGCTTCTGGAATCCTTACCTCGCTTAGGCTCGGATCGCCCAGACAAGCTGGGCTCCTACAGTGGCTTCGTAGAAACGCCGATTCCTTTGTAGGAGCCCAGCTTGTCTGGGCGAATCCGGCTTCAAAGAAATCCGCCGGCCTCCGGGAACTTTGGGGCCTTCGTTAATCCTGTCAGTGTAGCTCGTAGCTGATTATTCCTCCCAGCTCTTTCCCTTAGCACATAACTGTATTTCACCCCTCTCTCACACCCGCTTACCCTGAAAACACATTCACCTTACTGGCCTTGCGCCGGTACCCCTGTGTGCAAGGCAGCATTGTCCTGGCTTACCCGGCCGGGAGGAGGCAGTCATGGCTACCCGCGCACTGACCGATTATCTCGACAACAACGACATCTACTACCACTGCTACAACCACGAACCCGCGGTGACGGCCGCAGAAGTGGCCCAGTCCAGTCATATCCCGGGGCGTCATATGGCGAAAACCGTGATTGTGGATGTGGACGGCATGCTGGCCATGGCCGTGTTGCCGGCCGACCAGTATCTGGATCCGGAAAAACTGCGCCTCACGCTGAATGCCCATCATGTACGTCTTGCCAGCGAGGACGAATTCAAGGATCGCTTCCCCCTCTGTGAACCCGGGGGCGAGCCGCCCTTTGGCAACCTCTACAACATGCCGGTCTACGTGGATGACACTCTGATATCCCAGGACTGGATTGCCTTCAACGCCGGCACCCATACGGAAGTCATCAAGATGGGCATGGGCGACTTCCTGCGACTCAGCGAAGCGACTACCTGCTCTTTCGCCATGCTGCATTGATGTTATGCCGGATGCTGGATGCCTGAGGCCGGACGCCAAAGGCTGAACACTGCCAACCTTCTGACGCGGGAGGTTGGCAGCCACGCCGGAGGTACGGCGAGTTTCGAAGAGCAAACCCCGTGCCCATCAGAGAAGAAAAAGTTGTCTTTGTAGTTTTGATTTTCGCAACTCATCAGTCGCTCCTCACAATTCGCCTCATTTTTCTGTCACCTTTCTATCGCATTTGCATGCTAAGCTGTCATAAAACAGTAAACGGAAAGAGTGAATGACACGACGCACCAAGATTGTTGCTACCCTCGGTCCCGCTTCCACGTCCGAGACCATGCTCGACGCCCTGATCACCGCCGGGGTTAACGTTTTCCGCCTGAATTTTTCCCATGGCAGCGCCGATGACCATCGCCGCACTGCCGACAAGATTCGCAGCCTCTCCGACAAGCATCAGCAGGCCGTGGCCATTCTGGCGGACCTGCAAGGCCCCAAGATTCGCATCGGCAAGTTCCGTGACGGTCCGATTGAGCTGAAAAATGGCCAGACCTTTACCCTGGATACCGAGCTGGATGATAGCGCCGGCACCCAGGACATCGTCGGCATCAGCTATCCACCGCTGCCGGATGACTGTGAGCCTGGCGATGTGCTGCTGCTCAACGATGGCTTGCTGGAATTGCAGGTGGATCGCATCGAAGGCAGCCGCGTCATCTGCACCGTGCTGGTCGGCGGCACCCTGTCCGACCACAAGGGGGTGAACCGCAAGGGCGGCGGCTTGAGCGCCAAGGCGCTCACCGAGAAGGACCTCAACGACATCATCACCGCCGCCGACATGGAGGTGGATTTCCTCGCCCTGTCCTTCCCCCGGGATGCGGATGATGTGAATGACGCCCGCCGCCACTTCCAGGCGGCCGGCGGCACGGGCGGGATTGTGGCCAAGATCGAGCGCGCCGAAGCCGTGGCCGATGACGAAACGCTGGACCAGATCATCCTCGCGTCCGACGGCGTCATGGTCGCCCGTGGTGATCTGGCGGTAGAAATCGGCGATGCAGAACTGGTGGGTGTACAGAAGCACATTATCCGCCGCTCACGGGCACTCAATCGCTTTGTCATCACCGCCACCCAGATGATGGAATCCATGATTCACAGCCCGCAACCTACCCGTGCGGAAGTCTCCGACGTGGCCAATGCGGTACTGGACGGCACCGATGCGGTGATGCTCTCAGCCGAAACCGCGGTGGGGGATTACCCGAAAGAAACCGTGCAGGCCATGGATCGCATCATTCTCGGCGCCGAGCGCACCTGGCAGGAACGTCGCAGCGACCGGCCACTCAATGAAAAGTCGGACAACATTGATGAAGTGATTGCCATGGCCGCCATGCAGGCAGCCAACCGGTTGAGCAATGTGACCGCTATCATCGCCATGACCGAGACCGGTAACACCCCGCGCCTGATGTCGCGTATGCGCTCCGGCATGCCGATCTTTGCCTTCACCCCAACCCCGGCAGCCCAGCGGCGCGTCGCCATTCTCCGTGGCGTGCAAGCCGTCTCCTTCGACAGTACCGCCCTGCCCAGCGAAACCGTCAACCAGCAGGCGGTGGGGATACTGGAAAAGATGGACCAGGTGAAACCCGGTGACCGGGTGCTGATCACCAAGGGCAACTATGCCGACGCCCACGGCGGCACCAACACCCTGAAGATTGTTGAGGTGGGAGGAAAGATTCAGTAGCCGGCAGTCTGCATGGCCGGCGCGGCTTGATAGTCGTGGTTTGATTTTCTGCCCACATCGCAACTCCAGCCAGATGCCTGACGCCGGATGCCCGACGAAAAAGCAAAACTCGCAAACCTGCGGGTTTTCAGCGCCGGGCATCTGAGCTCCGGCGTCCAATTAACATTCTTACACCATACCCATACGCAATAAGACGCCCCTTGCATCCTCCCCGCCGTAGACTCTAAGTGATCAAAATCTCTTCACTCGTTTACAGGACCCATAACAATGAAAATTGGTCTGGTGGTGGATTCAGGTTGTGACCTGCCCCGTGATTTCATTGATGCCAATAACATTCTTGTCATGCCGGTTCCGATCCGCATCGGCAAGGAAATCTATGTAGACGACCGGGATCCTCAGCGGGCCCGGGAATTTTATTCCCGCCATGAAGTGGACAAGAATCACGACGCCGAGACGGCCCCACCCAGCGTGGAGCAAATCCGCACACTGTTTCTGGAAAAGGCCGTCTCCCGCTTTGACTTTGCCCTGGTGCAGACCTTACCCAAAAGCCGCAGTCCGATTTTCGATAATGCCTCGGAAGCCGCCCACACCATCCTCAGTGACTACAAGCAATACCGGGCTGCCGCCGGGCTGGAAGGCCCCTTCCGGATTCGCGTCAGTGACAGTCAGACTCTGTTTGCCGGTCAGGGCGTACTGGCTGCAGAAACCATTCGCTTGATCAATAGCGGCATGAAGGTGGGCGATGTGCGCCAGCGCATCAACGACCTGACCCCCATGGCCGCCGGTTATGCGGTAGTGCCTGACCTGTATTACGTGCACAAACGCGCCCGCAAGAAAGGCGACAAGAGTGTGGGCTTCGTTGGCGCGCTGATGGGCTCAGCCCTGGATATCAAACCCATTCTCTGCGCCCGACAGGACCAGACCTTCCCGGTGGCCAAGGTGCGTGGATTTGATCTGGCGGTAAAAAAAATGTTCTCCCATGCATGCCACTGCATCAAGCAAGGCCTGCTTGCCCCCATCGTCTGCGTCAGCTATGCCGGTGATACCGATGCGGTTTACCAGATGCCCGGTTTCGAAGCCTTCAAGGCATGCGCCGAACAGCACAAGATTGAACTGTTGATCAGCCACATGGGACTCACCGGTGGCGTCAATATCGGCCCCGGCGCAATCAGCGTAGGCCTGATCAGTGCCGAGTCTGATTTTCATTGATCCCTTCTGCGCTTTCTTGAGCGCCGCCCAGAGCCGGCTTTTCGGCAAAGCCTCCACCCCCTGTTTGCTGGCATAGTAGCGCCAGCAAACAAGGAGTAACCATGTCTGATGCCCTCAGCACACTGAAGCAGAAAGGCCTGCCCGCAGATGCCCTGGCCTTTCTCGAGTCCCTGCCTGCCGAACAGGCAACCCCGCTGGCCGATGCTGTTCTGGCCGCACTCGACACCAAGGACAACCGCGTGGAAAAGGCCATGAACAATGCCCTTAACGTGGTGCCGGGCCCGTTCCGCCGGCCGGTGAAGAAGATGTTGTTCGGATAAAAGACAGGATTGATTGCCATGCATATTGAAACCGAAGCCGAGCTTTTGAAACTGGGCCGCCTGCTGGAAACCGGCGAGCACCAGCTGGATTTTCTGGAAGGCCAGGATCTGGATGCGCTGGCCGCGTTCCGCAACAGCATCTCCAGCTTCTTCTACAGCCAGCACCAGGACAGCTACCAACGACTGGCCGGCATCAGCAAACTGGTGCCCACCGGCGCCAGTGCCAAACTGGCCACCTCGGTACTGGGCTCCGTTCTGGCCGCCGGTATCGCCTCAGAACTGCCCGCTGATCGCGCCATCAAGCTGGCCGACAAGCTGCCGGACGACTTCCTGGCCAAGCTCTGCATTCATCTGGAACCGTCACAGTCCCGGGATCTGCTTGCCGCCATGCCGGACAAGATTGTCGCCCGTGTCGCCCAGACCCTGCTGGCCATGAATGAGCACATCACCCTCGCGCGCTTTGTCGCGGTGATCAAACCGTCCGCACTGGCGGCCATTACCGCCACCGTGGACAGCGGCGAAGCCATGGTGAAAATCGCCCTGTATCTTGAAGACAAGAGCAAGCTGAACATCCTGCTGGAGCTGCTCAGCGAAGATCAGCAACGGGCCACCGTTAGAGCCGCCACCGAGCATGAACTATGGCCGGCGGTACTCTCCCTGAATGGGCATGTGAACACGGATCTGCGCGGACAGCTCGGCAACATGGTGGCGGATCAGGGCGAGTCAGTACTCAGCCACCTGATCGAGGTGGCCAGTGAGCAGCGCCTGTGGACCAACCTGCTACAGGCTGTGAATGCCATGGACAATGCCCACCAGCAGAACATCGTCAATCTGGAAACCTTGCGTCAGCCTGCAGTGGTGGAAAGCCTGATCAGCACCGTGGCAGAAGAAGGCAGCTGGGACGAGCTGCTCGACCTGCTGCCGTTGATGGACCAGGCGCACCTCAATCCAGCACTGGATGTACTCACTGGTTCCGAGGCGGCATCCTTGGCCGAGGCGCTGGAGAAGGCCCACGATAGCAAACTGCTGGGCCTGTTTGGCCACCTGCCGGACGGCGCCGTCGCCGGTATGGCAGACGCCATCAAGACCAATGCCGCCAGTCAGTGGCAGGCGTTTGCCGGTCGCAACAGCGATGCCCATGAAATCGAAGCATTGAAGGCGGCAATCGCCTGACGCATCGCGGTCGTTCGACCGTGATCACCGCCCTTCCGGATACTGAGGCAGATCATCATTGATCTGCCACCAGTTGCAGGCTGATTCCACATAGAAATGAAATGCCGGGCGGGTCTTCAGTGGCTCGTTGAGTAATCCCGCGCGGATTCTCACAATCCCGGGCAAGGTATCCAGGCAGCTGTATATCGGTGACCCGCATTCGCGGCAGAACACCCGCTGCTTCCCCGACGATGACTCGAATGGCTTCAACAGTGCTTCGCCCCTTACCCAGTGAAGCGCTTTGGTCTTTACCGGGATATTGGTCACCAGCGCTGTTCCCTGGGCCTTACGGCACTGCTGGCAATGACATACCTGAATCGGCTCAAGCTCACCGGCAATTTCAAACGCGACACCACCACAAAGACAACTTCCTGTGTACATGCAGCCTCCTTGTCAGAACCCAAACATCAAGGCCTGACAGGATAGAAACTGAGGGAACCTGTCTGCAAGCGAGTTTCGAAGAGAAAATTCCAAACCTGCTAACCGCGAAGGGTCTATTCGATTTTGATTTTCGCAACTCGAAACTCGTACCTCGCGACTCTGCTACCGTTTCTGGAATCCTTACCTCGCCCACGCTCGGATCGCTTGCAGGCAAGCTCCTACATCGCTCCTGCTTCATCGCGTGATATTGTCGACCAGGAAATCCACGAACTGGCGCACCTTGGGTGAGAGGTGACGATGGCGGGGGTAGACCACCCAGACCGCGGTGTGATCACAGGCATACTGGTCCAGCACCGACACCAGGGCACCACTGGCAAGATCCTCTTCCACGTAGTAATCCGGCAACTGAACCAGGCCCAGCCCCTTGCGGGCCGCATCCAGCAGTGCCATGCCGGAGTTGCCCTTCCAGTTGCCTTGCACCCGGTGATGGCGGTGCTGGCCATCCACATCCAAAGGCCAGTTGTCGGCAGAGCCCAGCAGGCAATTGTGCTGACTGAGCTCACCCAGCGTGTGGGGGCGGGCATGCTGCTGGAAATACTCTGCGGAGCCGACAATGTATTCCCGCCGCGAGCAGAGCTTGCGGGCAATCAGGGAGGAATCGGGCAAGGCCCCTGTGCGGATGGCCACATCAAAGCCCTCATCGACGATATCCACCCGCCGGTTGGTGAAATCCAGCTGCACAGAGAGTTGGGGGTGCAAGGCCATGAAATCGTTCACCAGCGGGGCAATAAAGCGGTCGCCAAAGGTGGTGGCACAGGTGAGTCGCAACACCCCGGTGGGCTGTTGCTGGAAATCACTGATGGCAGTAAGCGCTTCCTGAAAGCCATCGAACAGCTGGCCACAATGCTCAAAGTAGACCTGGCCCGCATCGGTAAGCGTGAGCCGGCGCGTGGTGCGATAAAGCAGCTGAGTGCCCAGCTGGGTCTCCAGCCGTGCCACCAGCCGGCTGATATGAGAGCTGGATACCTCCAGATGGCGCGCCGCATCGGCAAAGGAGCCGCGGCGAACCACCTCCACAAAGGCTTCGATACGATCCCAATGCTGCATGACGGCTCCTGTTTTGACCCTTATTGTTGCTCAGCGGCAATAATCTATTGCCATATTCTGCCTTATCGCCCTATTCGTGTCTGCGTATAGTGAATCCAGTCATTTTCGGGAAAGCTCTGCCTGCGGTTTCCGTAGGGCGGAAATCGGCGTCAGCCGATCTCCACCATGCCAGAGGTCTTTCCACCCCCAATCCGTTATTGCTGGAGTCATCATGAAGTCACGTGCCGCCGTCGCCTGGGAAGCAGGCAAACCCCTGGTCATTGAAGAAGTGGATGTGGCCGGCCCCAAAGCCGGTGAGGTACTGGTGCAAATCGTCGCGACCGGTGTTTGTCATACCGATGCCTACACTCTGTCCGGCAAGGATCCGGAAGGCATCTTCCCCTCCATCTTTGGCCACGAAGGCGCGGGCATCGTCCAGGAAGTGGGCGAAGGGGTCACCAGCCTGAAGCCCGGGGACCATGTGATTCCGCTGTACACCGCCGAGTGTCGCAAGTGCAAGTTCTGCCTCAGCGGCAAGACCAACCTGTGCCAGGCCGTGCGTGCCACCCAGGGCCAGGGCCTGATGCCCGACAGCACCAGCCGCTTCTCCATGAACGGCAAGATGATTCACCACTACATGGGCACCAGCACCTTCTCCGAATACACCGTAGTGCCGGAAATTTCCCTGGCCAAGGTGAGCAAGGAAGCCCCCATGGACAAGATTTGCCTGCTTGGCTGCGGCGTCACCACCGGCATCGGTGCCGTGCTGAATACCGCCAAGGTAGAGCCCGGCTCCACGGTGGCCGTATTTGGTCTCGGCGGCATTGGATTGTCTGTGATCCAGGGGGCTGTGATGGCCAAGGCGGAGCGCATCATTGCCATCGACCTGAACGACGACAAGGAAACCATGGCCCGACAGTTCGGTGCCACCGACTTCATCAATCCCACCCAGTACAGTGATCCGATTCAGGATGTGATTGTGGAACTCACCGATGGCGGTGTGGACTACTCCTTCGAGTGCATTGGGAACGTGAACGTGATGCGTTCTGCGCTGGAGTGCTGTCACAAGGGCTGGGGCGAATCCGTGGTCATTGGCGTGGCCGGTGCCGGTGAAGAAATTTCCACCCGCCCGTTCCAGCTGGTTACCGGTCGGGTCTGGAAAGGCTCCGCCTTCGGCGGCGTAAAAGGCCGCACCGAACTGCCAGGCTACGTAGATCGTTACATGAAAGGCGAGATCAAGCTGGATGAATTCGTGACCCACACCATGGGCCTGGAAGACATCAACAAGGCCTTTGATCTGATGCACGAAGGCAAGAGCATTCGTTCCGTTATTTTGTTTTGAATACGCTGCATGCAACAGGCATCACGCAACAACGCGATGACTGTGCTGCCAGTTGATAGTTCTTCGCCGCGCTGCAAGCCCACTGTTGCCGCGCGGCCTCAAACATCACCGTTCCTGACACACTCTCCCGCATGTTATGTGTTGAGGGTTGAATGTTGCGTGATGCATGAAGCGAGGTCTCCATGGATATCGAATTGTTGTCCGCCACCAAATCCTTTGGTGGCTGGCTGAAACGCTACAAACATCGCAGTCAGGTGTTGAACTGCGAGATGATCTTTGCCATCTATCTTCCGCCGGCCGCGGAAGAACAAAAGGTGCCTCTGCTGTGGTGGCTGTCCGGTCTCACCTGCACCGATGAAAACTTCATGCAGAAAGCCGGTGCGCAGGGTATGGCTGCGCAACTGGGTATGGCCATTGTCTGCCCGGACACCAGCCCGCGAGGCAGCGAGTTGCCCGGCGAGCATGACAGCTATGACTTTGGTTCTGGCGCCGGCTTCTACGTGAATGCCACCCAGTCACCCTGGAGTCAGCACTATCGCATGTATGACTATGTCACCAGCGAGCTGCCGGCGCTGGTCAGCCAGCACTTCCCGCTCAACGGCAGGGAATCCATCTCCGGTCATTCCATGGGGGGACATGGTGCACTGATCTGCGCGCTGAAAAACCCGGGCCGCTATCGCTCCGTTTCTGCCTTCGCACCGATCACTCATCCGAGTCAGTGCCCCTGGGGTGAGAAAGCGTTCAGTGGGTATCTGGGTGAAGACCGTGAAGCGTGGAAAGCCTGGGACAGCTGCGAATTGATCCGCCAGCATGGCAGTCAACTGCCGCTACTGGTGGATCAGGGCGAAGCCGACAACTTCTACACGGATGGTCAGCTTCTGCCGGAAGACCTGCAGGCCGCCTGCAAGGTCGCTAACGTAGAATTGGACCTGCGCATGCAGCCGGGCTATGACCATTCCTACTTCTTCATCGCCAGCTTTATTGATGAGCATCTCCAGTATCACGCGGAGAAGCTGAAGTAAGAGGCAAGGCAGGCAGGGGCACAACCCTGCCACCTCTTTCCCGGAGCTTGCCTGCAAGCGACGTTCCTGCAGCCGCTTCGCTGATGATGTAGGAGCCCAGCTTGCCTGGGCGAACTGAGCGAAGCGAGGCGACCGAAGGGAGAGAGAATTCTTTAAGGGACTATCAAGACCTGAAACGCCTGATCGCCCTTCGCTCGATTCCGTGCTTCGCACGGTTCGCGCCTCAAGATGCGCTCCTACAGATCGAACAGCGTTTCTGGAATCCTTACCTCGCTTGGGCTCGGATCGCTTGCAGGCAAGCTCCTACGGGTTCTATCGAAGACATGTGCCAGCTGCACCTCAGCTCCTCGCTGTCGCTCGGTTCGTCCCCTGGAAGGGAAGTTATTCGCTACGCTCACCCTGCGGGCCGCACTGCGTGCGTTACTTCGCTACGCTACGTTCCTACAGCGGCTTCGTAGAAATGCAGAACCCCGGGAACTTTTCCGGGGTTTTCTATCCAATCAAGCGTAGCTCGTAGCTCGTAGCTCGTAGCTCGTAGCTCGTAGCTCGTAGCTCGTAGCTCGTAGCTCGTAGCTCGTAGCTCGTAGCTCGTAGCGTCCAGCATCCGGCATTTATTTCCTGTACCGCGGACTGTCTATCTCCAGTTTTTCCCGTGCCAGCGGCAGCCACAGCTCCACAATCAACGGCAGCACATCATCCAGCTTTCCCCCCGCCAGTCGGGTACAGACGGTTTCCAGGGCATCATCCGGCAAATTGAGCAGCGCGGCAGTGGATGTCAGGCGCGCCGCTTCGCCGCTGGCAAAGGCATCGCCCAGTTCACTTTCGCGTGCCAGCAAGGCTTCCAGATGGGCAAGAATCTTCTGGTAATAACCATCCACCCTGGGGTCGCTGTCCGGGTTTTCACGGTACTGTTCAATCGCGGTTTTCAGCTCGCTGGCAAAGGGGCGGTTAATCGGCATGGTTGAGCTCCATCAGTTCCTGCAAACAGACCAGCATGTCGTATTCCGTCTCGGCCACGCGCCGGCCAATGGCCGCCCGCTCCAGTGACGGCACATGGCCGCGCAGGTAACTGTAGGCCTGGTACTGACAGATCACGCCCCATTTGAAGGTGCCCAGCAGTTCCCAATAACGGGCACGGGCCTCGTCCACCCGCTGGCCGGTGGCGTTTTCATAGGCCGCATAGAGTTCGTCCCGGCTGGCAATCCCGCCCACGGGCTTGTCGCGGCGACCAAAGCGCCAGGCATTCACACACAGCCAGCCCAGATCTTCCATGGGATCCCCCCGGTGGGTGAGTTCCCAGTCAAGCACCCCGTTCAGCCCCTCTTCGCCAATCAGAAAGTTCCCCAGCCGGAAATCTCCGTGCACCAGCGCCGGGGAGTCGATCTGCGGCGCATGGTCTTTGAGCCAGCCGTAGACCAGCGAGAATACCGGCAGGGATTCACCGTAATCGCGATGCATGGCGTAGAGCAGTTCCACCTGGGTGGCGGCATCCTGTAGCGGCAGGGATTGCAGGTCTGTGAGCGGGGTGGCATGGATGGCCGCCAGCGCCCGGGCCGCGTCACCGCAGAATTGCTCCCGGGCGGAGGCAAATCGCGGATCCTTGAGCAAAACCGGCGGCAGGCTTTCCCCCGACAGGGCCTCCATCAGGTAACCCTCGCCCAGGCCTTCACTGCCGCCCAGAACGGTGATTACCCGGGCCACCGGGCACCCCGCCGTGGATGCGGCCCGTTGGGCCAGGGCCTCCCAGCGCTTGCCCGGGGCCATTCCAAGATCTTCTGCGCCGGCATCCAGACGCAGAATCCATTGCTGCGGCCCGTTACAGTCCGCTTCCAGCCACCAGGTATCGGCAGACGCGCCGGCGGTGAGCCGGCGACAAGTATGCAACACGCAGGATTGCCCCAGGGCCTCGCCCAGCAACGGCGGCAATACCGACTGGATCTGTTCTGCGGTGACTGCCATCAGCAGCCTTTGCCCACCGGGACGCCATCGACAACCTGATCCAGGTACTCGGCCATCCCGTAGCCGACAAGCCCGTCACATTCGAACCGGGACATGGCTTCGGTAATGCGCGTCTGCCGCCACTCGCCACTGTCCGTCTGGCGACGGTTACGCAGGGGGATCAACGCCAGCGCTTCACCATGCAGTTGATACTCACGGCCGGACACGGTCTTCAGGGAAAACTGCTGGGCACGGGCCTGGTCCCGATCATCAAGATCGGACGTCAGCGTGGCCGTTTCGATCAGATCATAAACTGGCTCGCTGCCGTCACGGGTGTCATACACCATGCCCCAGATATGCTGTTTGCCGCTGGCCATTTGTACGATAGACATGTTCACCGCGAAGTCGTCACGAAACGCCAGAGGCAACCAGCGATACCAATACAGATTCTGCCAGTAACGGGGCCCCCAGGAATGATCTCGCAGCCCCAGGCCATTGAGGGCAAACGTCTCGCCCTCAATGGTGACAGCCCCCTCACCTTTCATGTGTTGCTCGTAATGACCGCGGGCAAAGGATTCATCGGGATCTTCTTCAATGGGCAGGCCATTCTCGTCCACAGCTTCCCCCCCGTAGACCGGCGTCATGCCGGTAAAGGTGAGGTCCGCACTGACCTTCACGGTGGGGTTGTTGGCAAATGCGGTTTTCGGATCTTCCATCTGCTGCGGCTCATCCAGCAACAGCGCCTTGCCCTCATAGCGCAACGTCAGGGTCTTGAAAGGTTCTACCACATCAAAGCGCATCCCCCCGGCGGACAGGGCGTCATTGTTGTCGATCTCCACACGACGAAACATGAACGCCACACGGCCATCGGGCAGGTAAAAGCAAAACGACATTTCTGCATGACCTTCATTGGGCCGGTTACCCACGCGAAACCAGCCACCGCATCGCTGTTGGTGATCAAACAGATTGATATACATGCTTTCATTGAAGTTGCTGGCCGCCTCAATGGGATGCATATATTCGTCTTGCGGCTCCAGGCGAATCCGCGCGCCTTTACCCAGGTCCATCCATATTCTCCTTGTTCTTTATAGCATCACTTCAGGGTGAAGCCTGTCCCGTCTTTTTGCACTGTCCATGATTGACAATCCATAGCAGCGGAATTGTCATGTCCTTCCTGGTCGGCACCGCGTAGCGTCAAAGAAAAAGGAAAAACAATGGACGAGCTTCGCGCCCTGCTGCAACCGTGGTATCTACAGATAAAGTTTATTCATTTACTTTTCGTGATAATCTGGAGCTTCAGCACCGCCGTCGCCTACAGCTGGTATGTGAAGTCCGCCTGGATTGCCTGGCAGCATAACCCGGACGATCCAGACCGTCTGGCACGGCGAAACTGGGCCATGGAACAATTCGACAAAGGGGCGGCACTGGAACACATTGCCTTTCCCATTGTGCTGGTTACCGGTGGGTTGCTGGTGTGGGTGATGGGTTGGGGAATGGAAAGCCACTGGCTGATGCTCAAACTCACCCTGGTGATACTGGTGTTCGGCCCCATCGAAATCTTCGACTACTGGATTTCACATCTCGGTGGCAGCAAGAAACAATGGCGACTCAAGGGAGACATGCAACGCTATGAAACACTGATGCAGTGGCATTGGCGTTTCTTCCGGATCAGCACACCGCTGGTGGTCATCGTCATTCCCGCCATTATTTATCTGGCGGTGACCAAGCCGGGGTTTTAGCTTCGAGCTTCGAGCTTCAAGCTTCAAGCTTCAAGCTTTCAACAGCACAACCCGGGAGTAAGCGGCAGGGAAGTACACAACCTGTGTCTACCCCTTTCGCTTGCAAGCAAGCTCCCACAGAGCCAAGGCGCCTCTGAATAACTGGGGCTCCTACAGCAAGAACAGCACCACTCCGCAACCCTCCCTCAGTGAACTCTGTGCCCTCTGTGGTAGATCCTCTTTTGATTTTTGCGTGCCGCGTGTTGCGTGAAGCGTGTTGCAGCCGCAGAGCGGCCAAAAAAAAAAGCCAGAGGATAAACCCCTGGCTGGACTCGGGAGAGCGAGTTTGAAACTGTTGTCGCTTAGCCTTTCATGAAACCGGCCAGACGATCGTTAATGGTGGCGGTGCACTCGGTCATGATGTCATCGATGATCTCGGCACAGCTCGGGTAGCTGTCGATCAGCCCCTGCACGATACCGGAGGTCCAGATACCGCCGTCGATTTCACCAGAGGTCAGGGCCGCCTTGCCTTTCACACCGGCAACCAGATCGACGATGTATTCGAACTTCATGTCCTGGCCTTTCTCGCGCTCGATCTCGTTCACCTTGGTGGCAACCGCATTCTTGAATACGCGAGCCGTGTTGTTCAGCGGACGGAAGATCAGGGCGGTGTCCAGCTCGGACGCTTCCGCGATGGCCTTCTTCATGTTCTCGTGTACCGGCGCTTCCTTGGAGGCCAGGAAACGGGTACCCATGTTGATACCGTCAGCACCCAGAGCCAGACAGGCCGCCATCTGGGAACCGGTACCGATACCGCCAGAGGCCAGCATCGGGATTTTCAGTACCTTGGCAGCGGCGGGCAGCAGCACCAGATTGGGGATATCGTCTTCACCCGGGTGGCCAGCACACTCGAAGCCATCCACGGATACCGCAGCCACACCCACTTTCTCGGCTTTCAGTGCGTGACGCACAGAGGTGCACTTGTGGACCACCTTCACGCCAGCGCCTTCGAACAGGGGCATGAACGGCTCGGGGTTACGGCCAGCGGTTTCGACCACCGGGATATTGTTTTCACAGATAACCCGCGCGTATTCCTCGTAGGGGACCGGCTTGATGGTGGGCAGGATGGTCAGGTTGACGCCGAAGGGCTTGTCGGTCATTTCCTTGCAGCGTTTGATTTCCTTGTCCAGATCTTCCGGGGTCGGCTGAGTGAGGCCAGTGATGATACCCAGACCGCCCGCGTTGGAGACGGCAGCGGCCAGCTCGGCATAGCCGACGTTCTGCATGCCACCCTGGACGATCGGATACTGGATACCCAGCAATTCAGTAATACGCGTTTTCATTGGGTCTTTCCCCTGCTGAATTAGAACTGCCCCCACAGGGCGTGATGGCAGCAAAAGTAAACAAGTGAACGGTCGGTCAGCAATGACAGGATTGTTCAGAGCACCGGACAGTTTTGATACAAGCGTCTTATGATTAAGCGCAATACTTTGATTTTCAATGAATTAATCAAATAATCACAAAATAGCGACTGATCGCGGAATGGCAGGAAAACAACGCCCTTGAGGGTTTCCTGCTCAGTGAGGCACCTCTATGCCGGACGCTCGACGCTGGATGCCTGATGCTAGAAAAACCCTTCCCGCACATCCCCGATGCAGCCGACCTTCCTCAACCGCCCTTGCTGGCCGTCAATAGCTGCTTTCTGGCCCTGGCCGGGGTGGTTCCGGTCCACTTTCGCCAGGCCCGGCTAAAGGCGCTGTGCTCGGAAAACCCCAATAAAAGGGCGATATCCCCCAGTGTCAGCGAGGGGTCAGAGAGGTAATCCCGAGCCAGCTGCTCACGAGTGCGATCCAGTAGCGCCCGCCAGGTCATCTTGCGCTCTGCCAGACGCCGCTGCAGGGTCCGAACCGACATATGCAGCTCCTTTGCCAGGCGCGGCAGGGTCACCACCGCCTCCGGCATCAGCCGCACCATGGCCTGTTGCAAGGCGCGGTCGAAACTGTCCGACTCCGGCAGCGCCAGCATCAGGGCCCGTGCCTGACGATCCAGCAGGGTACGCATATGGGGCGCACTGTGTGGCAACGGCAATGCCAGCAAGGTCAGGGAGGACACCACCCGGGTTTGCGGCTGTTCGAAATGTACCGGGCAACCGAAGAATAGCTCATAGGCGTTACGGGTATCCTCATCCGGGGCCGCGAAGACAAAGTCGACACGCTCCGGTGAGAGGCGAGACTCCACCAGGCGGCGCAGGAAGGCCACCAACGCGGCGATCGCCACGCTATCCGCCAGCACCCCGGTAGAATCCTCTGCCGTCCAGCACAGCGCCATGCTGCTGCCCTCGGCCACCACTTTCACCACTTCGCGCCCGTAAAACAGGGACTCGTAGCGCTGGTAGGCCAGCATGGCTTCGCCCAGGGTGCGACAAGTCAGGATCAGGTACCCCAGCACCCCCACATGACGGGGCTGCACCCGGGCCCCGATATCCAGTGCCGGCGCCACGGCCTGCGGGCGCAACGCCACCGCCCGGGACAACAACGAATTCCACAGGGTCAGGGGCACCACATCGCCGGGGCTGCGACTATCCAGTACCGTGCGCAGGTCCGGGGCGGGCAGGCTCTCCCGGTCCAGCCAATCGGTCAGCAGCTGCACCCAGGCCCCGGTAACACGCATGGGAGTGGCCATGGCGTCTCCACAATGACGAATTTGTGGCATTGATTGTCAAAATAACGGCACCAATCGTCAATATTTTGTGGATGCCCACCGACACAATAGACACATTGCGAAGAAGCGAGGCCGCACCATGTCGATAACAAGCTGGTTTGAGGATGTCTGGGCCAACAGTGGGCTGGCGCCACTCTGGGATGTGCTGGCACCCTGGTTGGCCCTGGATGAGCGACAGCTGATCTTTGTCGTCGCCACCCCGATCTTTATTGGCCTGTTCCTGTGGGAATATCGCAAGATCCGCCATGACCCGGCACGGGTAGACGGCCGCGAATCGGTGCTCAACTTCATGCTCGGCGCCGGCTACCAGACCACCGAACTGTTGTTTGCCGGCCTTCTGGCGTTTCCGGTCTATGCGTTTGCCTATCATTACCGGCTGATGGAGATCGAACTGACCTGGTTCACCGCCCTGCTACTGTGGGTGTTGCTGGACTTCGCCTACTACTGGTTTCATCGCAGTTCCCACCGGGTTCGCTGGCTGTGGGCGGCCCATGTGACACACCACTCTTCCGAGCGGATGAACTTTTCCACCGCCATGCGACAGAACGCCACCAACATCTTCAATGGCGGCTGGCTGTTCTATGTGCCGCTGGCGGTGATTGGCTTCAACCCGGTGTGGATCGGCGTCGCCTATGCCCTGTCACTGGTCTACCAGTTCTTCATTCACACCACCCTGGTGGGCAAGATGCACCCGGCCATCGAGTACATCTTCAACACCCCCAGCCACCACCGCGTCCACCACGGCCGCAACCCGGAATACATCGACCAGAACTATGCGGGCGTGTTCATGATCTGGGACCGCCTGTTCGGCACCTTTGTGGAAGAAAAAGAGGACCTGCCGGTGGAATACGGCATCACCCGTCCGGTGTACAGCAACAGCCTGCTGGTGAACTGGTGCCACGAATACGTGGACCTGTTCCGGGACATGGCCAAACGCGGGCCCTTGCTACAGCGACTGAAACACCTTTGGAAGCCGCCGGAGTGGGAACGGGAAAGCAATTAATAGTTAATAATGAATAATTAATAGTTGCGCGTTCACCTGCAGCGATTTTCAAAACGTACGAGGCCGCGCCCAGGCTCTGGGCGCGGCCTCGCACATTTCAGTCAAGCAAACTGCGACCGCGACGTTATTAATTATTCATTATTAACTATTAATTACCGTTGCAAGCGCCTGCTGGTACCCCATCCACGCCATCACCCCGGCCATCAGGTTGCCAAACGCCGCCCCCAGGGCCAGCCCGCCGAAGCCTCCCAACTGAAAGCCCAGCCACAGTAACGGCAGGTAGCACAAAAACAGCCTCAGGAAAGACAACAGCATGGCGCGCATGGGCCAGCCCAGGGCATTGCTGGCCGAGACCACCAGCATGCAAACGCCCAGCAGGCCAAAGCTCGGCGGCATACAGCGAATCAGTACCGCCAGATAACCCTGCACCGGTGCGGTTTCCACCAACAGGTTTGCCAGCGGCACCGCCAACACCGCCAGTATCAGCCCCAGCAGGGTTTGCCAGCCGATCACCATGATCGCCCCAACCTTCATCAGCTGCTGCACCGTGTCCCAGTCCCGACGGCCATAACAGCGCCCCAACCAGGGCGGCAAGGCCATGGTCATGCCCAGCACCAGCACAATACTGAAGCTTTCCAGCCGGCTGGCCATGCCCCAGGCCGCCACCGCCTGCTCACCGCTGCGGGCCACCAGGGCGGTGGCCAGCATGGCCGCCAGCGGTGGCATCAACTGGCTGATCATGGCCGGGCCGGCGATGTGCAGGAATGGCAGCGCCGATATCCGCACCTGCTCCAGCATGCCATGGCGCTGCACCCAGCCTTTGCCACGCAGGGCCAGGATCAACAACAGCCCCCCCATAGCAAACGCCAGCAACGTGGCCAGCGCCGCACCGGGCAATCCCAACCCCTGCCAGTCACCAATTCCAAAAATCAGCAGCGGATCCAGCACCAGGTTAAACAGACTGGTCAGCACCATCATCAGCCCGGGAAAACGGGTATTGCCATGGGCACGAAACAGGCTGTAGCCAAAATAAACCACCCCGCCCACCCACATGGCAGGCAGCTGCAACGCCCAGTAGGGGCGGATCATGGCCTGTACGTCAGGGGAGGCCCCCAACAGGGAAAATACCGGCCCCTGCACCCACCAGAGCACCACCGCCAACAGCCCCAGCAAAGCCCCACCGCCCGCCAGCACCAGGGCCCCCAGGCGGTTGGCCTCAGCATGCTGCTCCGCGCCGATGGCCCGGGAAATCAACGCGGCAATGGCAATTCCCACCCCTACCTGGACCCCGATGACCAGAAACGCCAACGGGAAGGTGAAGGACTGGGCGGCCAGCGGCAGAGTCCCCAGCCGCGCCACAAACACACTGTCCACCAGATGAAACCCCAGCAACGCCATCACCCCCAGCGCCATGGGCCAGGTTTGCTGCCACAACTGGCGGGCAAGGGTCAGATTGGAGAGAGGGGTATCGGTTTGCTGCACGGGCGGCCTTTGGGTTGGGATGGGGTTTGGGGAGACTAGCAGGGGGGCAGGGAACAGTTAATAGTGAATAATTAATAGTTAATAACTGCGCGATCACCGCTTGAGCCGAATCAGGCCCAGCAGCCCGCGACCTGACAATCGGCGCGGCCTCAAACGCTGTAAATCCAACAACACCAACCCGCGCAGTTATTCATTATTCACTATTAATTATTAATTGGTTTCAGGCGCTCTTCCCACTTCCCGCTCTCCACCAGCTCCAGAAACTCATCCCCCAGCCGCTCACTCTCAGCCATGGCTTTGCGCCAGCTGGCTTCGCGGGCGGTGTCGTCGTTGAGGAATTGTTTGAAGTCGCGGCGATCGGGGAGCCTGCGGTTGGGCAGTGCCTGCAGGTACTCGGTGGAGGGGGACACCAGCAGGGTGCGGCTGAGTTTTTGCGGGTCGCCGTTGCGCCAGCGCAGGGGCTTGTCGAACCAGCCCGGGATCACCCGATCGGTGAAGTGCGGATAGAGCACGACTCCCTCACTGCGGTAGGGCAGATCCAGATGGTAATCGAGCAGACCTCCGTCGCGGTATACCCCCTGCGGAGCACCGGCAAGATCAGTGACCCCCGCCAGCACCATGGGGATGGCGGCGCTGGCCAGCAGCGCGGTACGCAGGTTGCTGGCGTCCAGCGAAATATGGTGGGTAGTGAAATCGTTTAACTCATGCAACGGCAGCGCATGGTCTGCGGGATAGACCAGCCCTCGCTCCATAAACAGGCCGGAGGCCTGGCGGCTGAACAAATTGGAACCGATCAGGGCCGCCAGTCCGGCACCCAGCCCCCAGCCATTCTCCCGCGCCATCAGGCCCCGGCTGCGCACCACCACGATGGCGAGGCGGTAATCAGAATGGTCGAGAATATTGGCATCACCGTCGCCGATCAGCTCGGAGAGCATCAGGGCACACTGAGCGGAGATCTGGGCCGGGCTTTCGCTACCATCGTAACGCTGGCGGGTATAGATCTCTGCCAGCTTGTGCAGACCCGCCACTGGATCGTCTGACATGGCGATGGCAGCAAAGCGCCAGCTGCCGATGGAGGCGCCGATGAGGGTACGGGGGCGCGGCGCACGGGGCAGGAACTCACCGAACACGGCGCGATCGAGACCGATGATACCCAGCGCCTTGGGCCCGCCGGCCGCACCGGGAACGATATCCACGTGCTCAGGCTGGAGGCCATGCTCGCGTAAATGCGCTATCGCTTCCTGGCCTGCGCGAAGGGTCAACGCCGGCGCAGAGGTATGAATGGCAACCACCCAGCTCTCCCACTAATCAGTCAGGACAGGGATGGTAACCACTGGGCGGATGAATACAAAAGGCAGAGGCGTCGATTATCCGGCTCATTACGACTGAATGGCCGGGAACTGATCCTGGACATCGCAAACCTCACGCTTATCAGGCTGACGATTTTGAATCTTTTGCGTCAGGCGTTCAGCCTTGGGCCACAGGCATTTGGCATCAGACGTCCAGCATCAGGCGCCCCACTCACCCTCCCTTCAGGAAGCGGCCCAGGGCGCGGGTGAATTCCACTGGCTGACTCATCAGCGGTACGTGGCCGGAGCGAGGCAACACCACATGTTCCGCACCGGCAAGCTGGGCGAACGCCGCCTGCCCTTCTGCGGGATAAAGGGGAGACAGGGCACCGGTCAGCACCGTGGCGGGCACCGGAAAGTCCCGGGCACTGTCACGGTAATCGTGGGCGCCATCCAGATAGGCGTCCAGATAGGCTCGGATATCGGCAATATTGGACACCGGCAACAAGCGTGCCCACACCCCGGCCCAGCGGGCGCTGGCCGCAAACGCATTCTTCAGCCGATCATTACCGGAGATCTGAGACAGGATATCCACCAGCTGGTGTAACACCCGCTCGCGCAGCCCCACAGCAAGGTCGACCACCTCCCCCTGGTCAGGCGCCCCGTCGAGCAACGCCCTGAGCGCACGCAGCTGGCCAAAAAAATGCGATTGATTGGCACCGAACAGACCGTGAGGCCAATCCGCACTGTTATGAATGCACGGCGACTGATCCACATGCAGATAGCGGGCAACCGAGGAGAAATCACCGAACGACTGCCAGTGCAGGCTGGTGGTGGCGCCCAGGGAATAACCCACCAGATAACAGGGCGAGAGCCCGAAATGACGCACCAGATCTTCCATGTCTTCCATGTGGTTCTGGAACACATCCGCCTGATTGAAACGGACTCTGGCGGAACGACCGGCACCCCGCAGATCCGGCAGATAGAACTGGAATTCCCGCGCATACGGCAGCACAAACGGTAGCCAGTCACGGCCCTGCATGCCCAGGCCGTGAAGCATCAACACCGGCTGGCCGCGGCCCAGGGTTCTAACGTGGAGAGACTGGCCATCCCTGGCCGGAAAAAACGGCATCCTTACCCCCTTTTTTCAGTCATGTCGGAATCAGCCGTACAGGCACAGGTACGCCGTATCTACCTCTACCTTAACCTGAAAGGTGCTGTTGGCCTCCACTTCAAAGGTGTCACCGGCGGCAAAGGTCTGCCAGTCGGTGGCGCCCGGCAGCTTGATGATCAGCGCCCCACTCACCACTGTCATGGTTTCGTGCTCGCTGGTACCGAACTCGTACTCACCCGGTGCCATGACACCCACGGTGGCAGGCTTGGTTTCACCCTGGAACGCGATGGATGCCACCTTGGCATCGAAGTATTCATTGACCTTGAACATGGTCGGATCTCCGCAGCAACAAATTCGAGGCGCGAGTATGCCAAAAGCGCCCGCCCGTTGCTCTTTATTTTAGCCGCTCTGCGGCTGCACAACGCTACACGCAAAGCCGGCAGAACCGCACTGTGGGAGCGAGCCTGCTCGCGAAGCCCCCGCTCACTGCGCCAGAAACAGCGACATTAATAAAACGGCATACCCCATTTGGGGGACGCCAAGATCGGCCGATGCACGCACAATTCGCCTGTACTGGGATAATTCGGGATAACCATAATGACAACGCAACCTTTTCGCCTCCGGCCTTTGATGCTGGCGGGCACCCTCGCCCTTGCGCTGGGCTCCACCGGCTGCAGCAACATGAAAGCCGTCAGTGCCGCCAGCCAGGGGGATCTGGCGACCCTTCAACAGCTGCATGGTGAAGGCAAGAATATCCACGGCAAGGATCTAAAGATGACCACCGCCCTTTACCGGGCGGCGGAAGCCGATCAGGCCGATATCGTCACCTTCCTGCTGGACAACGGGGCCGATATCAATGCCCGCAATGGCTTCAGCAAGCGTACCGCTCTGATGACCGCGGTGGAGACGGAAAACGCCGCCATGCTGACACTGCTGCTGGAGCGCGGTGCCGATGTGAACCTGGCCGACCGCAAGGACAATACGCCACTGACTTTGGCGGTGGATGCCGGCAAGGGCGAATTGGCCGCCATCCTGCTCAATGGCCGCGCGAACCCTGACCATGCCGGTGAAACCACTTTTACGCCACTGATCACCAGCCTCAACAGCGACAACCTGCCGCTGGCCACGCTGCTACTGGAAGCAGGTGCCGATCCGGATCTGGTGGTGGATGAAACAGGGATTCCGCCAATCCATATTGCCGTCAACAAAGACAACACCTCCATGGCTGACCTGCTGGCAGGACATGGCGTCAATCTGGAGCAGATTTACCAGGGCGACACGCCGTTGCTCGAAGCGATCAAAAAGAACAGGACAACATTGGCGAGATCCCTGGTCGATCATGGCGCCAATACCGACGCCATGGATCAGGCACCGTTGCCTGCCATGTATTACGCGCTCTTCAGGGGCCACCGCGCACTGGCACTACATATGTTTAGCGCCGGGGCAGATCCTGATGCGGTGGTCAGCCCTGCCTCCGGCACCACACTGCTGGAATGGGCTACCACTAACGGCTACCGAGACCACGCCATTCTTCTGCTTGAACAGGGCGCAACTGCCACAGACAGGGCTTTGCATTCGGCTGTGGCAAACAAAAACAACGACACGGCTCTTGCCGCCGCCCTGCTCGCCACCGGCATCACCCCGGACGGTACACTGGAGCAACCCAACGTTGCAGCCGCCGCCAAGGCCAACAACCTGGAAACGCTTAACCTGCTTCTGGCCGCAGGAGCCCTTCCTTCACCGATGCCCACCGACAACTTCAACCCGCCACTGATGTATGCCGCCGAGAATGGCAATGTGGACATGGTGGATGCCCTGTTGGCTGCAGGCGCCGAGGTGGACCAGCTTAGCGTTAATGGCTTCACCAGCTTTTACCAGGCCACCTACAAGAATAAGACGGAGAGCATGAAGCGGTTGATCGCAGCAGGTGCTGACGTCAACAGCCGTAACGGGGACGGTAAATTCACGCCACTAATGACCGCCGCAGACAATGGCCGCAAGGAAGCCACCCTGGCCCTGATCGGGGCAAAAGCCGACCCCAACCTGACCACCGACGATGGCTACAGCGCGCTGTACTATGCTGCCGGCAGCAACCACCCGGATGTCGTCACCATGCTGATGGCCGCCGGCGCCAACCCGGAACTGGGTGCTGGCCGCTATCAATGGACCCCGGTGCACAAGGCCGCCCAGGAAGGCAATTTCGAGGTGCTGGAAAACCTGCTCAAGTACGGCGCCAACGCCAACCCCCGTGATACCGATGGCGACACCCCCATGGATCTCGCCATGCGCAAAGGCTACGAGAAAACCCCTCAGGTGTTGGGCAGCTATGGCGGCAGGATCAACAACTACACCGCCCCCAAACAGAGTAGTGGCGATACCTTCGGCAAGGTGTTCGCCACCGCCGCCATTGCCGGCCTGGCCAGCTCCGCGGACATTCCCTCCTACGCCACTGCCGACATCATGAGCGCCACCGTAAAAGACATCTGGGTAGAGAACGGGCAAGGCAACAACCTGGCGCAGATGCAGCAACAATATGCCCGCGGCAACTTCGAAATTCGCGACCCGCTGGTGAAGCAAGCTTTCAGTGCCTCACTGGAAGCTGAGAAGGAAACCGCCCGCCTCAAGAAGCAGCTGGCCCAGGAACAGGCCGCCCAGTGCAAGCTTCAGCAGGAGCAACGCCGTCAGCTGCAGGCCCAGCAAAAAACCGCCAACGCGGAACAACGCCGTCGCCAGCAGGAGCTGGTCCGCCAGCAACAGGCCATGGCGGCGCAGCAGGCCCGCCAACAGCAACTGCGTGAGCAACAACAGGCTGAACGTGCCCGCCTTCAAGCCGCCCGCGCCAGTCAGGCTGCCGCCCCGGTACAGGTGGCGTATCGCAGCGAACCGGCCGCCACCCGTCAGCCCCGCCGTGGGCACAGCGCCCGCCAGGCCAGCATCCAGCACGGCAACATGCAGGCCAGCGACAAGCTCAACTGCCCCAGCTGCAAGGGCACGCTCAAGCAGCGCAACGTCACTATCGGCGAATGCACCCTGGCCTCCATCACCGTGGCTTACGATGTGGGCGCCTTCTTTGGCGAACCGATCGTGCGTGGTGACTACAAGTGGCAGGCAGCCAATGGCACCCCGGATGACTGTCTGGATTCGTCCTTCGCCATCTGGCTGAAGATCCAGAACGGCGGCGCCCATGGCTACGTGAAAGTGGATCCGGTGGTGCCCAAGGCGGGCCAGGAAAGCTACTCCGGCACCGCCGGTAGCCCCAACTGGGACGAGTTCATCTGTGGCTTCAATGGCAAGCAGAAAACCCAGTGTTTCGAACCCGATGATGCCAAGACCCTGCTCAAGAAAGGCAGCATCACCAGCTTTACCTATTCAGTACAGTAATCATCGGAAAAAAGAAACGGGCCCTCGGGCCCACTGCTGTCCCACATTTTCAGCCCCCCCTTTGGGACAGGAGCTCCTTCCTTTGTGGGAGCTTGCTTGCAAGCGAATTCCGCCCTTGCGAACACGTCTTCGCCTACAAGCAAGCCCCTACCCAGGAAGAATCTACGGAGGCTGGGGGGCGACATCTGAAAATGGGCTCGCCGCCAATTCATGTCTTCATATCACGAAAGACCCTGCCGGAATGTCAGCCCCTGCAGAACTCAGTCAAGCAGATACAAACTGTGGGACAGCAGTGCCCTCGGGCCCGTTTTTTGTTTTCCGCACCGTCAGACCGAGTCGCTTTCCAGCAGGCCCCATACTGCCTGGCGAACGGGAGTAGTTTCGAGTTACGAGAAGCGAGTTTCCAAAGGCAAAACCGGGACACGCGAAAGTTTTTGATCTTCACAACTCGAAGCTCGCTTCTCGCAACTGTGCCTTCCCCTTCTCAGCAGCAACCGGCCCACGCATACTCGGCATAGAAGTCCCTTCTCACGGAGCTGGCCATGAGCAATCTCAACGATAACGGCGACGTAGTGGAATGCCCCAACCTTGCCGGGCGGCCCACGCTGGAAGCCGTTCCTTCGCACCGCAGTGTGCTCGGCAGCGGTCTGCCGATCATTCGCCACTTGCCAAGCCGCCGCCAGCGCCTGATCGGCCCCTGGTGCTTTCTCGATCATATCGGCCCCACTTCCCTGAGCGCAGACAGCCCAGTGGATGTGGGGACCCACCCGCACACCGGGCTGCAGACCGTCACCTGGCTGTTTGAGGGCGCCCTGCTTCACAAAGACAGCCTGGGTTATGAGCAGGTGATCGAACCCGGCCAGCTCAACCTCATGACCGCAGGCCATGGCATCTGCCATTCCGAGGAAAGCCCGCCCGGGTTCAGCGGCCCCATGCACGGTCTGCAGTTCTGGATTGCCCTGCCCGGCGAACACGAAGACACCACCCCTGCCTTTGCCCACCACACGGATCTGCCCCACTGGGAAAAGGACGGCATGAGCGTGACTCTGGTGGTCGGAGAACTGGACGGTAGACACTCCCCGGCAAAGGTCTTTTCTCCCCTGGTGGGTGCGGATATTGAAGCCCATGAGGGCGGCACCCTTACCTTGCCGGTGCCGGCCAGTTTCGAGCTCGGGCTGTGCATCAACCAGGGCCATGCCCATGTGGAGGGCAACAGGCTGGATGTGGGTGAACTCTATTATCTGGGCCAGGGACGTGAGCAACTGACCCTGACCCTGGAACCGGGCAGCCGGGTGATGCTGTTGGGCGGCGAACCGCTACACCAACCGGTACTGCTGTGGTGGAATTTTGTCGGCCGCGACCAGGCCCGGCTTGAGCAGGCGGTAGCCGACTGGGACAACTGGCCCAACAACCGTTTCGGGGAGGTAACGGCCTACCAGGGAAAGCCGCTCAAGGCGCCAAGGCTGGATCCGCAGGTGAGATTGAAGGGGTGAAGGACGCCGGAGGCCAGATGCCCGACGCCGGACGCTATTCGTCTGCAGGCAGACTCCCACAGGAGCGAAGCGAACCTGCTTTTGCTTTTGACTTTGCTCTTACTCATAGCTCATAGCTCGCAGCTGGTAGCTGCTAGCTATGAATAAGGCTGACAGTAGATAGCAATCTGGTCGTCGTCACTGTCGAAGCGGGTGTAGGCGATGATCACATCGTAACTGCGCCCGCTGCTGACACTGCAGCTGACCGTATCGATCAGCACACCCTGGGTGCTGTTGTTCACATCCACCTGTAGTGTGCTGCCGGAGGAAAGTGTGGTGTAACTGCTGCCATCACCATATTCCAGCGCCGAAGCCAGCTGCTGGGCGCCGCCGGGCAGGGACACGGACAAATCATCGCCGGCCAGCCGGGACAGGGTGTTGATAAAACGCACCCGGATCTGGCCGCTGGCCACATCCACGTCCTGATAGCGGAAGGTACCAAGGCGCTGATTACCCAGGGTGGTGTCACCCATGAGAACCACCGTGTAGCGGCTGCCCGCCACCAGGGTGCGGTTCACCGGCCCATTGATCAGCGTGCTGCCGGAACTGGCGCCGCGCACATCAAAGGCAATACTTTCACTGTCGTCGTCCAGTTCCACACTGTCACTGCCGACACTACCGGTAACGGTGTACTCCACATCGCTGGCCAGCGGCGAGTTCATGTCATCCACGAACAGATCCACGCTCACATCATCGCTGCTGCCACCGGTGGTCTGGGTCATCTGGTTATGGAAATACAGCCGGGTGCTGTCGCCAAACACGTCTTCGTCTTCATCGCAGCCGAAGGCTGACAACCCGGCGATGGAGGCCGCCATGACCATGCGCAGAAATACCATGGTTAGTCACTCCCGGAGCTGGCCTCGCCGGGCTGCTCAGGCAACACGTCGGGTTCACTCTCGTTGAATTCACGGATAAAGATGCCCCAGAAGGCCACAAACAGGGCCGCCAGCAGGGGGCCCACGGCAAAGCCGGTGATCCCGAACATGGCCAGACCACCCAGGGTGGAAAACAACACCACATAATCCGGCAGCTTGGTGTCACGCCCCACCAGAATGGGCCGCAAGATGTTATCTACCAGACCAATGATGAATATGCCGTAAAGCAACAACACGGTCGCCTCGACGACCTCACCCACCGCATAGAGGTACACCGCCACCGGCAACCAGATCAGGCCCGCCCCCACTGCGGGGATCAGTGACAGCACCGCCATCACCACGCCCCACAGCATGGCGCCGGGAATACCCAGAATCCAGAAAATCAGCCCACCCAGGGCACCCTGGGTGATGGCCACCAGCAGGTTCCCCTTGATGGTGGCGCGGGTCACTTCCGCGAACTTGGCAAACAGCAGTTTTTCGCGCTCATCGCCCAACGGCAGGGCGCGTATCAGCATGGCAATCATGCTGTCGCCATCACGGATCAGGAAGAACGCCAGATACAACATCAGCCCCAGGTTGAGGAAGAACTGGAAGGTGTTCTGCCCCACCGCCAGGGCGCGCTTGGCCAGAAACTGACCGGCGCCGGTGAAGGCTTGCACCGCCTGGGACTTGATCCGCTCAAGATCGATATCAAAGCGTTCGGCCAGGGACTGGATACCCGGGAAGGCATGCTTGATCTTGTCCACATACTCGGCCAGGTTGATCTCGCCACTCTGTACCTGCTGGAACAGCCCTACCCCCTGGGTCACAAAGGAGGTGGTCACAAACAGCACCGGAATGATCACCAGCACCACGCACAGGGTCAGGGTGAGCATCGCAACCAGATTACGCCGGGCCGGCCAGCGCGCCAGCAGGCGCTTCTGGAACGGGTAGAAGATCACGCCGATGGCACAGGCCCAGAACACCGGGGCCCAGAAAGGCTTCAAGAGCAGGGCAAAAACCAGGCTGACGCCGATCAGCGCCAGCAAAAAGGCGCGTTGCTCCAGCGTTTCGGACTTCCCTGTATTCATACGATTCCTTCCACTCAGACGGCGGCCTTGATGACCGTGCTACCCAGGTAGGCCATGTAGGCCACGTAGACAATCAGCAGGCCAATACCATTCCCCCGCGTCACCTGTCCCTTGCGCCCCCACAGACCGTAGCCCATGACGAACAGCACCAGGGTAAGGGCGGTCATCAATGACCAGTCGCGCAACAGCACATCCTGCTCCACCGCCATGGGGCTGATGGCACCGGCAATACCGACCACACCAAGGGTATTGAACAGGTTCGAGCCTATCACGTTGCCAAAGGCGATATCGTGCTCGTTCTTGCGCACCGCCGCGATGCTGGACGCCAATTCGGGAAGAGAAGTGCCAATGGCCACAATGGTCAGACCGATGACCAGATCACTAACCCCCAGGGACTGGGCAATGAACACCGCCCCCCATACCAGCGCCCGGGAGCTGACGACCAGCAGAATCAGGCCCACCACCAACCAGAACAGCGACTTCTTCAAGGGCAAGGGGTGCTCAGCCATGTCGGTTTCCACTTCGCCCCCGAGCATATCCCCCTTGCCATTCATGGCGGCATACACGGACCAGCCCATGAGGCCGGCCAACAGACCAATCAGCACCCAGGCGTCGAGACGGGAAATATCGCCATCCAGCAACTGAAAACCGGCCAGCAAGGTGATCACCGTGAGTACCGGCAGTTCCTTGCGCAGGACAGCAGAGTTGATCGCGATAGGACTGATCACGGCCACCACGCCGAGAATCAGGGCGATGTTGGAGATGTTCGAGCCGTAGGCATTCCCCAGCGCCAGGGACGGGTTGCCGTCCAGGGCCGCCAGGGCGGAGACCACCATCTCCGGGGCGGAGGTACCGAAACCGACAATCAGCATGCCGATCAACAGGGGGGGCATGCCCGCATGAGCGGCGGTACCGGCGGCACCATCCACAAACTTGTCCGCACTCCACACCAGCAGAATCAGCCCGCCAATCAGGGCGGCAATGGCCAGCAACATCGGTACTCCTTTGGGCTCTCGAGAAAATCGGAATCAGGCGGGGCACATTGTGGCAGAGAGGGCAGGCATAAGCATCTGCTACGAGCGACAAGGCCGGAGCAAAGACACTGCACACGAATGAAGGCAGGGCGAGGTGCGCGTTGCGAAGATCAAGGTCAAGCCATCGGTTTATTCACCTGTGGGAGCTTGCCTGCAAGCGATGAAGCCTTGATCAACTCCCCATCGCTTGCAGGCAAGCTCCTACAGACGGGCAGTGATACTGCCATGTTTGGAGCTTCGTACCCCGTAACCTGTCGCCCCTAAACCGGCTCCCCCTTGCGCGCCTTGATCCCGTACACCAGCGTGTACAACACCGGCACCACCACCAGGGTGAGGATGGTGGCGAAGCCCAGGCCAAACATGATCACCACCGCCATGGATTCGAAGAAGGCATCAAACAGCAGTGGCACCATGCCCAGCACTGTGGTGATGGCGGCCATGCACACCGGGCGCACCCGTGACACGGAGGCATGCACCACCGCATCCAGCGGTTCCCGCTCGGTCATCTCCAGCTTGATCTGCTCCACCAGCACGATGCCGTTCTTCACCAGCATCCCTGACAGGCTCAGGAAACCCAGCAGGGCCATGAAACCGAACGGGGCGTTGAGCAACAGCAGCCCCAGGGTCACACCAATAATGGCCAGTGGCACCGTGGCCCAGATCACCAGTGGCTGGCGCAGGGAGTCGAACAGCAGCATGGTGATGATGAACATGAACAGGTAACCCAGCGGCAGGCTGCCAAACACCGCTGCCTGCGCATCCCGGGAGGCTTCGTACTCGCCGCCCCAGCTCAGGGCATAACCCGGCGGCAATTCCAGCGCCTCGATCTGTTGGCGGATGCGGCGCAGCACATGGTCGGCGGTTTCGTCGCCCAGCACATCCGGCTCGGCCTGCACGGTCAGGGTGCGTTTGCGATCGCGACGCATGATCAAGGCGTTTTCCCATTCGGTGGAAAAGTCCGATACCACCTGGCTGATGGGTATAAAGGTGGCGTATACCGGTGACCACACCTGCACATCATTCAGGTTATTGGCACTGAGTCGCTCATCATCCGGTGGCCGCGCCACGATGGGCAGCAACTTGCTGCCATCGCGATACAACCCCACAGTACGGCCGCTAAAGTTCAACGCCAGGGTATTATCCAGATCCTCACGGCTGATGCCGACACGCCGGGCCTGGGCCTCCTGGAACTGTGGACGGATCACTTTTTCCTGCTGGCGCCAGTCATGCCGGATACTTTCCAGCGCACCATCCGCCGCCATGATCGCCTCCGCCTGCAGGCCCAATTCGCGCAACGTGGCCGGATCCGGCCCGCTGAACCGGGCCTCGATGGAGGCGGCCGGACTGGGACCGATCATCAATCGCTTTACCTTGGCAAACGCCTGCAGGTGTTGTTCGCGAATCAGATTGCGGGTGTCGGCCAGGGCGCTGTCGATCTGTTCCCGGTCGCCAACCTGGACGATCAGCTGGGCGTAACTCGGGTAACTTTTCTCGGGGGCATAAGGGAGCATGAAGCGTTCCGCGCCACGGCCGATGGTGGTGGTGACCTGAGTGACGCTGTCCATCTCCAGCAGCGACGCTTCCAGTCGCGACACCGACTCACGGGTGGCACGGATATCACTACCCTGGGGCAACCAGTAGTCCACCAGATACATGGGGGTGTTGGACGGCGGGAAAAACGCCTGTTTGACGAAACCGAAGCCCAGCAAGGCCACGATCATAAGCACCGCCATGCCGGACAGCGTCAGCACCCGGTGATGGATCGCCCGGTCCAGCATGCGACGGTAGAGTACAAAGACCCGCCCCGAGTAAGGGTCTTCGCCAACTCCCTCGTCATTGCCAACATCCTTGTCGCGAAAGAAAAGATGCGCAAAGAACGGCACCAGGGTGATGGCGGTGATCCAGCTCAGCATCAGGGAAATCAGCAACACCCAGAACAGGCTGTTGGTGTATTCCCCGGTGGCATCTTCCGACAGCCCAATCGGCGCGAACGCCATGATGGCAATCACCGTGGCGCCCAGCAGCGGCCAGACGGTCTGACGGACAATCTCCGCCGCGGCCTGCAGCTTCGACAGCCCGCGTTTCATGCCGACCAAAATGCCTTCCGTAATGACGATGGCGTTATCCACCAGCATGCCCAGGGCAATGATCAGGGCTCCCAGGGAAATTCGTTGCAGGTCGATGGCCATCACCTTCATCAGGATGAAGGTGCCAAGGATGGTGAGCAGCAGAACCCCGCCCATGAGCAGGCCGGAACGCAGCCCCATGAACACCAGCAACACCGCGATCACGATCGCCACCGCCTCGCCCAGATTGAGCATGAAGGCACTGACCGAGTTATCCACTTCGTTGGGCTGGTTATAGACCGTGGCCAGTGCCATGCCCACCGGGCGCTGGTACTCCAGCTCACTGAGGCGCTGATCCACCCGTGCGCCCACATCCACCACATTCACCCCGGAGGCAAACGAGATGCCCAGCGTCAGCGCCGCGCCGCCATTGAAGCGATACAGGTGACCGGGGACTTCGGCATAACCGCGCTCGATGGTGGCCACATCACGCAAATAGACCAGCTCATCGGCACCGGGCTCGGAAATCAGCAGGTTGCCCATGGATTGCACAGTAGGAAATTCGCCGGTGGGGTAGATGCGGATGTATTCATTGCCCACCCGTACCTTGCCGGCGGGGCTCACCGTGTTCTGGGTTTGCAGCAGGGCAAAGATCCGCTCCGGACTGATCCCCAGCGACGCCAGACGGGCGCGGGACAGCTCCACCAGCACCTGCTCCTGACGCTGGCCACCGACCACCACCTTGCCGACCCCATCCACCAACACCAGCTCACGACGCAACAGATCGGCGTAGTCCTGCATATCTTCGTAGCCATAGCCGTCACCGGTGATGGCCAGCAAGATGCCATACACATCGCCGAAGTCGTCGATCACCTGGATAGTGCCGGCGCCGGGGGGCAATTGCCCCTGCAGATCGGTCATCTTGTGGCGCAGCTCATCCCAGATCTGCTTGAGCTGGCGGGTCCGGTACTCCGGTTTCATCTCCACCTGCACCTGGGACAGACCGTTACTGGAGATGGACGTCACCGTCTTCACATAGGGGAGGTTCTGGATCGCCGCCTCCACCGGCAGGGTCACCTCCTCTTCCACCTGGCGAGGGGAAGCCCCCGCGTACTGGGTGATCACCATGGCGATCTTGAGGGTGAACTCAGGGTCTTCCAGCTGCCCCAGACGGGTAAAACTCACCGCCCCACCCACCAGCAGGATCAGCGTAAACAGCCAGCTCACCACCTTGTGGCGAATGCTGTACTCCGCAATATTCATCGGTTACAGGCCCCGCTCTTTCACCAGTTCACGGACCTGCTGCCCCTCACTGAGATGATGGACCCCGGCACTGACAATGCGATCACCGGCATCCAGCCCGGCGGTAATTTCCACCCCGTCACCGACAACCTGCCCCAGTGTCACCTGGACGGCAGTGACCGTGCTGTCTTCCGGCTGGAAACGCCATACCCAGGCGCCATCGCCATCATCCTTGTTGAACACCGCCTCCACAGGGACCTGTGGCCAGGTAGTGGCCTTGCGCATGATCTGACTCAAATCGATGGCCACATCCACACTCATGCCCGGCAACACAAAGATGCCCTCCGGATTGGCCATGGTCAGGGTAATGATATAAGTCTGGGTGCGATCATCCGCGCTGGCTTCGTGTTCCTTGTAGCTCGCCTTGAACACCTTGTCCGGCGCGCCCTCGAAACGCAGCTCCGGCTGATAGTCTTCACCATCCTCGCGAATGTGGGTGAAGAACCGCTCGGAGACCGCAAACTCGATGTCGATATCCTTGTTGCCCTGCAGATACAGGATCGGCTCTTTGGCCTGGACGAACTGGTAGTTCTCCACATAGGTACGCGCCACCGTGCCGGCATAGGGCGCCTTCAGGCGAGTATAATTGACGTTGTCACGTGCCAGGCTCAGGGCCGCCTGGGCCTGGCGTCGCTTGGCTTTCAACTCATCGAACTGTGACTCGGAAATCACTCCCCGCTCATGCAAGCTGATACTGCGTTGGTACTGGCTGTCTGCCAGATCATACTGGGCCTGCCGGTCGGCCAGCTGATTGCGGAAGTCCGCCGGGTCCAGAGCAGCCAGTAATTGACCTTTCTTCACCTCTTCACCGGCCCGTATGGGCAGCTGTTCCAGCTGACCGGATACCCGGAAGGCCAGCTCCGACCCCTCGGTGGCCACCACCTTGCCCGGGTAGTGACGCAGCCGCCCTTCTGCCATGCTGTCCACGGTGTAGAGCTTCACCGGCTGCGCCAACGGCGCTTCATCCTGCGGCGATTCGCCGCAACCCCATAACACCAGCGACAAGCCCAGCACTGCCCAGATTCGTTGCATTTCGCTCTCCCAATAGCAACTCAGTGTGACGGCCACACGCAATTCGCGCATGATACACCCTCACAAAGCGATATTGTCACCTGCAATGATACCGCTGTCTTTGTTTACTCGGGACAAACGTCCAAACCGACACCGGAAAGGTCGTAATTGGCACGAGCCGATGACGCACGGTTACCCCCACAACATGTTGTTACCCTAAGGGAGAGACAGCGAGGGGGAAGAAGCGAGCGTCGAGATGCGCTTCCGGGATCCTTGCCTCGGTTAGGCTCGGATCGCCTGCAGGCAGGCTCCAACGGCGGGGTATAGAGATCAGAAACCACGGAGGACACCCATTGCTTCAACTTAGTGATCTCGGCGCCCTCCGTGGTGAAACTCGCTTTGCTGCTTCTGTGGGAAGTTCAGCTTGCTGAAAGAATGCTGCTGTAGACCAGGGCATGCTGGCAGAACCTTCGTTCAGCAAGCTGAATCTCCCACCAGACATCGATTTCACATAAGGCGAAGGAGCGGCCCTGCAGGGGTGAGCGGAGCGAATAACCGACACTCCTGCGGGAAGGCCTTTGCGGCAGCAACTTCCCGCTAATACGCGGTGAACCAAAAAAAAGGCCGACGAAGTGTCGGCCAAGGGGAAGTCTTGCGAACCTGCCGCCGGGGGAGCGGCAAGTGGACGGGCCGGCAGAGGGGAACCGCCGGCCACAGGAAAATCATAGCCTCCGGCTATTCACCGAAAAACCTGAATTGCCCTATTCGATCAATCGCACTTTCCTATTGTCCGCCCGGCTGCACTTAGGCCCCGCTTTGTGAAAGTTGTCCGAATTGGCGCTTTACAGCCTCTCCGCGGGCTCGGCATGATGCGAAAACCTTTCAGCCCTGAATTGTGACCTGTCCAACGACAAGAGGATCACCATGCCCAGCGATACCCACGAGGCGTACTCCCACCACGAGGAATGGCTCAATGGCCTGACCCACGGTATTGGTGCAGCACTCAGCATCGTCGGCACCATTGTGCTGATCGTGGCCGCCAGCCTGCAGGGCGACCCGTGGAAAATCGTCGGCTTCAGCATCTTCGGTGCCAGCCTGATCCTGCTCTACAGCGCCAGCACCCTGTATCACAGCAGCCGCAGCCCTAAACTGCGCGCCGCCTTCAAGATGCTCGACCATTGCGCCATCTACGGCCTGATCGCCGGCACCTACACCCCCTTCCTGCTGGTTAACCTGCGTGGCCAGACCGGCTGGATCCTGTTCGCCGTGATCTGGGCGCTGGCCGTCACCGGTATCGCACTGAAAGCACGCTACGGGCACCGTTTCAAATTACTGCGAGTGGGCATCTATCTGGCCATGGGCTGGCTGATTCTGTTTGCCTCCGGCGAACTCACCACCAAGCTCAACGACACCGGCTTCTGGCTAGTGCTGGCTGGCGGCATCACCTACACCGTGGGCGTGATTTTCTACCTGGCAGACAAGATCATCCCCTTCAACCATGCCATCTGGCACCTGTTCGTGGTGGGCGGCAGCGTCTGCCACTTCTACGCCATGTACTACGGGGTACTGCCGTATATGGCGCCGGTGGTTTGAATTTAGCGCCTGACGCCTGACGCCTGACGCCTGACGCAAAAAGGCCCGCCCGGTACCCGTGCGGGCCTTTTTGCGTCGGTAAAACTCTCGCTATACCCCGCTGTAGGAGCTCAGCTCGCCTGAGCGATCCGAGCCTTAGCGAGGCAAGGATTCCAGAAACGAGCCTAGAGTCACGAGTTTCGAAAACCCAATAAACAACAACCAAGCACGAGGTTTGAGGTTTTGCCTTTCGAAACTCGCTTCTCGTCACTCGAAACTTTATTACCTCGCCAAGGCTCGGATCGCGAGCCTGCTCGTTACTCGCTACGCTCACCCTGCGGGCCAGCCTTCGGCTGTTACCTCCGTTGCACTCCGGTTCCTACCGCAGCCCGGGAACAGCACCTCTGCTGCCTGCGACCTCGACCGCATTGGCCCCTTGCCAGATCAGCCTCAACAATATACATTATTAAATTATGAATAATATAGCCAAAACCCAGCCCCTGCTCCCGGACGCAGACAGCCTTCGCGACAACGCCCGCGAGGCAAGCCAGATGCTCAAGGCCCTCTCCCACCCTGACCGCCTGATGCTGCTCTGTCAGCTGGCCGATGGCGAAGAACGCAGTGTCAGCGAGCTGGAAACCCTGACCGAACTCCATCAGCCCTCGCTTTCCCAACAGATCGGCGTACTGCGCCGTGAGGGACTGATCGAGGGCAGGCGGGATGGCAAACACATGCACTATCGCGTCGCGGATGGCCGGGCACTGGCCATTCTGCAAACCCTGTACGAACAATTTTGTGGAGTACCAGAATGACCATCGACTGGAATGCCTTTACCCCCTGGGCGTCCCTGGCCGGCGGCGCGCTGATCGGCCTCGCCGCGCTGTGGCTGCTGCATGCCAATGGCCGCATTGCCGGCATCAGCGGCATCGTCGGCGGGCTGCTGCGCCCAGCCCCGATGGACCGTGGCTGGCGCATTGCCTTTATCCTCGGCATGCTCATCGCCCCCACCGCCTGGGCACTGGTGGGTACCCTGCCGCCAATGGTCATTGATGCGGACATCCCGCTGCTGATCGTGGCCGGCCTGGTGGTGGGTATCAGCACCCGCTATGGGGCCGGTTGCACCAGCGGCCATGGCGTGTGCGGCATGTCTCGCCTGTCACCCCGCTCGCTGGTGGCCACCGCAGCCTTCATGGGCAGCGGTTTCATCACCGTGTTTGTGATTCGTCATTTGCTGGGAGGTGTGTAATGCATCGCAGCCATATCACTGCCTTTGTCGCTGGCCTGATTTTTGGCATCGGCCTGTTGCTGGCCGGCATGGCCAACCCGGCCAAGGTACTGGCTTTCCTGGACATTGCCGGTCATTGGGACCCCTCTCTGGCACTGGTCATGGGCGGTGCCATCCCGGTCTCTGCCGTCGGCTTCTACCTGACCCGACAGCGTTCCGCCCCCCTGTTTGGCGACAGCTTTCAGGTGCCCACCAACCGCAAGCTGGACAAGCGCCTGGTACTGGGTGCACTGGGCTTCGGGGTAGGCTGGGGTCTGGCCGGCTTCTGCCCGGGTCCGGCGCTGGTGGCACTCGGCACCGGCAGCCTGAAAGCCATCGTCTTCGTCGCCGCCATGCTCAGCGGAATGGTGATCTTTGAAATGATGGAAAAGCGCAAGAGCGCGTAACAGCAGTAACGAGCAGGACCTCCTGTAGGAGCTTGCCTGCAAGCGATCCGAGCCTTGGCGAGGAAATCAGTTTCGAGTTGCGAGTAACGGGTTTCGAACACCAGAACAGCAAACCTTAAGCTGGCTCAGGGTTTTAGATGTTCGAAACCCGGTACTCGGTACTCGTCACTCGCTTCTGGAATCCTTTCCTCGCCAAGGCTCGGATCGCGGTCGAACGACCGCTCCTACAGCGGTTTCATCCCAGGCTTCATGGCATCCGGCATCAAGCGTTCAGCAATGTTTCAATATCCTTGCGGATCGCTTCTGGCTTGTCGGTGGGGGCGTAGCGTTTGACCACCTTGCCATCCTTGCTGACCAGGAACTTGGTGAAGTTCCACTTGATACCTTTACTGCCCAGCACCCCCGGCGCTTCCTTTTTCAGGAAATCGTAAAGCGGGTGGGCGTTGTCGCCATTCACGTCGATCTTGTCGAACATGGTGAAGCTGACACCGTAGTTCTTTTCGCAGAAGGCGCCGATCTCATCCGCGGCACCGGGCTCCTGCTTGCCGAACTGGTTGCAGGGGAAGCCGAGAATTTCCAGCCCCTTGTCCTTGAGGTCGTCATACAGCCCCTCAAGCCCCTTGTACTGCGGCGTGAAACCACACTTGCTGGCCGTGTTCACAATCAGCATGACCTTGCCCTTGAATTCAGACAGGTTCTTTTCATCGCCGCTCAGGGTGGTGGCAGAAAAATCGTAAATCCCCATTGTCACTCCATGTCGTTTCTGGCCTGAAGCCAGGTTATTGAGATTGTTCGGACAGCGCGGTGATCACCGCCTGTGCCACTGCCTCGCTGGACTGCGGATTCTGCCCCGTCACCAGCTTTCCATCTGTCACCGTATGCGCCACGAACTTGTCAGCCAGATCCAGGCGGGCACCCAGTTCTTCCAGACGCGTCGCCAGCAGGAACGGCATCACCTCATCCAGACCCACCTCACGCTCTTCCTCATTGGTGAAGCAGGAGACCGTCCGATTCTGAACCAACGGCGTACCGTCTTCATTGCGAAGCCCAACCAGAGCGGCCGGCCCATGGCACACCGCCGCCAGCACACCACCGCGATTCCAGGTGCGCTCCATGACCGCAGCCACCAGAGGATTATCCGGCATGTCGAACATGGCGCCATGGCCACCCGGGACAAAGACACTGGAAAAAGCGTCCTCCCAGACTGCTTCCAGCGGCCTGGTGTCTTCCAGTACCGAAATAGCATCCGCCCAGGCCTCTTTCTGGTCATCATCCGGCACGGAATTGGGGTCCACCGGAATCTTGCCACCCCGGGGGCTCGCCACGACCAGCGGGATACCCTGCTCCCGGAACGCCAGATACGGCACTGCGAATTCTTCCAGCCACAGGCCTGTCTGCTGTCCCTGCCCCATCTGTGAAGCACTGGTCACCAGCATCAACAACGGTTTGTCCTGATTCATCATCTCCTCCCGAAACATCCATCAAACAGCGGGAATACCAGCTGTGCATCAAAGCAGCAGCCATGGCAACATGCTGTGAAACATACCGTGGGTTCCACCAGCCGCAATATCAACCCTGGACCTGATTTCATGGACTGGCAACAGCTACTGAACAAGACCCGCCTGGGCGGGCGTGATGCCAAGGACGAAAGTGGCCGCACCGCTTTCCTGCGTGATCACGACAAGATCATCTTTTCCGGTGCCTTCCGGCGGCTGGCCCGCAAGACCCAGGTGCACCCGCTGGCCACCAACGACCATGTTCATAATCGCCTGACCCACTCGCTGGAAGTCTCCTGTGTGGGCCGTACCCTGGGGATCCGGGCCGGAGAGCGGCTGCAGTCCAAACGCCTGCTACCGGAGTCCGTGAATCCCACTGACTTTGGTGACATTGTTCAGTCCGCCTGCCTGGCCCACGACATCGGTAACCCGCCCTTTGGTCATACCGGTGAGCGCGCCATTCGCGCCTGGTTTCAGGAACGGGGACAGCACTTTCTCGACATGCTGTCACCGGAACAACAGAGTGACCTGACGTTTTTCGAAGGTAACGCCCAGGGCTTTCGCATCCTCACCAAGAGCGAATACCACCAGTACGACGATGGCATGCGCCTCACCTACGCCACTCTGGCCACCTTCCTGAAATACCCGTGGCTGTCCGCCGATGCCGGGGCCGCCAGCAGCAAACCCGGCAAGTACAGCGCCTTTGTCGCGGAAGCCGCAGCCTTTCACGAAGTGGCCAAAGCCAGCGGACTGATTGAGCAATCCCCCGGTCGTTTCTGCCGCCACCCGCTAGCCTATCTGATGGAGGCCGCCGACGACTTCTGCTATGCCATCATTGACCTGGAAGACGGCCTGGAAATGGATCTGCTGCACTGGGATGAAGTCTATGCCTTGTTGCAACCGGCACTGCCGGACACCAGAGAAGTGAGCGAACTGATACATTCCGACCTGCGCGACGGGCGCAAGGCTGCCTTGCTGCGCGGCAAGATTATCGAGCGCTTTATCGAAGCCGGTGTGGAAGCCTTTGTGGCCAATCACGAGCGGTTGCTGCAAGGCCGCATGGAAGGAGATCTGATCAGCCATTGCGAACCGGCGGTGCGGGATGTGGTGGAAAACGCCAAGCAACTGGCGCGCTCAAAAGTGTTCGAGCACCCGAGAAAAATCGAGCTGGAAATCGGCGCCTTTGAAGTGATGGGCGCGCTGCTGGACGGGCTTATAGAAGCCGCAGTGTCCCACGCCTGCAACAACGCCAAAAACTATCGCCACGAACGCATCATCGACCTGATCGGCCGACACAGCTTTCCGGAAAATCTGGAAGCGTTACCGGAACAGGAACGAATCTATCAATGCATCATGCGGGCCCTGGATTTTCTCGCCGGCATGACCGATAACTACGCCACCTATCTGGCGAAACAGTTTTCCGGGATGGCGGAGACGCGATATTAGGGATAGGTAAAACCGAGCGGCCCATTTGAGAGCTCACCCGGCCTCATATCACCTCTACAAACTATTACCTAGGGAAGGGGGGCAGGTTGGCGAATGCCAAGCAACGTATCACTTGTAAAGTAATCTTCAAAGCAGGGGTTAGCGCCACAAGAAAAGCCAGTGTTTTCATTTACCACACTCTCTTTATCCACAGCATAAATAATAGCCGCACCCTCTGCTACAACAAACGTTACAACGGGACTACCGTTAAAAGACTCAGAAACTTGAAGCACATTTCCTTCCTGAGACCAATAAAGGGTTTCTGTTTCTGGGGCCACATCCTGTTCAAGTTCTAACCTGCCAGAGAAATCAATATCTCCCTGAAACTCGCTTTCAAACTCCAAGGTAGCCGTTTTCTCGGCATCTTCATTAAATGTTAGAGAAAACTGCTCGGTCGACAAATCAATTTCTGCACCATGGGTTGCCACTTCGGCGGATGAATTGGATCCATCGTCATCAATTCTTTGCAATGTAACCCGAGAAGTTTGAATTGTATAACTG